>JBCBZV010000268.1:0-2313 GCA_039815155.1 Pseudomonadota bacterium
CGAGTGGCCGCACAGTTTGGAATCATGGTCACAGGCTTTGAAGCCGCATGCGTCGGATAGTCTTTGATTTTGACGTCCAGTACGGTGGTTAAACCACGCCGGAGCACCCGATTAGCTATAGGGGTAATTACACGCTACAGCTGGTTTTATGTAATTCAAGTAGGCTCAACACGTAGAGCGGTTAGGGGGATCAGATGACATTCATACATTGGTCGACACTCATTCTTTTGCTTCCCATCGCGGCTGCAAGTGCTCAACCCGAAAACACGTCAAGCGTTATCGAACAGCGCAACAAAGCGATCGCTGCCGAGTTCTATAACGCACTGTGGTTTAGCAATAACACCGACCGTTACGCTGAGTTTTTCCACGACGACTACGTTGTGCACGATACAGGCGAGCGGAAGAACGTGACCGAGCCCTCCATAGAACAAAAGTTCATCGCCGACTTCTTTCACGACAATGGTGTGATGACTGGTGAAATTGACTACCAGATTGCGGAAGGCAATCTGGTAGCAACAAGGTGGTTTTGGCGATTAGAACCGCGCTCTCTGATGTTTAAAGTGATGGGCGGCAATAACGAGATACCGATCATTAATGTTTTTCGCTTTGATTCAGACGGCAAGATTGTGGAGATCTGGAACCACCGACACGATATCGACACGGGTGCTGCAAACGTGAAGCTACTCAAGGGCTTGGCGATCGGGCTGGTTCCCACGGTCGCATCGCTTATTGCCGTGTGGGTTTACAGGCGCAGATGGTTGCTAGCGTAAAAACGAGGAACTTAGAGCCCCGCTGGAGTATTAGCGGCCGCGGGTCGCGATTGCGAAGCCGACAGTCAGCGAATTCTTGTGTAAAAGCCCTCATCTGCCAGCATTTGTTTGGATTGTGGGTGACAGCCAGCTCAATTCTCAGATTCAAAACTCCATATAGATCCCACTAGCCATTAAGTGAACTGTCACAGAAACTCGACAAACTCACAATCGACACCAAGGCGATATGTTTCCGAGCTTGTGCATCGCTACCCGTCGAGAATGGCTCATTGAGCAGATCTCAGCCGGGAGTGCTTTCTGTTAGTCTGGACAGGACTAGTCTTAAGACCAGAAAAACGCATGCCATTTTCGCAGCGACTCCTTGCATGGTTACTTCTTGGCTTATCCGGGAACGGTGTGCTGATGCCCGCGATTGTTGCGCAGCCGCTGGAGTGCTCATCGGCGAATATCGATCTCTTCACGCAGGCCGACGTCGATGCCTTCCAGAGCAATTTTGGTAATGGGAGTACCTGCAGGGTCGTGACGGGTAACCTCCGGATTTTAAATAATTCGAGCATCACTAACCTCAACGGCTTACAGGACATCAACCACGTAGGTGGAGCCTTGTCTATAGCTCGAAATACCGCTCTTAGCAACATCGACGGCCTCAGCGCGATTACCAGCGTGGGGGCTGGCGTGTTTTTCGATCAAAACCCAGGCCTAACCAACGTTGATGCGCTAAGCGGACTCACTAGCGTGGGCGGTGACCTGTGGTTCGCACTGAATCCGGCCCTGACAAACCTAGACGGCTTAAGCGGCATCACCATCGTAAATAGTCTACTGAGGATTGTGGGAAACGATGTGCTGACTCAAATTGACGGTCTCCGCGCGATCACCACTGCGAATGATGTGGTCGTTTCGCAAAACGAAGCCTTGACCAATCTAGATGGACTAAGCGGACTCACCAGCGTAGGAAACCTGCTATTTGTAGAAAATAACACTTCGCTGGCCGATTGCTCCGCACTTGCTCCAGTCCTGGGCTGGCCAAAAACGCCGCACAGCGCCTCTAGCGATTTCGTCGGAGCGAACGCCCTCATTCGCGACAACGCAGCCGGAGCACTGAGCCCCGATGATTGCCTAAATGCCTTCGAGCCCAACCTGACCGTAGCACTGTTTGACGAGCGGCAGGCTTTCCTTGAGATCACCGATGTGCAGGAAGCTTCTAACGCCTACGCTGTATTGAACAACCCCAACGAGCCTTTTGTTAGCGGCGACGTCGCGTTTTCCACCGGTTCCGAGTCATCTCTGAATTTCGCGAATTGGTCTGCCGATTTTGACGGCGACAACAATATCGAGCTGGCGCTAAATGGAGTTGAGGACCTAGATATCCAAAGCCAGGCCGGTCTTGTATTTGCACTCGGCGTAGACTTTGACGATGAGTCCGGAGGCGCATCGCCCTCTACTTTCTCAGTGTCCTTGCTTCGTATTGGCGGTGTGCTGTTCGATTTTGATTTCATCTCGCCTCCGTCGGAGGGTCGAAACTTTTTTGGCGTACGCTCGAACG
>JBCBZV010000165.1:0-7709 GCA_039815155.1 Pseudomonadota bacterium
AGCTGGGGCTGCATTCGGATGAAGAATGCAGACGTCATCGAACTTTTCGATAACATCTCCGAGGGCACCGCGTTGACTATTGTAGAATCCGCTTAATGAAAGGTTGAGGGTGCTTGGATTCTAGCTACCCTCGCCAATTACAAAGGTGAAACCCTTTGCACCAACTACACATCATGAAGACAAAAACTGTTGTTTCCGCCCTCCTCGCTGTCGCTGCTCTTGCACTCGCATCATGCGCTAGCAAGGCTCCTACTGTTCCCGTCCAGCACAACGCACACGGTGGTGTCGGTGGTGGTTACGGCTACGTTCCTCAGAAGTAATCTGAGCTGAATTTATTTCACGAAGCGCTCGGTCCACGGCTCGTGGGGCGGGCGCTTTGTCGTTTACGGGGGATGATTTAGAGCCCTGTGGGGTGGTCGATAAAGGTTCTCGGAAGGTCGAAGTTTTCCCCGATACGCTCAGCGAGTGCCCGGTGGACATAGCCATTCCCATTACGCGAGTCACTTTTGTTGATCACTGATTCGATGACTTTAGCGGTAGCGCTAGTTGCGATCACGACTGCGGTATATGCGATTTCCGCTATCGGGTTTTTGGCACGACTGTTTAAGTACTTTCCGCCGGTGGTGTGGCTGTATTTTGTGCCAATGCTTTTCTCGACGGCTGGAATCTTGCCCAGCGACCACAGTTTATACGGCTCTGTGGCAAAGTATGCGCTGCCGATGGCGCTGCTTTTGCTGACGATTAGCACGGATCTACGGGCGATTGCTTCCGTGGGCATACCAGCGTTGCTCGCGCTGGTCGCCGGTGCGATTGGCGTTGGTATCGGCGCGATCACCGCTCTGTTGCTCTTAGGAACCTGGCTGCCAGATGAGTCTTGGCGCACGCTGACAATGCTAAGCGCATCGTGGATTGGCGGGTCCGCGAATATGGTCGCCATGCAGCAAAGCTTAAACGTAGAGGCGCAGTTCGTCGGGCCCGTTGTGGTTGTAGATACCGTTGTTGCCTATTCCTGGTTGGGAGTTTTGATCGCTTTGAGCGCTTATCAACCATCGATCAATCGCTTTTTACAGGCTGACGAGAGCGTTTTAGATCAGGTCGAGGAGCGTCTGAAAACCGCCGCTGAAGACGTGCGCCCGGTTACGGTGCGCTCGATCGTCATCATTCTTGGTGCAGCCTTGGTCACTGCATTTCTCGCGCGAAGCTTCGCCGAGACGCTACCGGAATTGGGAGACCCGAAAATTATTACCGCGACAACCTGGACTATTCTTTTGGCCGTGACCGCTGGACTGCTTCTGTCCGGGAGCACGCTGGGTAGAGCAGCTAGGAGACATCGGGCGTCCGAATATGCCTACGCAGCGCTCTTTCTCCTGCTTGTGTCAGTTGGAGCCCAGGCCGATCTGCGGGCAATCACTGGGGCGCCAGCATTTTTACTGGCTGGCCTGTTGGTCTTGCTGGTCCACTTTGCCGTGCTGGTCTCGACCTGTCGACTGCTACGTCTGCCAGCGTTCTTTGTCGCCGTAGGCAGCATGGCTAACATCGGAGGAGCGGTCTCCGGCCCCATATCTGCAGCGGCTTACCGGCCATCGCTAGCACCGGTAGGGGCGCTATTAGGTGTTGCCGGTTATGTGCTCGGCATCTACCTTCCGCTGCTTCTCGCATTTTTGCTTTCCTCGCTGGCGCCGTAACTACCCGCGTACGTTCATGTCACGCATAGCAATTCTCGGTGTCAGCGTTGAGTGCAACAGTTTTGCGGCTCCGGCTTCGCTTCAGTGTTTTCGCGACTATGCGTTTTTGGTCGGTGAGAAAATACTGAGCGCGGGTGTTATCGACTGTTGGTTAGGCGTTCACAGCGGACGCGGATTCATACCCGCTATGAACCGGCTACGAGAATGGCAACCGGTGCCTGTTCTGATTGCCGATGGTCAAGCAGCCGGTGCGATAGAGCACTCGGACTACCGACAGTTGAAAGAAGAAATGCTGCGTTTACTGCAGAGCCAATTACCGGTAGACGCGGTTTACATCGTCGCTCACGGCGCTGGACGTACCACGGAACTCGATGACCTTGATGGGGACTACTTCTCGGCGGTCCGGTCCGTTGTCGGTGAGGACTTACCCATCGTCGCGACTTTGGATTTGCATGCAAACCTCACCCCGAGAATGATCCAGGCCTGCGATGCACTCGTGGCACAGCGGACCAATCCGCATGTCGACTCGGAAGCGCGCGCAGAATAGGCAGCCTCCTTGCTCGATCGCATGTTGAGAGGTTGGCGTCCTTCGCAGGCGGCCTGCCGTCTGCCCCTGCTGACAGCACAAGTGGCACAGCTCACCCATAGTGAGGAGCCAATGGGCGCAATTGTTGCGCAGGCAGAATCGTATCTCTCTGATGAGCACTGCACCGGGGCTTCAATCATGCCGGGCTTCTCCTTTAGCGACACACCCGAAAATGGGTTTTGGTTGTATATGAGCGCCACAGCAGAGACTGCCCTGCGAGCGCCACTTTATGAGCTGGCCCACACGGTCTGGGGTATGCGCGAGCAGTTCGCGCGCCAAACCACTTCGCTAAAACAAGCGATTGCTATCGCCGGTGCTCATCCGGTGGATGTAGGCCCGCTTATTTTTGCTGATATTGCAGACAACCCGGGCGGAGGAGCTTCTGGGAATACCATTTGGTTACTGCAAGCAGTGCTCGGCGCTGGGCTTGTTGGCGGTGTATTTGCACCCTTTGTTGATCGCGATCTCGTAAGTCGGGCTACAGAAGTCGGTGTGGGAGGGGAGTTTCTCGCAACATTCAATGAGCGTGCGGATTCTGCTTTTTCTCAGCGTCTCTCAGCTCCCGCCACAGTGCTTTGGGCAGGAAACGGTGACTACGACTGTCAACACGGTGTCTATGCCGGATCACGGGTGCCGCTCGGACCTTCTTGCGTGCTCGAAATCGCTGGCAACACGGTCATTGTCATCTCAGTCAGCCAACAGCTGTTGGGCGAGGATTTTATTACCCACTTCGGCGTGGATGCCTCTTCCGCACGCTTTATCGTCGCGAAGTCTCGCGGGCATTTCCGCGCTGGTTTTTCACATTTGGTGAGCCCGGATCAGATTTTTGAGGTCGATACTCCCGGGCTCACGACGGCCGACTTAAGCAACATGCCCTGGAAGCACCTGTCACGACCCATAGCGCCGCTTGACCCAGTCGACAGCTACCAGCCGGAGATTCTCATCTTCGAGCCACGGGGTTAATGTTTTTGCAGTAAGGCCATGAAGGAACTGAGCTATTTCTTTTGTTCAGGCCAATTCATTTGCTGCCTGATGGCCGGCAATATCTCGGAGTAGAGCTCCTTTCCCCGCGCGCCATTGGTGAAGATCACCACACCTTCCCCTCGATTGGGGTAGAACTCATACCAAGCTTTGTAGGACTCGTTTGCACCACTGTGCCTGATGATCATATCGACGCCGCTGCCATACACGCCCGGACCAAGCCCGTGGGGGCTCGGAGGGACAGAAGTTAGCGCTTCTTGAGCGACGCTCTGGGAAAGAAAACTGTTTGCGCCGCCACGGTAGCTGTCAATCAATGCGAGCATCATCGTCGCGTAGTCAGTGGGAGTGGTCCAAAGTCCTGATGCACCAGTTTCCGCAAAACCGTGCCATCCTCGGGGCAAAGCGGCCGGCTCGCCTTCACTGTCATAGGCGTGGGCGATGTTGCCGACAGCGGCTGGTAGCGGGTTGGCGAAAGTGCTGCGCGACATCCCAAGCGCAGAGAAGACCAGCCGCTCAGCAAGCGGCTCGAAATCGATACCGGTGACATCCGCGGTGACCAGTTGGGCGACCGTAATGCCGCCACCGGAGTAGCGAAAATCGGTGCCAGGCTCGTACACTACACGAATCGGCTCGTTCTTAGCCGGGTCTTTACCGTCCAGTATTTCCAGAACGCTCGGCAGCTTTTCATCCGGCTGAAAATCACCGAAGCCCCATACCGATGTGCCGGAAGTATGAGAAAGCAGCCTCCGCAGGGTAACAGGCTTGCCGTTCGCCGAGCGGGATCCGGGAATCTGCCAGGACGTAAGGTACTGATTCACATCGGTATCCAAGTCTAAGGCTCCCTGACTCACCAGACTCAGTGCGGTCATCGCAGCCGCGGTTTTACTCAGTGAACCCACGGAAAACACGGTGTCCGTATCAACGGGTTCCTTGCCTTTGATTCGATCGCCATAAGTGCCGGTAAATGAAATCTCAAAATTCCTTACCAAGGCCATAGACATTCCGGGCACTCCGTAGTGGTCCATACGCTCGACCAAAGTCCAACGCTGACGGCCGCTTTCATCCTGCAGTGCCGTTTCAAAGGGCTGCGATGTCTGCTGGGCATGAACAGCACTGGCGAGCAGTAGAGCAAAGACAAGTGCGCGGTACTGGCAGCGGTACAGGGTGTTAGGGCTCATGGTAAATCCTGATTCAGTTTTACAGTTCCTATCGATGCGCCGAGCTAGCTATGAATAAACGCAAAGCTATTAGGAATCTTAATATAAAGATATTTATCGAGTAAATCGCCGCGGCAAGCTTTTGAGGTAAAGCAATATATCTATTTAGTGGCGCATGATAATTAAAAACCGGATCTCGTTGTTTGGCGCTCAGTCGCCGATTGAATCTATACTCACTGCCTAATTGCTTGAGATTTAGGAATTGTTATGGAAGCGCACATTGCGAGCCAGTCTTATGGAAAATCCAAAGTTCGCCTCACCAAAGTCGTACCTTCGGGCGCTGCGCAGGATTGGCACGACGTATATGAGTTTGCGGTAGATATTCTTCTATATGGAGATTTTGAAGCATCCTATACAGACGGAGACAACAGCAAAGTCGTTGCTACCGATTCACAAAAAAACACCGTCTACGTGCTTGCGTGCGAGAGCGAATTCGACTCACCGGAAGCGTTCGCACTGATTCTAGCGAATCACTTTGTCGGCACTTATGAACAGGTTAGCGGTGCGCAGGTAAACATTCACCAATCGCTCCTCAACAGGATAGACGTCGATGGGCAGCCTCACCCCCATGCTTTCACCGGAGGCACATCGGAAAAGCGCTACGCGTGCTGTGACATTAGTGAACAGGGAGCAAGCCTTACCGGGGGAATCGTCGGTCTACAGGTGCTGAAATCCGCGGGATCCGCATTCGTCGACTTTGTTGAGGACCGCTACCGCACACTAGCGGATACGCGTAAACGAATTTTCGCAACATCGATCGACGCCAAATGGAGCTTTGCGGATGGCGACAGTGCGGAACAAGCGAATAGCAGCCACGACGCAGTTCGCAAGGCGCTTGTTAAGACCTTTGCGGAACACTATAGCCTAGCGGTACAGCAGACTCTGTATGAAATGGGTGGTGCCGCGCTCGAAGCCACAGAAGCAATTAATCGAATCGACTTATCGATGCCGAATCAACATCGTGTGCCGTTCGATCTCACACCTTTTGGTCTGGAAAACAAGGCTGAAATCTTCGTTACGACGGACGAGCCCGCAGGGCAAATTAAC
Organism: Pseudomonadota bacterium; assembly: GCA_039815155.1. Taxonomy (GTDB): domain Bacteria; phylum Pseudomonadota; class Gammaproteobacteria; order Pseudomonadales; family Halieaceae; genus Congregibacter. The sequence goes on from JBCBZV010000165.1 coordinate 5,517, forward strand.
GGCAGCATCGTACGAAAGAAACCGACCGAATAACCCGATTCGAGTTACAGCGTTGGCAAGAGCCTCCGCCACCTTGACCTAGGCGGACTGAACGGGACGAAGCCTTCGGACACACAGGTACTTAGAACCTCGCGCTGTTGCAGGCGTGATCTTGGCCTCTCTGGCGATTCCGCTCTGTCTAATTCTGCTCTATGCTGGTCAAAACAACGGCGAGGGCGTCCCTTGGAGATTAGCTGTAAGTGCGGAGAGTCAAAGCTTCACATGCTCCGTGAACCTCGATTGCGGATGTATTGCCACTGCACAATCTGTCAGCGCTTCAATGCCGCTCCCCGTGCCGATGTCACGATTTTCCGTCATGAAGAAGTAGAGATGGACGATACTCGCAGCGTCGACTTTCAGCGCTACAAATCCCCGCCTGCCGTCGATCGGGGACGCTGCCGTGCCTGTGGCCAAGCGTTTGTCGAGTATCTAAAGTTACCTATCGGACCGGCAATTGCCTTTGTCCCTAGCGCAGTGCTCGAACCTTACATCGCGTTGCCAGTACCCGAGTTTCATTTGTTCTACGACAAGCGCACAGAGGACGCCGATGATGATCTGCCCAGATACAGCGGTTTTTGGGCCAGCCAAATCGCGGGCGTGCGAGCGATATTTCCAGCATTGCGGCGTTGAGCGATCTCTTAGTAGTTAGCAGATGAGAGAAGCTTGATCTTCCCGGTGGCGAACTTGTTCGCTTTCGGAACCGGATTTAGGTCAGCGCGATTTACTACTTTCTACTCTTCTGTATCAGTAAATTGACCGGTGAGAATAGATTAGTGAACTCTGCGGCATTAAAAAACTGAGAGCGGCCGGGGATCCACCGAGTCGGGGTCGTGTATCTCTATCGCAAACTGATCTTCGACGCTAGACGAGACTAAGTTTCGATATCTAAGCCAGACCACCCCACCGAGTCCACAAGCGATTTGAGCTTCTTCGGTCGGTAACTCGTATCAGCTTCGTAACGTTTTCGAACGCTGGTGTGAAAAGAGGTTGGTCTATCCAGGTCGACTAAATCCCGATGCAGTCGATCTCGGAACCGATAAATGTGTCGCCGCGATTTGTGCAGAGGTGCTAGCGACCCGTCGCTCAGGTTGCTTGTAATGTGGGACTCAAACTTTAGGCCTCGGCTCTTGGCTTCGCTGATCATCCAGGCCAGAGGGGTGTCGGAGGCTACAGTGTTGGTAATTTTATCGGGCGGGTACGAACCACCAACATCACTGTGCACTCCGGAAAACCAGACTTGCTTCAAATCAACGCCGTTTACCTTATTCCACAGCGTCGGCGCGAAATCTTCGCGCTGCTCATCAATGGCTACAGCATGCCTGGCATGTACAACGTTGTTCCCCATCTTAGTGTCGTAAAATTCGTCTTTTCTATCGAGAAGACCTAGCCATCCAAAAGGCACGCCTAGGCTACCTACAGTGTCCCAGACACCGACAAAGTGAACCTTTCTACTGCGATGGCTATGGCGTTCGCGAAAAGCAATAGAACCTTCCCCGTCGGGTTTATAAGCGTTCCCACCCATCTTGTAGATTTCCCAAGCTCGCTGAATCAACTTGGCATCTTCGCGCTTCACAATCCCACAATTGTTGATCAGGCCACAAAGCGCTCGTACTGTGTAGGCCCCACGGCTAAAGCCAAATAGATAAATATTGTCGTTCGGCGCATAGTTTTGGACGATATAGCGGTAGCCATCGACGATGTTCTTATGAATACCGCGGCCGCTAACACCAGCGGTCACTGCGCTGTGATAGGAGCCCAAGCCCCAGTCGTAAAACACGTGTTGCTTTAATGCGCCGCTTTTTGGCTTTACTGCTCGGGCGATTTTAAGTACGTTCGTTGCGTGATCCTTTTCTAGATCCTCTTCCGGTCGGTTCCAGGTTCCGTCGGCACATATTACGATGTTTGCCATTAAGCTCTCCCGTCTGATTAGCTATATAGTTGCGGCATTTCCTGTGGAGCAAACACTGGAGTTACTGCGCGTTGGCCGAGGTTTATTGGCCTGATACCTGTCGCGTCCGAATGAAAAGGCAAAACCACTAAACCAATTAAACCAATATAGAGAGTGCTTCTACTTTGTATACCAGCGGCATTGACGCTAGGCTCTGATTTCTTGTGTGCCTATCCACCGACAAACCCTTGAGAGCTGATCACTCA
>JBCBZV010000146.1:0-9580 GCA_039815155.1 Pseudomonadota bacterium
CCCCGAAGGAGCAAAGGCATTGGCGGAGGCACTCAAGCTCAACACCAGTGTGACGGAGCTGCAACTCAGCCGTAACCAGATTGGCCCTGGGGGAGCACGGGCATTGGCGGATGCTCTCAAGGTTACCACGAGTGTGAAAGAACTGCAACTCAGCTGGAACCAGACTGGCGACGAAGGAGCAAGGGCATTGGCGGAGGCTTTGAAAGTCAACACGAGTGTGGAGTGACCCAGGTGCCCGAAAGTTTCGCAATCTTAAGTGATGAGTACTGCGCCAAGCGGTTCTTACGAGTTAAAAAAATTATCTTCCATTGCGCGCTCTCCACAAGGTGATTCAAGAGCCACGGGTTGTGGTCAGGAAAAATCTTAAAACCTACGGCCTGTAGTTCCGCATTTTGAGCCATAGTTTTCGATATCAGTCTTGATAAAAAAAACCGTGGGAATCGGTTACGGAAGCGCTTAGTGAGTTCGTAAGCGGGACCTACCGGTCGAGCCGTCTCAGTACCGTAGTGAAACTTGGAAAATATCTCCTTCGGATGAAATACTTCTTGATGACAGGCTAGCTTGTCATGTCCATCGAGTCTCGAGCAAAGCCATGTGGAGCCGGTGCGTGGCGTCGCTACGATACAAAACAGTTGCATGACATCATTCTCCTTCGCTGTCATTTAAATGCTGTCTCAAAGGTTTTTCAGGTGGGATGGCCAAGAGCTTCCACGGTCTCCTGAATTTGGGGCCACTCGCCTTAGCAACGCATCTTTGTGGGTGATAAAAGTGGAGGCTAAAATCTTTTTGCAAAGTGTTTTCACAAGATAACAAGGGTGTAGAACCAAGCTCCCATTCCTGCATGGGCTAGTCTAGAGCGAACTGGCCACGCGGGTCGATAGGGTAGCGATGTTGATTGTTTGCAATAGCGCGTCCCGAATCACAAATGCAAGCATTACCCGTGAAAAACCTCCTCAAAACTTGGTATGTTTACCAATCTGTTCGGCCGCGAAACAAAACTTCTGGCTACCTTCGGAGGGTCAGCATTGTCATGAGATCAACGCTTCAAAAGTTGATTCAGCTAACAAACCCGGCTAGCCGCAAAAAAGTGGTCTTGCTCATTGGCCTTATGATGGTTTCGGCGATGATGCAATCGCTCGGAATTGCCTCTGTGATGCCCTTTCTGGCTGTAGTTGGTGAACCAGATGTCATCCACTCCAATGGCGTCTTGCAGTTTGCTTACGAATATTTTGAGTTTCAATCAGATGACTCCTTTTTGTTCTTTTTAGGGCTAGTGGCGTTCGTAATGTTTGTTGTCGGCACTGCATTGACGATACTCACGCAATGGTCGGTCACTATGTTCGGCGCTCGTCAGCAGTACCACTTATCTCGGCGACTCATGGAAGACTATCTCCTAAGACCGTATGAGTTTTATCTGAAGAGAAATTCAAGCGATCTCGCCAAGGTTGTCCTTCAGGAGACGGGCTTGGCGGTTACTGGAGCATTGACGCCTGCAATGCGTTTAATGAGCCACGCTCTGGTTGCCACCTCTATTATCGCCTTTCTTATCTTCGTATCTCCTATTCTGGCCGTCAGTGTGGCCAGTCTTCTCGGAACGAGCTACGCATTGATTTTCTTTCTATCGAAGCGATGGTTAACGACCGTTGGGAAAGAGCGCGTGCGAGCGCAACGAGAGCGTTTTGTGAGCGCATCAGAAGCTTTTGTGGGACAGAAAGAAATTCGTGTTTTAGGTCGAGAACGCAGTTACTTGGGGCGATTCGAAAGACCATCGCGTCGGCTGGCTGGAATAGCGGGTTACGCCGGCGTATTGCAGGAGCTTCCACAAAACGTAATTGAAGCCTTTGCGTTTGGAGGCATCTTACTCCTCGTACTAGTAATGATGGGAGAAGGATCAAGCTTGGCGGGAGTCCTACCTATTCTCGGTGCCTATGGCTTAGCTGGAAAGAAACTGATCCCTGCGTTCCAGAAAATTTTCGCTACCTTCGCAAATGTTCGATTAAACATGGCAACGGTTGATAGCGTTTTGAGCGATATGCGGAAGCTCGAGACGTCGCAGAGTTCTAGGTTGACCGGCCTTGAAGCTGATCGAATTCCATTCGAAAAATCCATAACATTTCGCGGGATTCAATATGCCTATCCAGATACGGAAAAACTTGCGCTGGACGGAGTGTCAATGGAAATTCCTGCCAACAGCTCTATTGGCGTTGTCGGCAAGTCCGGGTCGGGTAAGAGCACTTTGATTGATGTGTTTCTCGGACTTTTACAGCCTGCTGCGGGATCCTTGACTGCAGATTCGACTGAAATAAATTCAAGAAATCTGCGAGAGTGGCAGGCGACGATAGGTTACGTACCCCAACATATTTTCCTCTCTGACCAGAGTCTTGCGGAAAATATTGCCCTTGGCGTTCCGAAGACCAAGATCGATTTTGCGGCTGTAGAGCGCGCCGCAACCTTGGCTAACCTTCATGAGTTTGTATTGAACGATCTTCCGGAGGCTTACGAAACTCAAATCGGAGAGCGCGGAGTTCGGTTGTCCGGCGGTCAGCGTCAACGCATTGGAATTGCTCGTGCCCTCTATCGTGACCCACCGATCTTGTTGTTTGATGAGGCGACGAGCGCCCTGGACAATGAGACGGAAAGAGCGGTTATGGCGTCGATAGAAAATCTCTCGGGCAAGAAAACCATCGTGATGGTCGCCCATCGATTGACCACTGTACAGCACTGCGATCAGATTTTTCTCATGTCCGATGGCCGTATTTTGGAACGGGGAACTTGGGACGAACTCAATCGTGAGGGCAGTCAATTTGCATTGATGGCGAACGGCTAAACCCCATCTGAATATAAAAGTGGCGCGTGAGGTATCGATCAATCCGTATGGATCAACGTCTATTGATCCACCACAAGTTTATGATTAGCGGAACTGCGACATCAGTAAGTAGACCACCACCAAAAAATTCATCCCAAGCTAGCTATGGCAATCCAATGGAGCTTGCGCGTGCTTTACTGGATTTCCCGACTAACTTAAATCTAGGTGGCTCAGCCGTCTGGCTGGATGAGGAGTGGAGTTAGCGAACCCACCTCAATGCGAGAGCTGCGTGCTTAGAGAGATGAACAGCACACTCATGTGCTACCAAAAAGAAAATCGCCGACTGCTAGAAGCTTCCTGAGCCGGGGAAAAAAGGACGCGCAATCGTTTCTGAAATACGTATTTGCGATTAATCCTGTAGACTTCACCGGGATTCCTGAACACCGGATTCGGATAACCATGAGATGCTCTTGGTATTTTTAAGCACCTGAATGTCGAAATTTCAACACTATCGAAAGGTTATTGGGCGGCATGTTCGTACGAGATCGCAATTTCAGTCACGGCTCGATCATCACGTTTCATTTGAACCGGCAAGCAGTGAATCAAGCTACAGTCTTTCGCCCTATCTAAAGACAAACTCTATTTTTGTACACGTACCAAAAGCGGCCGGCGTGTCCATTGCTACTACCCTGTACGGTTGCCTTGCCGGTGGACACATGACGGTTTGCGACTACGTCGATGCGTTTTCACCGTTTAGATTTATACGAGCCTTTAAGTTTGCAATAGTCAGAAACCCTTGGCAGCGCTTGTATTCAGCGTACAGGTTTTTAGAAAAGGGAGGCATGAACCAAGCTGATGCTCGTTTAGCTGACCAGGTTTTGAGCTCTCATCCTAGCTTTGACGGATTCATAAGAAACTGGCTGACGCGGGAAAACGCGCAACGACACGTGCATTTTCGAACCCAAACTAGTTTTCTTTTTGACACTTCTGCACATATCTATGTGGATTTCATCGGTTTTCTCGAAAACATCGATGCAGATTTTTCCACGATTGTCGATAAGACTGGGATCTCACGATCATTGGCGCATACCAATCGCAGCACGGAATCGTCAGCGCTTAAGGGACTCGAGGGACTGGGCGAAAGAGAGGTTCAGGTTGTTGAGGAGATATATGCAGAGGATTTTCACACCTTCGGCTACCCTCGTTATTCGGATACAGAGATAGCGTCTCTATTATCAAATGTTCATGAAGGTTCGTTCTTTGCATCGAGGCTGCGCGAACAGAGACGATCAACATCAGCAAAAAAACAAGCTGATTAGACCGCTAGCTGATGAATCCCTCAAGTTCTGGAGAAACTGACTGTCAAAAGCTCGCGGTACTCGCCTCAGTAAACGAGTCAATTGAGTTCGCGACGAGGTTCTTGCAGATCATTCTTGGTAGGAGACGCGTTGTGATCGCCGCGCGATATTAGTAATTTTTTGGGGTTTCGAACAGTGACTGAGGGACCAACTTTCATTGGTGTCGGCCCGGAAAAAACCGGAACGACTTGGGTAGACTACAACCTTGGGAAGCAACCAGATTTTTGGCTCCCCCCAATCAAGGAGCTACGTTTCTTTTGGGAAGATATGGCTGTGCCTGGTGAGGGCGTGATAGATCGCTTTTTCCGAGGTGACGAATGGCACAAGCAGCAGTATCGGGCATACCTGAAAAAGCAAACTAGGAGTTTCCTTGCCGACCCGGTACCTGCTTTAACAAGTGCTCGTTCTAGGACACTCTGGGATCTGTCGTATCTGTTCCGCAGACATACGGATGATTGGTATCTAGCCAACTTCCGACATTCGAATGCACCTCATAGAGGCGAGGTAAGCCCACAGTACTTTTTTTTGCCGGAGCCACAAGTACAGAAGATTAGATCTCTACTGCCGGACGTGAAAATCATAATCACTTTACGAGAACCTGTGGCCTGGTGCTGGTCTTTTTGCAAAATGATCGAACGTCAGGGTGAATTGCAAAGAGACTATGGGGGAGTTCGTGATTTTTTTGAACAAAAAGCGCGATTAAATTCCTTTAGCGACGCCGCATCGCGATGGCTGCATTATTTCGGAGAAGACGCTCAGGTGTTTTTCTATGAAGACCTCCAACTGGACGGCCGGAAGTTCTTAGGCAGTATTTTGAATTTTCTCGATGTAGATGAGCGTCGAAGGAATTTCGATGGTGTTACTGATTCATTGAATCCCGGAGGCTCTGATCAGATCCCTCAAGAACTACAGTTCTTTGCCAAAAGTTTGTTCCGCGATGATGTATTGAGGCTCGAGCAGGTGTTAGGTTCTCTTCCCAGCTGTTGGACGGCTTGATAAGAGACGGGACCGCTTTTAAAACTGTGTACCTGAAGGTAAGAAGACGTAAGTTTTTATGCGAATAACAGTCGCTATATGCACATGGAATCGGTGCGAATTGCTCCAAAAGACACTGGAAGCGATGTTGGCTCTCGAAATACCCCCAGGTACGACTTGGAACCTAATTGTTGTCGACAACAATTCATCAGACAACACGGTGCAAGTGGTAGAGCGTTTTCGTGACCGGCTTCCAATTCGCTACTACCTAGAGCAAGAGCAGGGTTTATCCAACGCCCGAAACGCTGCGATTAATCAAAGCGATTGTGACTTTATTCTATGGACCGATGACGACGTTATTGTCGATTCAAAGTGGCTAGTACATTACTGCGGAGCATTCGAACGCTGGCCTGAAGCCGCAGTGTTTGGAGGTAAGGTGCTGCCCTGGTTTGAGGTGACCCCGCCTTCCTGGCTCAGGGAAAACATGCATGCGCTAGCCTCAAGTTATGCCCTGCGCGACCTCGGCGACGAAGAGCGGGCGCTAGTTGAACCCGAGTGCCCTTTTGGAGCCAACATGGCTTTCCGGATGGACGCCTTCGATGGCTTGAGATTTGATCCTGAACTGGGGCGCGTAAAGAAGAGTCTTGTGGGTGGAGAGGAAGTGCAGATCATATCGGCACTCCGACACAAAGGTAAATTGGTGATATGGGTGCCCAATTGCTCCGTCGAACACTATCTGCCTAAGTCTCGGATGACCTTATCCTATGTACGGTCCTACTTTGTCGGCCAAGGATTTGTAAGCGACGAGGGTGCAAATAGTCGAGCGAAGAAAATTCTAGGTATGGACCTTTGGCGCCTGCGCCTGTTTTTGACTCTTACGTTTCGAGCAGCGATGCAAAGGGCCTCCGGACAGGCTAGTGACACTTGGATCAAGACCACTATTTATGCATCGAAAACGTTAGGCGTTTTGAAACGCCAGCGAGCTACCCGAGTGTAGAATTGGAATCCCATGCCACACCACATGCAGTCAGTCTGGGGGGAACGACTGGCGGTCCCTGGTCGAGTGGGATTGATACGCTAACCACTCTACTGTTTGCGGCTGATTCGAGAGAGGTTTGAAAAATCGAACGAACTATTGTGTTTGTGACCAAGCATGTGCCCGACCCTAACGGTCCAGGATCCCCTCAGCGAGCCTGGAACCATCTTTTAGCACTGCGGTCTTTGGGCTCGGTTACCTTACTCCTGGCGAGGCGAGACACGAGCAGCGATTCCCTTGATTCTCCGATCGCGGGTCAGATCGACGTTGTCCACACGTCATTTCAAAGGCCGATAATAAGACAGTCCTTGATTCCTGGGTTTACCCTACTAAAACACATGTTTTTCGATTCACCTCCTCGCATCACAGGCCTCGAAGATTCGAGTGACGGTCGGTTAGACATTGTCGGCGACCAGGTTATCGACATAGCCTTTTTTTTTAGATGTGACTGCTATCAGATTTTTCAGCGGTACATCACGGCGCGGCGCACGATCGTAGATTTTGATGACATCGAATCAAAAGTAATCACGCAGGAAAATGCGCTGAACAGCGCCCGCATGGGCAGAGAATATCGTTTGGTGGGTAAACTGAAGGCTTACAGACAAGCCGTTTTGGAAGATCAAATCTTGCGGGATGTAGACGATGTTTTGGTTTGTTCCGATGACGACGCGATCGAACTGCGGGAACGCTCTCCATCAGCGAATATAGGCGTGGTACCCAATGGACTGACAGAGGATGCCAGTAAACGCAGCGATGCTTCACGAGAAGACGAAAAAATCACTGAACAGAAAGCCACGGATTTATTTTCTACCGTCTTGTTTGTAGGAACATTGTCTTATCCACCGAATGACGACGCTCTTTCCTTTTTCCTAGAAGACATATACCCGCAGTTGGAACGATTAATAGGTCAAACAAAAACGTTGCGGTGTTGGGTCGTGGGTCCGGGTGCGTCCGATCGTCACTTAGCTAGGGAGCGAGAAGGCGTTTCTTTTCTCGGTCGTGTAGAGAGTTTAAAACCATACTACGAGGCGGCTGATATCGCTGTGGTGCCAATTCGATTTGGTGGTGGTACTCGGATCAAAATAATAGAGGCATTCAGCTTTGGAGTGCCGGTGGTAGCCACCACAATCGGCGCAGAAGGTCTTGGTGTCAGAAATGGGCGAGAACTTTTGCTTGCTGATGATCCTGAGCAGTTTGCTAAGGCATGTCTGAGCGTGTTGAGCGGCGGTGGAAGCACACTGGAGATGGTCGATAGGGCCAAAGACTTAGTGTCCGCTAACTACTCTGCAGTAGCCGTACAAAGGGCTCTACAAGAAAGGATTCTAGGGGAAAAGTGAAGAAAAGCAGCTCGAGGTTGTTTCGATGCGGATCTAGATCATCGTTGTTTGATTTATTTGTAAATCGGGCAAGGTGATTCGATGCGACCGAGTGTCTCAATCGTTGTCTGTACCCGGAACCGCGCAGGTGCTTTGAAGGACTGTTTTGCTGCGATCCAGTGTATGGAGGGTGAGTTTGAGCTGATCGTTGTGGACAATGGTTCTGAAGACGATACGAGAAAGGTAATCGAGGAATTTACAGGTAATGGTGTCTTTCCAGTGAGGTATATTCTGGAGCCGACAAAAGGACTAGCTACCGCTAGAAACACCGGCTGGCGAGCGGCTAAGGGCGATCTTATCGCGTTTACTGACGATGACTGTTACCCGGATGTTTCTTTTGTTCGAGCAATAATCGAAGAGTTTAAGGATGAGCCCAAACTGGGTTACGTGGGAGGGCGCATCATGCTTCACGACCCTGAACATCTTCCTATCACCATTAAGGAATCGATGGTCAAAGAGAAGATCTCGCCCCTGTCCTATATTCCTGCTGGGACAATACATGGGGCAAATTTGACGATAAGACGAGACGCTCTCCAAGCGAGTGATGGCTTCGATGAGTTGCTAGGGGCGGGAACGCCATTTCCATCGGAAGATATCGAAATGGTTGCACGGCTAAGCTCCCTGGGATACCCAGGAGTTTACAGTCCTCGTCCTGTTGTTCGTCATAACCATGGCCGTAAAACGATCACAGAAAAAGAAGCGCTCGAGCGTGACTACGACTTCGGTCGTGGTGCCTACTATGCTACCTGCGCTATCAACAAGGCTCCGGGAAAATGGGTGCTTAGACTATGGCTTAGCAGCATGCGCCGTAGACCGATCCGGTCGAGCTTGCGTGAGATAGCGGGTGCGCTCGGCTATCTGCGAGCTCGCTACCGAGCGAGGGGCGAGAGCGCAGGTCAACAAGATAGCTAGCCGAGAACGGCCTCCACGGCGTGCATCTCAGCCATCATGTTTGCTGATGGTTTCAGCAGGAACGAACTCATAAAACTTCGAGGTTCAGTTGATGAGGAATAACCGCGAGAGTAGAAGGCCCAGGGTTGCAGTTTTTGTCACGGGCCAACTGCGGAATGCCTCAGAACACATAGAAAACTGGTTGAACACCGGCTTTTCTTGCTGTGAGCCTATTTTCTTCTTCACCGTTTGGGACGAGCTAGGCCATGTAGACGCCAGCCGTATGTACAAGCGCGCGTTGCGGAAACTCCACCAAAAAGAAACCTACGTAGAAATTTCAGATGTCGGAATATATCTCAGCAGATATGCCGAACTGAATCATGAAATTAGTCAAATAGAGCGGCAGTTGGCTGGTCGCAGTAAGTTCGATGTGATCCCCTACCAAGATAGCTATCTAAAAAAAATAGACGATCTTGAAATGCCAGATTTATTGGCAAAAGAAACGCATCCGTTCTGGCAAGCCTGCGTGCCCATGGCTTATATGAATAAAAAGTCTATCGAAGATTTTCTAGCATCACAGTCACGGAACGAGTTTGATGCTTACTGCAGGTTACAAGCGGAGACTACTTTTTTAGACGAGACCAATATCGATTGGACGAGTATTTCTAATAGTAACGATCTAATTGTGACTTCTCCCGATACCATTAACCCCGATTATCAATTGTCGATAAAGTTCTTTGCCGGGACGCTTGGACCTTTTCTTGACTTGATGACAGCCTACTACCCGTCTATCGACGCTTGGAAGGACTACAAATCGGGGACTCCATGGAAAGATCAACCCATCGGCGAGCGGTTCCTCAAACAACTCGCAAATGCAAAAGGCCACAGAGTTCGCTACTCAGTCCGCACTGAGATAAGGCGCCAGAGAATGTTCCCTGTTCACCCCTCTTTGGCGAGTATGAGGGCTGTGGAATCAAACTGGAGTTCTCCTGAGATTGTACACGCTAGCGAGGAAACTATTGCGGCCATGATGGATTGGGAAGAGCGAAACCCGCTCACTCTAAAACCGAGCGGATTAAAAATGCTTAGAGAAATGGTGTACCGCCAGATCCCGCTCACCCCCGGCTTCTGTGCGCTC
>JBCBZV010000161.1:0-8044 GCA_039815155.1 Pseudomonadota bacterium
GCGACGTAAGGGGAGCGGGTGTGTGTCGAACATTGCTAGCATCACAACTCCAGGGGTAGCGGTGTGAGCATCGCTGGACGTCTCAATGCGCTGCTAATGACAAGCGCCTTTGTACTTATCTTGCTGCTGTGTGTCGCAATTACCCAACGCGAATATGCTTCAAACCGCGATGCGCTATTGCTCCAAGCATCGGCCGTTGCCGCCGGGAAACCTGAGCTTGCTGTAGCGATTCACTTTAAAACAGCGCCGCAATTGGCCGTCGCAGCGGAAGATTTCTTGGCCCTATCACCTGCGGTAAAGCGCGTGCGTATGTTTTCAAATATCGGCGATGAACTGCACAGTAGTGTGGCTCCTTGGGCTAGAGACTCTATCAGCCCGTCGCTAACGGAGTTACGAGCAAATACTTCTCCTCTCGATGAGGCTCTAACCCGTTTTTCAAGTGACACGGTACCTCCAAATATGGAGGTGTTTTCGCTGCTAATTCCTGAAATCGAACTGGTACGAACCATACCGGTTGTGTCGCTCATCGACCCGCTTCGGGAGGGTCTCATGCGTGAGGATTTTGCGATAAGTATGCTCGATCCCACGGCGGCAAAGAGTCTATTCGTAATCGGCTACATAGAGATTGCCATCAGCCGAACCAGCCTTCTATTAGTGGGCGCTCCAACCTTCGCTTTGAGCGCTGGAGGGGGGCTGATTCTGCTTCTTATATTCTGGTTTATTGTTCGGACATCCACTCGCAAGATCACCGAGCCCCTAGGCAAGCTTGCCCGTCTTGCAGACGACGTAGCTGCGGGGCGCCAAGTGGACCCGCTTCCGGTCAGCGGCGGCGGGGAAGTCAGGCACATCACCGAAATCCTTAACGGCATTATCGCGGGTATGGTGCGACATAAGAAGGCGATTGAAGTCGACCGAAAAATGCTCAACATGAAAGTAGACCGCCGAGAAGAGCAGCTTACGCTTCAGCGAAAGGAGCTTGACGAGGCAAAAGAAAAAGTGAGCGCAACGGAAGATCGTTTGCGCCACCTCGCCTACTTTGACTTGCTGACTGGCCTGCCAAATCGGCGGCTTTTTAGTGAGCAGCTCAGTCTTCTTTTACGCCTCGCCTTGCGCCACGGCGAACGGCTGGCTCTCCTTATCCTCGACATTGACCACTTCAAAAGGGTCAATGATTCGCTCGGTACCGACGCCGGTGACCAATTACTAAGGGAAGTCGCCCTGCGCCTTGAAAAGTCTCTGCGCTCCAGCGACTTAGCCCATCGAAGTAGCAAGAAGGAAGCTTTGATGGATTTGTCGCGTATGGGGGGCGACGAATTCGCAGTTGTACTGAACAAGCTACCCGATGAGGCAGCCGCGATACAGGTCGCCTCTCGTATTCTTAAAGCAATGGAGCGACCGTTTCGCATTGGAGAGAGCGAAGTTACGATCAGCGTCACCATGGGCATAGCGCTCACCCCAGCCCACGGAAAAAATACCGAATCCTTATTCCGCGCGGCCGACACGGCGATGATGAGCGGAAAGAAGCAGGGCCGAAACTGCATCCAGGTATATGACGACGGCATGGTTACGGCCAACAAAGAGCGTTTACGACTAGAAAATGATCTCCGTCGAGCCAGAGATCGAAAACAGCTAATCGTGCACTACCAGCCGCAGGTAAACGGACGGACAGCCGAAGTGACCGGTGCAGAGGCGCTTGTAAGATGGAGCCATCCGGATCACGGATTAATTCCGCCGGACCAGTGGATTCCTATCGCCGAGGAACTCGGTCTGATTACCGATATCGGTAATTGGGTTTTGGATCAAGCGTGTCGAGACCTCGCGGAGTTGCGCCGTAGCGGCCGAGATCTCGCATCAATCTCGGTAAATATTTCCGCGCTTCAGCTGACTGATAGCTTCGTCGATGTGGTTTCGGAAACTCTTAAGCGAACCCGCTTAAGCGCCAACTCGCTTCAGCTCGAGCTTACAGAAGGCCTTATGATTGGCGAGCAAAAAAACGCAGTCGCGCTAGTAGAGCAACTCAAAAACCTGGGGATTCGCTTGTCTATCGATGACTTTGGCACCGGCTACTCGGCGTTGAGCTATTTAACTCAATTTCCATTGGATGAACTCAAAGTTGATCGAAGCTTTGTATTGGGGATTGCTGATAGCCCACAAAATGCGGAGTTAGTAAAGGCGATTCTTGCGATGGGCAAAAGCCTTGGGCTTGGCATCGTCGTTGAAGGAGTTGAGCGCGTTGATGAACTGAAGTTCTTCCGAGAACAAAACGTCGACTGCATCCAGGGCTTCTTATTCAGCCCAGCCGTCCCGATCAAAAAACTGCATGAGTTGCTGGAGCCAGAGCACTTTAAGCGCTCCCTGGAGTTACTAGAGGAGCAGCTTAAGGGTGATAGCATGCAAATCGAAAAAGCGTAGCAGGGCTCGCTGCCTGTGTGCTAGCCCCTATGCTTACCGGCGGCTTTTTTAAGAGCTTGTATGTTTGTCAGGTTTTGTTTGTAGGCATCGACCACTTTTTCGATCCCCGACTCGCTTAGCCCACCTGCGTTTCCAGCAGCGGCATAGGTTGCAAAAATTCCGGAAGCGCTCATTAAAGCCCAGGACACCTGGCTAGTGGAGAGGCCCTCTTTACTCATCTCATTAGCGAGATCGATAAATCTGGCCATGCAGTTATCGTGCTGTTCTGTCTGTTCCGCATTCATAAGGGGGCGACTCACGGTAGAAAGCGCGAGAGTCTATCACTTGGTAGCCAGCTGAGAAACGTTCTTGCTTGTTACCTGTACCAGCTTTGTTTAGGCTGGCGACTTTTCCACTTGAGCCCTACCTTGCAGCTCTTTCCGCAGCGACCACTACGCTATGCCTCGACCCTTTGCACCTTGCTGATGGGAGTCACCCCTGCGGTTATGTCTCAAAGCAGCAGCGAAGAAAGCAAGAGCACGTATAAAACGGCGTGGAGTGGCGAACTTGGTATCGGTGGCGAATACGATACGAACGTCACCGTGAGTGAAGTGGACCTTTCAAGTGGAGAGAGTGATTACGCGTTTACGAGCGATTTCGAATTAGGTGCCAAACGACAAATCACCGAGTCCCTCAAGGCGAGCGCCAGCTACAGCATTAATCAAAGCCGGTATCGAGAATTTTCCCGGGTAGACAGACTCACGCAAATCGCGGGCGTGAACATAGAAAAGGGTTTGGGAAGTGCAAGCAGCGGCCTGTCCGTCTACTACATTGATTCGAAGCTCTCCGGGGACGGCTTCCTCGAACTCCTGCGTGTTTCGCCTGCACTATCTGGCTTCCTAGCCAAAAGGTGGTTTTTGAGAGGGGCTTACGTCTTCTCTGAGAGGACAATTGACGATCGAAATGAACGGGATGCGACGACTCATACGGCCGAATTTGATGCTTACTATTTCCATCGCGGCCTTCGGAGTTACGTCAATATTGGTGCTCGTTACCGAGATGAAGACACCGGGGCACCGGAGCTCGATTTCTCCGGCGCTGCACTAAAAGCGAGATACATAAGGCGCTTCAAAGTGCTCGAAAAACAAGCCAAGTTTGAAGTCGCGTTCAGGTACGAAGAAAGGGACTACCGGTCCCCCGAGCCAACCATCGACGAGAAAAGAAAAGACGACCGAATACGTTGGAAACTGGATTTCGAACTTCCCCTCACCGAGCAGATAAGCTGGCAGGCCTACTACAGTTACGGCGATTTTGAATCGAATTTGCCCAGGGCCGATTTCGTCCAGACCATCGTAGGATCACGCTTGCAGTTTGCCTGGTAAGACGAAAATTTCGCCCCGCGCATTTACCGGTCAGAGGCTACTCAATGTCAGCAACCCGTAGCCGTAGATGCTGTCTCTTCCAGGAGGACCGATGTCCAGAGCGCTTTCCAGCAGCAAGGGTATAATCTCGGCCTTTGGTCTTAGCTTACTCAATCGGGCCGCTGCGGTAACCGCAAACGGTACTGCGAAGGAGGTGCCGGAAGACGCAGCGTAGCCGCCTCCAGCTTCTGCATGACGAAGGTCAACACCTGGCGCCGAAATCGCGAGATACTCACCGCGGTTCGCGAGCCGGAAAACCCTCTGCGTTGCATCCACAGCGGTAACAGCTACCACCGAGTCGTAAGCCGCAGGATACATAGGACGGGCGATTGGCCCACCGTTACCCGCGGCCGCCATAACCACCAGATCCTTTTGCGCGGCGCGATCAAGCGCACGCTCCAACAAACGGTTTGGCGGACCCGCTAAACTCACGTTCACCACATCTACGTCGGCGGAAATAAGCCAATCAATCGCCCGAATTAGGCTTACCGTACTCGCGATCTCACCCTGCTGTTTATCCAATTCGAAGACCGAAGCCGCGAACAGTTTCGCGGAAGGAGCTAAACCCTTGTACTCGTCGGAGTTCGCAGCAATTATCGATGCAATCGCGGTACCGTGAAAATCAGGGGTTCTAGATCCGGACCGAGCAAACGAACGTTTTTCAATCTGCGAGTTCTTGAGGGCGGGATGACTAGTATCAACCTCTGAATCAATCATTCCCACGCGCAGTTCCATATCGGCGAGGTCAATCGGAACATCAATAGCTTCCCTGGGGAGCAACCCTTGCCCAGTAACCGGCAAAGGTGCACCGGCGGTGTAGATGTGGTTGAGATCGACTTCCGCACGATTCTTTCCAACCACGTCGATCACACCGTCTCGGACATCCAAGATATCGAAGGTCGATGGGGCAGCAACCTCCGCCAAGCGCAGCCCAAGGCCGGGGAGCTCGGTGACCATGTCAAACAAATAGCCTTGCGAGCTCAACTCATCAAACACCGAAGGATCAGCCATCACCAACCACTGCTCCTTGATGATGCGAGATTCGTCGATCTCAAAATCGCTTTCAACCGCATCCAAGATCTCGTCGATCTCGTTGTCGAGCCGATCAGCCACAGCATCGGCGACACGATCCTCTACCTGATCTTCGACCGAATCAGCGACAACGGTTTCAGTGGTTTGTTGTATCGCGTCCTCCACCGATGCAGCCACCGAGCCCTCTACCGCATCTGCAACGGAATCGGCGACACTAGCTTCCAGCTGCTCGGAAATCGAACTCTCTACGGAATCTTCCACGCCCGCTTCCACAGTGGCTGCAACGCTTTCTTCCACAGAGGCCTCTACAGAGGTCTCCACAGAGGATTCGATGTTGTCTTGAACGGATGTGGCTACTGCGTCTTCTACGCTATCGCTGACGGTGTCTTCAACCGCTTCCGTGAGCGATTCTTCAAGGCTATCGTTCACAGCGCTCTCTACCGACGATTCCACCGATGAGCCAACGCTTTCCTCAACAACACCTTCTATTGCACTGGCTACCGCATCGTCGACGGACTCCGCGAGCGTGTCTTCGACGACCTCTCCCACTGACTCTTCGACCGAGAGTTCCACATTAGCTTCGACTGCTTCCTCGACACTGTCTTCGAGGCCCTGCTCGACGGTCGACTCAATTGACTCTTCAACCGTATCACTAACGTTGTCCTCAACTTCTTCCTCAAGCAAAGCGGCAAAGCCGTTGCGAATGGTTTCCGCGACGTTTTGCGTGATTAGAGATTCCGTCGACTCTTGAGCCGCAGCCTCCACGCTCTGAGCGACCGATTCTTCAACGCGCTCCTCGACCGATTCTTCGACTGCGGATGCAACTGCATCATCGACATTATTCTCAACAGTCGCGTCTACGGTTTGTTCGATAGTCTCTTCGATTGAGTCTTCGATGTTTTCTTGGATGTTCTGCTCGGTGGCCTGTTCCACCGAGTCTTCGACGACACCTTCAACGGAATCTTCTACCGTGTCTTCAACGACCTCAACGACTTCTTCTTCAATCTGCTCTTCTAGTTCTTCTTCGACGACTTCCTCTACCTGCTCCTCTACTTCCTCCTCAGCAGGATCTTCGCCGAGAAAGCCTCCAACAGGCAGCTGTGCATAAACAGCTGAGCTCAAGAACAGCACTGCGAGAGCGGGGAGCAACAACGAAGACAGCTTTCGCTTCCCTTGGAGTTCGACCAACAAAGAGTATTTTTCCTGCGGAATCTTCATATCCTTTTTACCTTGGGTTACCTCGGGTTACCTTGGGCCTGCCTCGCAGCGGTGGCAGTTGTATCCCGCTATTACCTTCTCGCTGAACATCCTAATTAAAAAATGGACTGTGATTACGATTGTGAATATTCCCACGCCCGACCAAAAACACTAGAAGTACCTAGCGGAGACAATTTAGAGCATTTAAGTTCGTCACAATATCAAGCTTGACTCAAAATTCGCGTAATCCATTTTACCTATAAAAAGCAAGAATTTACGCGATGGCATTCAAGTGAAATCGAGTTCACGCAAACGCTACCTAGCAGCGTTCTCCTTCTTTATAATGATAACGGTTCTCGACCTTTTTGATTCCGCTCTTTAAGAAGCGGGAATAAACCGAGCCTCCACCCGTTTTAAAGTCTAGCAGGGAATGCATGAAGTCGCCTGGACACGGACAGTTAGCAGTAAGACAGCAGAAAGAACTGATGGCCGAACTACAGGGCCTGAAGAGATTCTGCATGTCGCTGGCGGGCAATGGGGCCGATGCGGATGATTTGCTTCAAGGCACGGTAGAAAGGTTATTAAAGCGCGGCGTGCCTGCGGATGCACATACGGCGCGCTGGGCGTATCGAGTTTGCAAGAACCTGTGGATCGATGAATTGCGGTCTCGTGAGGTTCGCGTGCGCCATGCCACAGGCGTATTACAGACGCGTGAATCGGTAGAGGTATCTCCTTCGGCAGAAGTCCAGTCAGAAGGAGAGAGAAGCCTCGCGGCGGTCAACGAGGCTTTAGCGGCATTGCCGGAAGAACAAAGGCTATCCCTTACTCTGGTAGCCGTCGAAGGTAAGAGCTACGCCGAAGCGGCTGAGATTTTGGACGTACCGATCGGGACGATCATGAGCCGTATCGCGAGGGCGAGAAAGCAGCTGATAAAAGTAGTTGATTAGCGGTGTTACGCAAGTGGTCATGTCCAGGCGCCAGCACGATCAGGCCAAGGAACGACCGACCAAGGAAAGACAGACCGAAACAGTACAACAGCTGGACCACAGCTTAGCCAGGTACAGCAACATGATACGAGTGAAACTTACGAAATGAAGCAGACGGATAAGAATTGGGAACTTTCCGAAACAGACGCAGAGTTGCTGTCGCAATATATCGACGGGGAACTTCCTGCCGGCGAATCGCGCGTACTCGAGACAAGGTTGCATGAGGACGCAGACCTGCGCCTAGCTATGGTGAAGATGCAAGAGTGCAACAACCTAGTCCGCGATGTTCTGGCCGCCAGCGATTCTATACCAGCTGCGGTAACGCAGCTTTTGGAAGAAAGCCGAGAAACGCTCAATGTACACTCTGCAGAGGTATTACCTTTCCCTAGTGCTCCGGCAACTTCGTCCGCTACGCAAGCGCCCAGATGGGTTTATGCGCTAGCAGCCTCGGTCCTTGCAGCGGTGGGCGCTGTGTCGATTAATAACGCTCTTACACCGACCGAATCACGATTACCGGGAAACGACGCGATTGTTTCTCACGCGCTCGATACAGTACCGTCTGGGTACGAATGGCATACCCTTGAGGATGGCCGGGATTTTCAGGGCGTGCTTACATTTCCGCACGAGGATGGCAGCTGGTGTCGTGAGTACCTGCTGCGCAGCCGCGACGCAGATTGGAGAGCAGTTGCGTGCCTCCAGGGGAATTCGTGGTCTACTCAGGCAGCCGGCTTGGAATCCTACTTAGAAACTTCAAATGCCTATCGTCCAGCTGGCGCCACGGACACTGCTCCGGTAGCGGTATTTATTAGTCAGCACGCGGCTGGCATAGCGCTTGATGGTAGGGATGAAGCGGCGCTGATAGCAAGTCAGTGGAATTAGACACAACAATAGCCTAGGCGCCAGACTTTCGGGGCGTCTTCGTTCGGGGCGTCTTCGTTCGGGGCTTCTTTCTTCGGGGGTTCTTTCAAAGTCCTCTGTCGTATAGCCCTTTGTCGTAAACCCCATTGTCGTAGCCCC
>JBCBZV010000040.1:0-33059 GCA_039815155.1 Pseudomonadota bacterium
CTTAATCTGCGAACGATAGAGCTAGTCCATGACGCGGGCGCGGTGTTTAGCGGACCGGGGCAGGTGCTACAAGTCAGAGAGTTTTATCAAGCTTCAGAAGAGACCCAGGCTACGATCCAAGCGGAGCTGGACAGCTGGCAAACGGAGGGCGGCCCCTTCCCCGATATCAGCGCGGAACGAAAATCTGCGCTGAGAGGCCTAATTAAACTGAAGCCGAAGAGTTAGCCAAGGCTAGCTTCCGTGCTTTCGAGTTAATGCTTAACCAGTCCTAGCCGGTCGCGGTAAAAGTTTCCAGCTTCGAAAGCTTGTCGCTACCGATTGCCTGCCGGTAAATTTCGAGCAACTCATTAACCACATTATGATGGTCCAGGCATGCGACTGCCTGATGGTTACCCCGGCTTAGCTCTGAGACCAGTTCAGGCCGTTCCGCAAGCGCGTCGATCCTTGCCGCCAGGTCGCGACTATCGGGAAAGTGAAAGCGAGACGACTTAATCGTTGTTAATTCACGCGCGGCGGACATGTTGGAATCAGATACGAGAGTGGGCACCCCCGCGGCCATCGCCTGCATCACAGACATCCCCTCTAGCTCGCTCTCACCGGCATGAAGAAACAAATCGGCCTCGCGGTAGAGCGAGGCAAGCTGCTCGTCGCTCGGCGTCAGAAACTTAGCGGATACACGCCGCTGTTCGCACAGCTTTTCGATACTCGCTTTCTTGGGACCGGTGCCAGCAAAAGTCACGGTGTATCGTTCTGGCTTCTTCGTTTTTGCCAGCGCATTCACGATGATGTCGTAGCGCTTCTCGCGAGCCAGTCGCCCCACACAGAGAACCTTTACCTGCTCCGGCATAAACTCTCGGTGTCGATAGGCGTCTAATTGGGTACTGGGTATACCGTTGGAAAGAACCCGTACAGGCACGTCCACTGCGAGACTGCCAATCAGTCGAGCTGCAAATGGAGATGGAGCTATCACCAGCTTACATTTGCGGTAGATGTAATTTCTAAACAGCCAATAGACGATGGGACTAAATAAGCGGTTGGGAAGATAAAGGTTACGAAGAATATTCTCGGCCTGGAGATGAAAAGAGGCGACCACCGGTACTCCCATTGCTTGCGCGATAGACGCAGCTGCTCCGCCAGCAAAGAAAGGGAACTGAATATGAAGCAAGTCAGCACCGGTCAGTGCCGTTTCGATCACACGGCCTTCCGGCCGAGCAAGAAATGTCCGCATCCGCTCCATGATTGAAGTTACGCCCGGAATTAACAGCGGCGGAAGCCGGTAGTATTCAACACCCTCGATAGGATGGGTGGCGCCGGCGAGGCAGAGTACCCGAACGGAGTGACCCCGATTTAAGAGCGCGGTGGCAAAGCGGCGTGACGATACAACTGTCCCGTTGAACGGCTGGTCCCAGGAGTCTACGACCATCACGATAACCAACTGTCTTTGCTCCCGTTGCTAAGTCGCCCGCAAAAACTGTTTATAGTCAGTTCAGGATTAGCTGCCGACATTTTTCTTCAGATTTTGGCGAAAGGTACCTTAACAGCCTTGGCGAAGCACGCGCAGCATGTGCAAGTTAGAAGGCGACCCGACCATTTCTGCGGTAATGCACAAGCTTCAAAAATGTGAAAAGAGCCGATATCCGCAGGGCCAAGGATTCGGCACAATAGGCGGTGTTTCTACTGTCCTATCGAGTCCTGGCAACTCATGTCTGAGTATTTCATCGCGAGACAGCCAATCTTTACCAAAGAAATGGACTTGTATGCCTACGAGCTGCTGTTTCGTGAGTCCTTGGAGAACTTCGCCCCGCTAGACCTCGATGAGAACGCAGCCACCGCTGAAGTGCTTACCACGAGTTCTGATGTGGGTCTGAGCGGCCTGGTAGGTGAGCACAAAGCCTTTATCAACCTACCACAGCGATTTTTCGAGGAACCTGACCTACTGCCGCTTCCGCCGGATCAACTCGTGCTCGAAGTTCTTGAATCGGTTGAAATAAACGAGGCCACGATAAAAGGCATAAAAACGTTGAGGGATCGGGGCTTTAGTTTGGCTTTGGACGACGTCGTAGACTTGGAGTCCTACGAAGCGACGCTCCCCCACGTCGACATCGTTAAGCTAGAAATACCCGATATACCCCCAGATAGCTGGGAACCGGTGGTCGGCGCGCTAAAACGCCGTGGCTTTAAGGTGCTCGCCGAGAAGGTCGAAACCAACGAGGAATTCGAGCGCCTCGCGGAACTTGGCTGCGACTTATTTCAGGGCTACTTTTTTGCCAAACCAAAAATCGTGTCCGGTCGGAAACTATCCGCAAACAAACTCGTCCTTCTCGAGCTGATGTCGAAAATCAATGATCCAAACACCGACATAGAAGCACTGAGCGATCTGATCAGTCGAGACGTCGCCCTATCTGTCCGAGTCCTGAACTACGTAAACTCGGCTGCAAATGTTCTGAATCGTCGCGTCGAATCGATTAGGGACGGGGTCGTCTACCTTGGAAGGGACACAATCAGAAATCTAGTCACCGTGTTCACGATGGGAAATGTTGAGGAGAGACCCACAGAACTGCTGGTGATGGCTCTGAGGCGAGGCCGCTTTTGCGAGCTTCTAGCCCAACACAACGAGCAGGAAGACAGCCCAGCGTTTTTCACCGTGGGAATGTTCTCCGTACTCGATGCGCTGATGAACGCACCGATGACCGAGGTCGTCAACAAACTGACCATAACCGCCGACATGCGCTTAGCGCTGGAAACCCACGGGGGCGAGAAAGGCCAGCTCTTAAGCTTAGCCGTCGCACTAGAGCGGGCTGACTACGAATACTTGGACGAGAACAGTGTGGACGCGGACGTCGTAGCGAAGCTGCATCAGGATGCGCTCTCCTGGGCAGACAGCGTTATTCAATCGTCAGGAATCTCCTAGTCCTCAGACCTCCTTAAGCCACTAGGAAGTCCAAATTTAACGGCGCTCGATAGCATGGCTCACACAGCCTGCAAGTAAAAAATCAGGCAGCTCGCTGGATGCATCAGTGGAAGCTGCAGTCCATGAATAAGCAGTGCCTCACCGGAAAAAACACAGCCCTCCTCCAACAGATCAGCCTCTTCAATAATCGATGGCGTGGTAATTGAGATACCTGCGCTGGGCCAAATAATTTTCACTCGGTAGCTTTTTGTTGCATCAAGACCCTTGAAGCACTGACGCTGGGGTAAAGTAGAACGGTGGGAGTCCAGCGTCGCACAGCTGAACAGGGCTTCTTCAGTATCTTCAGACACTACACCGGAAAAGTGTAAGTAGTCCGGCGCAGCTAGGCGAAGAAAATCCCCTCCATGGAGTAAGTGTCGATGCTTCTTGTAGAGTTCGATTGCCTGCTGCAAAACGCTCAGATCGTCTTCGCTTTCTGCCAACAAATCGAGCTCGAGTCCCATATGACCAAACACGGCCGTTGCAGCTCGAAAATTCATGCTCAGGCGCCGCTGGGTAATATGACACTCAGCCGGTCCGACGTGACTACCGAGCACCAATAGAGGAAAAAACAAGCTTGCGCCTCTTTGGATGCGCTGCCGATCCAGCGCATCATTGCTGTCTGAGGTCCACAGCCGATCCGTATAGACAAGTACCCCAAAATCGCTGCGCCCACCGCCCGAGGAACAGCTTTCAATCTCCAGCTCCCTATGGGCGCGTCGAAGTCGCTCCATTAATGCATAAACGGCTTTCGTTTGCCGGTGTATCGCAGCGCGCCCGCCACTCGATGGATGGTGCACGTCGCGGTTCATGTCCCACTTGATGTAGTCAATTTGATGCTCCGACACGAGCGCACTGATTTTTTCGAACAAATACTCCGATACCTCAGGAAGGGTGAGATTCAACACGTATTGGTTGCGCGACGGCACCTGCTCTAGCCCTGGTGCCTCGAGGACCCAAGCGGGGTGGGTACGAAACAACTCGCTGTCTGGGTTCACCATTTCTGGTTCAAACCAGAGTCCAAACTCCATACCCAGCTGACGAACGTGTTTGACCAGCGGACCCAGACCGCTTGGATATACGTCGCTGGAAACCCACCAGTCGCCCAGCCCTGCGCGGTCATTGCGTCGACCGGCAAACCAACCGTCATCCAGCACGAATCGCTCTACGCCAAGCGCGGCGGCCTCTTCTGCAAGTGCGAAGAGCTTCTCCTCCGAGTGGTCAAAGTAAACCGCTTCCCAGGTGTTGTAATGTACGGGGCGCGGCTTCCTATGAACGCGTTGATTCATCACCTTGCTGGTCAGGTGACGATGGAATCGTTGCGAAACTCCGTTGAGTCCTTGTTCGGACCAAGCTGCATACAGCGTTGGCGTGGCATAGGAGTCGCCCTCATTAAGGATCAGCTCGCCGGGGTAGAACAACTCCCCCATCTGCAGGAACGATCTTCCGTCACTGTGCTGGTCGACGCGTATTCGATTATTCCCACTCCAAGCCAAGTGAAAGCCTACGGCGGTTTCGCTAGATTCACTGGTGTGCTCGGTGCTGACAATCAGACCTGGAAAACCGTCATGGGCAGTACGTCCCCGTTTGTTTTCCTTCAAAAAACTACCCTGAAATGCGGCGATTGGCTGGGGCTGAAACTCCATGGCCCAGCGCCCGGTAAGCGACATTATTTGCGTGAGTCTCGGGTCTAGCGGCATGCACAGAGCGGTGCACCAATCGATGACTAGGGGAGTTTCGCACCGATTATTAATCAAAGTAGACGCGCTCAGAACATGAGTATCGGGGTCTAGAGCGAGTTCATAGGTTGCGCGCAGCTGCGTGTTTTCGTCCGTACAAACGACTCGGACGGCGTTAGCGGAGGATTGTTGCACTTCACGCACGAGGAAAAGAATCGCCCATTCACAGCCGTTTCTGTGAGCAAGAAAACCGGGAGCCGCAGAAACACCCAGACCCAGCTCATTGGAGAGTGATGGCGACCTATCTTCAGCGGTGCCACCATGAACCCATTGGCGCATCGATAGGAGTGCGAGCTGCTCTGGGCTTGTGCGAGTAAGCGCTGGGCCCCAGTAGAGAATCGACGGACTCGAACCCGGAGCCACATCGATGACAAGCTGGACCTGTTCCGTTTTAAGGGTGACGTAACGCGCTTGCATCAAGTTCGAGCCTGCCGGAGATATGCAGGAAGCATGCGGGGAATAGCTACCAACCGACTGCGGCGCCGTCCTTTCGATGATCTGATCCAGCTC
This sequence comes from Pseudomonadota bacterium, assembly GCA_039815155.1. Taxonomy (GTDB): domain Bacteria; phylum Pseudomonadota; class Gammaproteobacteria; order Pseudomonadales; family Halieaceae; genus Congregibacter. The sequence goes on from JBCBZV010000040.1 coordinate 5,200, forward strand.
GATACACTCCATTGACTGGCAGATCGTTTTCGATACTGTTCCGGTCGTAGCTAGGGGCCGTCAGAGAGGGATCCTTCGTGAACAGAATGCCTTGATAACCACCTACAGCCCCACCACTAACAGGCCGCACTGTATGCCCCTTCGCTCGAAGTGCAGAACCTACTAGCGCCTCTAAGGGACTTTCGATTGCCAAGACATTCGATCGCTGACGATGGGTAAAGCGGGCGACGTCTGTGCTCATCTGCACGTTCATTCCATGGTCGATCATATTCACCATATGCTGCGCATGGGTTTCTGGCTGTACGGCTCCACCCATATTGCCAAAGGTCATCAAGGGTTCCCCGTCACGCATGACGAAGCCGGCGATGATGGAGTGGAAGGGTCGTTTGCGGGGGGCAACCACGTTCGGATGGCTTGGATCCAGGCTGAATGGATTGCCACGGTTGTGCAGGATCATGCCAAAGGGAGGAATCGTTACGGCCGAGCCGTAGACGTCATAAACACTGTGGACGAAACTCACCATATTGCCCCAGCGATCCGCTGCGGTGAGGTACACGGTACCGCCCTTCAGTCCGCCCTCGACGGAAGGCGCCGTCGCCAGCTTCGGATCTATGCGCTCACAGAGCGTCGCGGCGTATTTCTTCGATAATAAGGTGTCCAGCGGCACGTCCTCAAACTTGGGATCCGCGTTGTAGGCGTAGAGATCTGAATAGGCGAGCTTTTTCGCTTCGACCATAAAGTGCCAGTACTCGGGATTGAGCGGCCCCAAGCTTGCCAAGTCCAGATTGTGCACCGGCGCGCACACCTCGAGAATATTCAGCATCTCAAGCGCGGCAAAACCCTGGCCGGGAGGTGGCAGCTGGTACACATCGTAACCGTGATAGTTCGTGCTAACGGGCTCGACCCATTCAGATTCAAACTCGGCTAAATCTGCACGGCTCATCACACCACCGCCTGCCTGAACTTTGGCAACGATCGCATCGGCTATCGCACCCTTGTAAAAGGCATCGCGACCCTCACGCTGGATCAATCGCAAGGCCCGAGCGAGACCAGGATTTTTAATAATGCTGTAAAGAGCTGGTACTTCACCCCCCGGTAAAAAGGTAGCGACTGTGTCGGGATCGGCCCGTAGACGCCCTTGCACACGCAAGAGATCGGCATGCCGCCTCTCCGCTTGCCCCCAACCCTCCTCCGCTAAACGTGCGGCTCTTTCAAAGGTCTCTTCAAACCCCAGGGTCCCAAACCGGGTGAGCAAGGCGTCGTAGCCAGATACGGCGCCGGGAACGGTCGCCGCATTAACGCCAAAATCGGGCATACTTTCTAAGCCCAGCTGCTCGGTAAAATAGTCGACCGTCCAGCCTTGCGGCGCCCATCCCGCCGAGTTGAGCGCATAGAGCTTTTTGTCTTTCGCGCTCCAAACCAAGGCGAACAGATCTCCTGCCAGACCCGTATCGTTTTGCGACGTCACATCAAGCACCGCCGCTGCCGCTACGATCGCATCGATTGCGTTGCCCCCAGCACGAAGAATCTCAAGACCCGCCTCAGACGCCAGCGGATCACTGCTAGCAACCACTCCGTGACGAGCCAGGAGCTCGGATCGGCCCTGCGCCTGCCACCCTTGGGCTCGTGTACCTGGAGCTGCAGCAATGATCGCCGACGGTTGCGATACCTGTGCTGACGGTATGCCAAAGGGTGTAGATGACTGTCCGAAACTTGGCCAGGCCACAGTTAGACTAAAAGCCACCGCAATCAAAGGACTACTGTTGTAACTCCTCATTGGTCTTTCGCTCTCTTTAGTTACAGTCAAATGCCACGGCGCCTAGCAAAGCGTGCCCCTCGACAAGAGTTAGACTTCGCGCTGGAAGAACGCACATAAGCTTTCCCGTACGTCATACTTGCAGCCATGCTAGATCTGGTCAACGTGACAAAGTCCTTCAATGACGGGGATGAAGAACTGCGTGTCCTTGCGGACCTAAATTTTTCCTTAGGCGCTGGGGAATCCGTTGCACTACTCGGAAACAGTGGTAGCGGCAAGAGCACATTCTTACAAATAGCGGCGGGCCTTGATCCGCCAGACCAAGGCGACGTGCTATTCGCGGATCGCTCCCTCTACCAGATGAGCGAACCGGAACTCGCGAAGCTGCGAAGACGCGATCTGGGCTTCATCTTTCAACAGTTCAATCTAATTCCAGGGCTGGACGTAAAAGCTAACCTGCTCTTCCAGCGCCGCCTCAATCAGCTCCCTGACCGGGAGCCTTGGATAGAGCAGCTAGTCGAGGGACTCGAACTGGAATCGATCTTATCCCGTCCCGTAGAAGTATTGTCTGGGGGGCAGCAGCAGCGAGTCGCTATTGGACGAGCACTCGCCCACCGACCCCGCCTGCTGTTTGCCGATGAACCAACCGGTAATCTGCAAGACGGGCTTGGCCAAAAGATCGTTGAGCTTCTGTGTGACTTCGCCAAAGAGTCAAACGCTTCCCTCCTGCTCGTTACCCATGATCAAACCTTAGCCTGCTATACGGACCGGCAGCTTTATCTTCAAGCGGGAATGCTCCAAGACCAATCGAGGGAAGATCGCCAAAAAGATCGCTCGCTAACATGATCCTGCGCACGCTTCTCCTGCACTATCGTCGCCATCCTGCGCAGGCGTTTTTCTTCTTTGCGGGGATCGTAATCGCCAACGTACTTCTGGTTGGAACCCAGCTTATAAACGCACAAGCACGCGCCAGCTACGAGCGCGGTACGGAGGTGTTGGGGGCTGGTCCCGTAGGAGAGATCGTCTCCACGGAAGTCGGCGGCTCTATAAACGAGCGTCTCTTTATCGAGTTGCGACGGCAAGGCTTTGCGCAGCTAGCGCCGGTACTACGAAGCTTTCTAAGAACTGAAGACGGCAAAAGTCTCGAAATACTCGGCATCGATGGCTTGTCGATGCCGGCTACTGATGGTCAAAATGCTAACGCTGCCAGCAACAATCCAGCAGACACCACAGCACTCACGGGAGCCTTAGGTGACTTTGCCTTCGAGCCCTATGTGTTGCTTGCCGGTTCCGCGCGGGCGAAGCAACTCGCGGTTGATAGCGGCACCCGTATCCGGCTCGACAACGGACGGACGCTACCCCCATTGCGTCGGGTCTCTGGCGATGAGTTGGGTCATCGTCTGCTCCTAGATCTCGGCGCGCTGCAAGAACTCACCGACCGCAGAGGTAAGCTCAGTGGAATACTGGTCTTTAATGATCAGGAACCACGTTTTCAAGCACTGCTAAAGAAGCTGCCGCCCGACCTAGAGTACGTCGCGCAGGGTAGCAGTCCAGACCCGGAGCAGCTCACTGCAAGCCTGCATCTGAATCTATCCGCGATGGGACTGTTGTCCTGTGTGGTTGGCTTGTTTCTTACCTATAACGCCGTTGCCTTCAGCTATACGGACCGCCGCGAGTTGTTTCGCCGCTTACGACTCTCCGGGGTAGCCCAGTGGGAGCTGGCCCGTGCGCTCCTGGTGGAACTAGTGCTCTTTATCGGCCTGGGAATCGCTGCCGGAGCCTGGCTGGGTAGCTGGCTTGCGCTTCGCCTGCTCCCGGGCCTCGGCATCACGCTTGCACAACTCTACGACGTCTACATCAGCTATCCCGACTCGCTCGCCGTTAGTGGCGCTCGCTTACCCTTACTGGCCAGCGCGATCGCTGCGCTGCTCTGCGCGTCTTTTCCGCTGCGCGACGCTATTCGGGCGCCCATGCTGACGCGGCGGGCCAGCAACTGGGTCGTTGCGACGTCCGATATCAGAGACAGAGCACTCTTCTTGATCGCATTAATTCTATTCGTACTCACCCTGTTTCTCGCCAAGAACGCCGAGTCTGTCCTGCTGGCTCTGTTGGGCATGGCCTGCCTGCTCTTGGGATCCGCCTTCAGCATTCCGGTGCTTATCCGTACGCTGATCGGCGTGCTAAGCAGCCGAGCCCCGGCGCAAGCCGCTAAAGCTAATTGGCTGCTGGCCGACTCCCGTTGGCTCTTGGGTCCGTCGGCGCTAGCGCTAATGGCAATGGCACTCGCGTTAGTAGCCAATGGGGGTCTCAACACAATGATCGGTAGTTTTAGGAGCGCCACCGATCATTGGCTAGAGGAACGGCTGGCGGCTCAGCTGTTCATACGCGGCGATAAGATTCAGGAACTTGCGCAAGATAAGCAGCTAGATCGCTGGCTTGCTTCCTTTGCTAAGGAGCTAACGAGCACCCCTCGCTTTCGAATGTCCGACACCTATCAAACACCCAGCGGGTCGTTTACGGAAGTTGAAGTCGTTGATCTTGCCCCCACTCCTCCTTACTCAACAAGCGTGTCTTTGATTCGAAGCACAGAAAACGCGGCCAGCGAGTTCTTTGCAAGCAACGGGGTGTTTATTAGCGAGCGGGCCTGGCGGCTTGAGACCTGGGATATCGGCGACCGAATCGAACTCTGCCCAGGGGAAGCGGATGTACCTATCGTGGGTATTTACCACGACTACGGTAACCCGGTCGCGCAATGGATGGTTTCCCAGGATTTGTTCAAAAGGTGCTGGCCTACGCGCAAACCCGTCGGCCTGGGAATTCACGGTCCCCAGGAGCTCAATTGGGTAGCTGTGCAGCGAGACCTCGCTGAGCACTTTTCTCTGAAAGCATCGATGATCGTCAATCAGCAAGATCTGCGTCGCATCGGTCTCAGTGTTTTTGACCAAACCTTCGCGATAACCGAGTCTCTTAACTTACTTACCTTGCTGGTCGCTGGAATAGGTATTTTCTGCTCCGTCGCGGCAATCCATCACCATCGGATACCGCAGCAAGCGCTTTTGGCCAGCTTTGGCTTGTCTCGTCGAGAAAGAGCGATGCTTCTTTTAGGTCAATGGGGCGCGCTGGCCACAATATGCGGTGTGCTTGTATTGCCATTCAGTTTGGCACTCGCTTGGTACTTGGCCGCAGTCGTTACCCCAGTGGCGTTTGGTTGGAGCTTTCCCACGCTAGTCGACTGGGCGCCTTATGCTCGCCTTCTCGGTCTCGCATTGCTTTCCGTGCTGATCGCGGTTGCACTACCTTGCGCGCGTTTATTGCGAGTCTCTCCCGCTACATTGCTCCGGGAGAGAAGCATATGACTCTTACCGGCTTGCCTCGACCACTCCACCGCCACGCTTGCTGGAGTCTTCTTAGTCTGCTGTTGCTCATGCTGGGCTGCGGCGCCGAACATCCTTTCTCGAGCGTTGCAACCGAAGCCCACCATTCTACTAGTCCTGGTAATGATCTAGCCGCTTTGGCCGCGAGCGCAGATGGATTTAGGTCGGCTGAAGCAAGCACAGCTTTGGTCTTCCCAAGAGATCATGGTGCGCATGAGGACTATCGCATCGAGTGGTGGTATCTGACGGCAAATCTCGAAGACCCGAACGGTGAGCCCTACGGAGCGCAATGGACGCTCTTTCGGGTAGCGCGCAAACCCAGCAAGGAGTCCAAGCAAGAGGAAAACCCCTGGCAGAACTCACAAATCTATATGGCTCACTTTGCTATCAGCACTAAGAACGACCACGTTTCTTTTCAACGCTACGCACGTGGAGGCTCGCACGGCGGTATACGGCGCGCTGGTTCCACCGCCACTCCCTTCGCCGCCTGGTTGGATGATTGGGAGCTCAATTCAACGAAGGGCCAGACAGCCGACTTAAAAGCAGACGATTGGCTACCACTCACGGTGAGCGCACAAGCGAGAGGATACGGACTTCGTCTCGATTTGAGCAGCGAGCAAGCGCTCGTGCTGCAAGGAGACAAGGGATTCTCTCGTAAACACCACAACGGCGGCGGCTCTCACTACTACAGCCACCCTTTTCTCAACGCGCAGGGAGAGCTGGTAATTAATGGAAAGAGCGTTGCTGTGAGCGGCCAGGCCTGGTTAGATCGGGAGTGGAGCAGCCAGTTTTTGCAAGGAGACCAGAGCGGCTGGGATTGGTTTGCGCTGCACCTCGATTCCGGCGAAAAACTGATGCTTTTCCAGCTTAGACCAACCGCCGACACCGCTAGCGATGCAAGCGGATTCTTTCGACACGGGGTGCTCATTTCTCCGAACGGGCGCACGACAGAACTCGATTCCGCTGCGATCGCGCTGCAGCCAAAAAGCTACGGCTCCGTGGCCGGTAGGAATATCCCAGTGCGATGGCAAATAACGCTGCCGGAACTAGAGCGTAGCTTAGAGGTTGAAGCACTCCATCCGGAGCAGTGGATGGAGGTCGACTTTGCCTACTGGGAGGGGTACGTCACGGTGCGGGGAGCTAGCGCCGGCGAGCGCGGCCGCGGCTATCTAGAAATGGTCGGCTACCCGCCAAATGAGGGTAAGCAATAGCATGCTCGGTCGTTCGAAGAACAAGCCCCTTAGAAAGTGTGTTGATAAGACATAGAGATAGAACGCCCTGGGCCCGGGCGCACGCGGCCAGGAATAAAAGTGATCTCACCAGCCGGTATATAGTTCAGATTGAATAGGTTTGTGATCTGGAAGTTGAGCACACCGGATCCGGCCTCGCCAAAATCAAGATTAAGGTTGGTTCCGATATCGACCAGAAGGTAGTCGGAAGACGCACGCGGATCGGTGCCGGCCTTAAACCCGTCATCGCGATCGTCAACAAAGAACAACTGGCCGAACACAGACCAGTCGTCACTGATTTGAAAGTTCGGATTCAAGGACAGCTTCAGAGGTGGTACGTCTTGCGTGGAAAGGGCGATGAAATCTCCCGTATCAAAGGGATCCGACTCGCCATCAACCCAGGTGACTGAACCGTTGAGCGACAGTCGATCGGTGAGCTCCACATCACCAGAAAGCTCGAGCCCCCATATTCGAACCGGCGCACGCGTTCTTGCCGTCAGCCCCGTTCTCGCTCCGATCACGACCGTTGTCTCGAACTCCGACTCGGTGTAGTAAATCGCTGCTTCGTAGCTCGCTTGAGCGATAGCGCCGCGAAGGCCGAACTCCACACTATCTGTTATTACCGGATCGACCAGGTCGGAACTGGATATCGCCACCCCCGGGTCGACGTTGTTACCGATAAATCCTAAAGAAGGAATGGCGAACCCCTGGGAGAAATTGGCAAAGAGTGCTGCCTCGTCCGCCAGGTCGTAGGCGATACCAAGGTTATAGGAAAACCCATCTGCGTCTCCTTCACCACCGGGGCGAGTACCCGGTAGCGAGATTGGAGGCAAAAAGAATACGACGTCGTAGGGTCCGATTACTTCATAATCAAAACGATCCCACCGAACACCGCCAGTCAAGGTCAGGAGATCGGTTAAGTCGTAGCTGGCTTCCACAAAGAGGCCGACCGCATCGAGGGTAAAGGGCGGCGTCTGCACGGCGGAGATCGCGGCATCGTAAAACCTCGTCTCGTCGAAACCTTCCTCCGTCGATATCGGTAGTAGGCTAGTGCTATCGACCGAGTTGTAGTCGAAACCCACAGACACGCCGAGCTTATCCCCAAATTCTCGAAAGTAGTCACCACGCAAACCGAATTCTTCATTGATGCGCCCGGTTTGCCAGAGGCCAGGCCATTCTGCGGGGAAAATTCCCGCCGCGATAACAGGCCGCGTGTCGCTTCCCGGATTTAGGAACTCCGAATCGCTGTAATATGCCAGAGCACTCAAAGACCCGCCAAAGAGGTCCGTGTGGCCGTATTTGAAAGCGGCGTAGAGAAACTCATTGGTCGGCGGTTGCGCATAGCTAAACACCACGTCGGCCTCCGTTGCGACCTGGCCTCCAAACGGGTTTCCCGCACCGGCGAGTTCGAATTGCCTGTCTGCGGATTCAAGCTCCGTGCCATTTACTATTCCGGTCACCGATTGAGTTTCGGAAAAGTCATAGCGGGCCTTGAGAAAAAAGGTCGTATCGTTGACAAATGCGCTACGACCGGTGATCAGTTCATCCCTCGCGGAAAATACGCCGTTTACATCCTCGTAGCTCACGTACGCGAAAATGCTTAGAGCGTCGGTGACCTGGCCGCTGATACTCGCATTAACTTTGGGTGAAAAACCGTCCTGATCTAGCGCTTCATCTCCTGTGGCATAGAGGCGAAACTGAGATCCCAAGCTGTACTCGAGTCCGTCCTCGGAAGGCTCCCGCGTGAACAGCTGGATAACGCCGCCGGTAGCCCCTGCGCCGTAAAGAGAAGTCGGACCGTACACCACCTCTGTCCGACCAATCGTCAGTGGATCAAACTTATCTAAAAATCGGCTGAAGTTGGTGTTCGATGCGATCGGCACCCCGTCAATAAGGAACAACGGATCCCGTCCACGAAGGGTAAGGGATCCCGCGCTACCCTCCGTGACGGGAGGCGCGAACCCAGGAACCGTCTTACCGAGAATTTCCTGAACGCTAGTGGTTTGCTGATTGAACTTCTTCAGATCCTCTTCCGTAAACACCCGCGCCGATCGAGTGAGCTCATCCAACGTCCTATCGGCGCGAGTTGAGTAAACAATGACCTCCTCAACCACTCTTTCTGCTTTGGGCTCGCCGCTAGTTTCTGAACTTTCCGAACCAGTTTGACCACTCGCAAACGGCGTGACCAGCAGCAGCCCGGTTGCGACAATCGCTCGGCTAGCGGGAAGCGCAGAGAAAAAAAACGAAGGGCTGACAGACTTAGCTGAAGCGCCGGTTGCAGGGCGTGAGGCGAAAATCATCGAGACTCCAAATTCTCAGCAAAGAGATGTGTTAACGGTCATGAAAATCGTTCGCAACGGTATCAGGATCGCATTTATGATAAAAGTGAAGGAATGCGCTTCGCTGCCTGCTGGTTTTCCTTCAACCATCGCCGCGAAGGGACATGCGCGGCTCAGATCAATCGGAATCGGGTCTACTCATAGATCACAACCCCCACTTATAATAAGGCCCGGCTGGTAATAAGATCCGGCTGGGCGTACCCACCGGGCGCCGTTCAAGGAAGACAGCGTCGGACGACAACATGAGCAAGGTAAGACATTTCCCCCGCAGCGACTCGTTCGTCGAGCGCCTAGAAAGAAAATTGGGGACAAGCTTTTCCGAAGAGTACCGGGCGGAAATTACCCAGTTCGTTCACGACTATGCGGATCATGCGCCCGCAGACCATATTCCCAAACTGACGCCGGTCACGGTCCTGATGGCCGACCTTCGGGGCTTTTCCGAACTCGCTGGAGAACTCGAACCAGAGGGGCTTGTAGGGCTTCTACAACCATTCTTCATGCGCATGACGGAAGTAATCCACCAGTACGGTGGTTTTGTGGATAAGTTTTTGGGTGATGGCGTGATGGCTCTGTTTGGCGCCCCAAATTTGCTGGAGAGTAGTGAGCTGAATGCACTGGCCTGCGCCGCTGAGATGCAGTGTGCGATAGACGAACTGAATCGTAGAAATGCCACGCTGCAGATTCCACCGCTGTTTGTCGGCATCGGCATTAGCAGTGGTGAGGTAATGGCCGGCGCTTTTGGCAGCAGCGAATACCGGGAATACACGGTGCTTGGCGACGCGGTCAATTTAGCAGCTCGGTTGGAGAAGTTTGCCTTGCGCGGGGAAGTACTGCTGAGCGATAACTGTTACCGAAGAACCTCCGACAAAACTGAGCTGGTTGACAGCCGCGAGCTGCGAGTTCGCGGTCAGTCCGACCCGGTCAAAATTCACAGCTTGAGTGCTGTGTCAGCACCCCACCGCATCGAACTCCCAAATGTCGAGTCTCGTACATCCCCGAGAATACCCGTCGACTTGCCGCTGCTTTATCACACCATTGAAAATCAACGAGTCCTACCGAAACAGCACGAAGGTAATATCCTCAATCTTGGCTACGGTGGCATGCTCGCCCAAATACCACTGCCGCTCCCAGAGATGGGTGAGATAACTTTTGGTATCGCTGAATCTCCGACCGCCATCCGGCACGAAGATGTCTATGCACGCGCCCTACAACAGCACCCGGTAGAAGGAGGATTTCAAACCGCCTTCGCATTCACGTCTGTTGGTAGCCACGGACAGGACGCTGTTCGCAGATGTGTGGATCAGATGCTCTGGGGTCTCTAGAACTCCATCCAGATTCTGGTGCTCCATTTAAATAGCACAGTCTAGTTCTGCACAAGCAATGCACATTCCGTGCACGGTGAGTTGACACTCCGCTCCTAAACTCACGAGAAACAACACAAACAGCCATCAACGAGCTAGCGGTTCGCTCGCGCGGCAGCGCAGCGTGAAAGCTCCGAGACCGAGAACTGTTTGGATCTCTGATACGAGAAAAACCAAAGGAGCCGAAGCAAATGCTAAACAGGATTCACCCTCACTGTCTTAAACGTGCCGATGACGAGTCGGCTGAATCAACGAGATCTACAAATGATAAGGTTGACTCGAGGCGACAGTTCTTAAGAATGAGTGCAGCTTCCAGCATGGTCGCTGCTTCCAGCGTACTCCTTACTAATACGGCGGTTGCACAACCGCCGAATGCTGGAGACGCCAGACCCGACCGGCGGGGAAGCAATACTGCCGCAAACAGGGCAGGAGCTGCCCTTCGGATACGCGAGGAGGCGGCTCAGCAGCATTATGACGAAACACTTGCCCTCGCGTCGCAGCAAAGCAACGGCGATGAACAGCGCTACGAGGGTGAGAGCTTCTACGCGAGCTTCAGCAAAACGCTGCCGAGCAACGACTTTGGTGAGGTTGATCCAAGGGCTTTTGAGAGCCTCAGAGCCGCAATGCGTAGTGGCGGAAAGGACGACCTAGAGTCGATTCCCCTGGACAGCACTGCCGGGCGCAACCTGACCAATCCGCAGGGCGCATTCAAATTTGAATTGGCAGGCTTAGACAGTCATGGTACGCGCATTCTTCCGTCATGGCAGTTTCGCAGCGCAGAGCTTGCGGGACAGATCGGAGAGGTGTACTGGCAGGCGCTCACCCGGGACGTGCCCTTTATGGCCTACGAGGATCACCGGGCGATAGCAGCCGCTGCGCGCGATCTCAACAGCTTCACGGCAACACCGGGAGCCCGCAGCAATGGGCCCACCTCCCCTGCCAATATCTTCCGCGGAGAGACCCCGGGAGACTTAATCGGCCCCTACATCAGTCAATTCCTGTGGCAGGATTTTAACTTTGGCTCGCAGGATGTCGTGCAGCGGTTTGAAGTGCCGCTGCCCTTCGATTTCATGACTGATGAGAGCAATTGGCTGAACATCCAACGAGGCGGTAACCCGACTGAAACCGCATTTTTCGAAAGCGATCAGCGCTACATCTACAACAATCGATCCTTAGGTGAATACGTGCATCGCGACGTTTCATTCCAAGCCTATCTGAATGCGGCACTGATTCTTCTTGGCCAGGAAAACGACGTACTCGATCCTGGGAACCCTTATCTGAACTCCGTAAACCAGGATGGTTTCGCAAGCTTTGGGGCACCGTTTATCCTAGACATGGTCACTAAAGCAGCCAATTTGGCGCTCACTGGCGCCTGGTTCCAAAAGTGGCGGGTTCATCGCTTCCTACGTCCTGAGGCGATGGGTGGTCGAATTCATTTCCAGCTCACCGGACAGCGCAGCTATGAAATACACGATGATATTCTCAGTTGTTCGGCCCTTACACGCGTATATGACAGCAATGGTACTTACCTGCTTCCGCAAGCTTTCATCGAGGGTTCGCCAACTCATCCGTCGTTCCCTGCGGGCCACGCCTGCATGGCCGGCTCCTGCGTGACCGTTTTAAAGGCTTACTTCAATGAAGACTACGTGCTACCAGAGACCGTCCAGGCTGACGCAACGGGCAGCAATCTTTTGCCCTACACGGACGCGGCACTGACGGTTGGCAACGAACTCAACAAACTCGCCAACAACATAGCGCTTGGACGAGATGCTGCGGGGGTCCACTACCGTCAGGATGGGATCGAAGGTCTACGTGCCGGAGAACAGCAAGCGATCTCTCTGCTTCAGGATCAGTCTCGCACCTTCAACGAAGATGATTTTGAAGGATTTTCACTGAGTTCTTTCGATGGCACTCGGATCAATATCCGCAAGGGAGAGGTCACACTGGTCTAGCCGTCTGCTCCGACCGCCTGATTGGCTTTGGGTGCGCCCAGCCGTTGGGCTTCGAGCGTGTGTTTGGTGCTAGTGGATTGCCGCTGCTTGCAGTGCATCCAGCTCTCGAGCATTCCGCCGTGCCTTGCGCAGCAACTCCAGCAAGGGCAGCAAGGGCATCGGCCTATCCCGGTGCTCTGCTGCCACCTCGACCAAATGTCGCGCGTGCGTCAAGAATATGCGGTAGCCCTCAGGAAGACTGTGCTTCGGATCGAACATATGAGTCGGCAGAGACGCAACTCCGTTTACCTCAATAATGACGAACTCTCCCTCTTGTAAGGCCTCTCGCGACGGGCTGCGCACATCGAGACGACCAAAGTTGAATCCGGGCTGCGATGTGCAAACCTCCTCAAGTACCGCAAGAAGCTTTGCGCTGGCAAGCTCGGAGTCGTTTGTGAACTTACAGCCCATGGTGTGCGACCCGATGTAAGAGAGACGCACCCGCTCCCCCGCCTCGGGCACGCGGGTAAGATCGTGGTCCTTTAGAAACATGGGCCAGTGTTTTGAGAATCGCTCGTGTCGTTCTGCCAGCGTGTGCAGCGTATCGACGCCGTTGCCCTTAACCTCGGGGAAGTGCTTTTGGTTAATTCCGGTAATCGCGCCCGCACCGCGCTTGCGAACGTAGAACACGCCGAACTCGCACGGGTACTCGACAAACGCCTGAAGTAAGTGAGGTGATCGCAAGCTCTCGATGAACTCTTGAAGCTGCTCGAAGTTTTTGACCTTGCCGACGCCTTTGCCGACGGAACCGATCTCCGGCTTAATGATCAACGGAAATCCGTGCTGCGCGGCAAAGTTTTGCGCATCGGTGAGCGAGGCGGTAGACGGATCTAGCCGCAAAGTCGCGGGAAATCGATCCTGGGCAAAGGCCATTTGCGTTTCGTATTTTGAGCCAAGCGCGAGCTCCCCGTGATCCAAGGCGTAGTTTGCCTTGGCGAGGTACTGCAGTGGTAATCGATGACGCACACACAAAGCCAGCAGCGCTAGATAGTAAGGCGCCTCAAAGAGTCGGGGTGGCCAAAACTCAAAGTGGCGCATCGAGCAGCTTTACGATTTCGTTCACCATTTCCTGATGGCGCTCCCAAACAATAAAGTGGCCATCTTCTGCATAACTGCGAGTGCGAATGTTCGCATTCGCGAGTAGGGAATCCGCCATTTCCGCATTCTCGATTTTTACCAGGTCATCCTTTGCTCCGTGTACTAGAGTGATCGGGATGTGCAAACGCTCCGCTTGCTCGTTAATCAAGCTGAGTTGCTCGGCAAGCGGCATCATTTCGTCATTCGCGTGCGCCATAGCCTTACCAATGACTGAGCGCGCCCCTGGAACCCGTGCAAGCTGGTTGTACCAACGTGGACCACTGATGGCGGGATCAAAAGGCGCCGAAATGGAGACCAAGGCTCTCACCTGATCCGGAAAATCCAAGGCCAAGCGGTAGATCAGTGACCCTCCAAGTGAGTGCCCAACTAAAATAGCGGGTGTATCTGACTTATTTAGTGCAAATAGTTGACCGATGTAGTCCGCTTGATCTTTGAACGAGGTAACGGAACCGCTTCCAGCAGATAGCCCAAAGCCCGGGCGGTCGACCGAGATAAGGTGGGCTCGATTCTTGAGACTTGGGTCGTCAAGGTAGCGGGCAAATGCCTTCCAACTTCCTGGCGTGCCATGAACGAACAATACTAGGGGGTTTTCGGCTGATCCGCTCTCAACGTAGTGAAGAACAAAGTTGCCTTGGTCTAGCGTGCCTGAACGAAAAGAGTCGGGAAGAACCTCGACCTCAGGAACAGGTACTGGTGTGCAAGCACAGCTCACAAACAGCGTAAGCAGAAGCATGCGAACGGTATTGTTCATATAGGAGCACGATAAGCAGCGTCGCAGAGAACTGTACGCTATTTACTCATGACAGCAAGCGTCGAGATAACAGCACCGATTGATTAGGAACCGATCTTCACGATCCTGAGCTCACTCTTCAGACTCGCCTGCGCAGCATCAAGAGGCCAATCGATAAAAGAAGTATTGAAGCCGGCGCGGGCACTTCCGCATATTCTTCGGGCGGCAGCGGATCAGGCTTCGGTTCCGGATCCGGTGAGCCCGGGGGTTTTGGATCCGGCTCGTCGTCAGGGTCTCCGTCCGGAGGGGGGCCATTTGGTCCTGGATTGGGCCCAGGAAAGTTCACTATGCGAGGCTGCTGGGGAGTTGGTGGGGAGAACTCCGGTGTTGGCGATCCGTAATTGCACGGACTGATGGTTAAGCCACCAGCGTAAATGTCGCAAATATCGGATGATCCTCCCAATGCAGCTAGCAGTTCGGAAGGGTCAAAGTCCGCAGGGGTGCACGGACTCATTGAAAGATACTCTTCAGAGCAAATTCCTGACACAAAGCTGTCTTCCGCTCCGAACGACAAAAGCATGCCATCGATATCGGCGGGGCCTACCTCGCCGCGCATCAGACCGGCGGCGACGATTCCATCGAAGATCGATGCAGGTTCCTGTGACCCAGATGTGAAAGCAAAACCGCCAAATCCGCCTCCGATTCCCAGGAAGCCACCACTGGAGAATTCACTCCCTGCGCTGCGATCGCGCGCACGATTGACTCCAGGCGTACCCCAGGAAAACCCGGCAGGTCCCGAGGCAGAATAGTCACTGGTCGGATTCGTTACACCGGCAAGTACATCGAATTCCTCAGCGAGGGGATCGAAATCACCATCGAGATCATTGGGGTCTTCCGGCAGCAGATCCGTCTGATCTTCCAGAAGGGTGGCCACGGTCGTTTTGTCTTTTGAGTCTCCGCTGGTATCGGCCGCCGTATTCGATGAATAGGGAGCGGCATCACCTGTGGCAGGTGTGAGCAATGCATTCTCAGTGTCCAACAGTGTGGCACGGGGAGACAACGGCTGCTGGTGGCCGTTGTTTGAAAAGATCATAGCCGCCACCAACGCTACCGACGCCAACATCAGCATTGGAAAAGCGATTATTAGTAACTTTTTTTGGCGCCTGCGCGCCGTTCGCCTACTCACGTCTTGCCTGCAAAAATATTGGATTTACAGGTTATTTTGACCGCAGTTATGTCGGTTTCCAGCGCATAGAGAGTGGTTCGTGCGCTGGCTCACGACCTTGCAGGATTTGAGCCCAGAATTGTGACCTAGGTCCGACTCCTTGCGGACAAGAAGTAGCAACCAGCGAGATGACGCATGCGAATTCTAAAGGAAATACCTTTCCGGTAGCGGCGAGATACCACACAATGGAACGCAGACGGTGTAGATAGCAGATCAGTCGACCCTTGTTCGCGCGAATAGAACACCGCCTGCAGGCCACGCCTTGACGGCGGGCGCAGCACCCGTATTAGTACAACATCAAATCCGGCTAACAACGACCGATACGCAATGGCTGAGCGAGACCTTCAACAGGGCACCTACCGAGCTGCGAACGTAAGCGATCGCTCGGTCAAGAAGCTGATTGAAGACGCCGCTGCCAATGAACAGATTCTGCGTCGATATCAGGAGTTCGAACTGCGCATGCTCTCTGCGGAGAGCTTTGAAGAACTGCTTGTGACACTACTGAGTACTAGCCGTGAATTCTTTCGCCTTCGAGCGGTAGAGCTTTGGCTCTACGACGCGCAAGGGGTGTTGGCGGAACTCATACCGGCCAAGTTTCGTGAGGGCACAGGCATTCAGCTTTTGCTAAGTGAGCGCAAGCTGGCACGGCTCTATGTCGACAAACCCGAAGTGCGTTTGCTATCGATTGATGACGTGGATCCGCTTCCGGTATTAAGAGACCGCGACGTTCGCTCAGCCGCCCTGCTGCCCTTATTCAGAAAAGGGGCGTTTGTGGGCAGTTTGCACTTCGGAGCAGTAGAAGCGCAGCGATTTTCTTCGAGTAAATCGACCGATTTTATTTCCCACATGGCATCCATCGTAGCGGTGTGTATCGAAAACGCGCTCTCACAGGAGCATCTGCGGCGGCTCTCCGTACTCGACACGCTCACCAGAGTTAAGAATCGTCGCGGCTTTCATGATGCGCTCGAAAAGGAAATCTCGCGGGCTCAGCGAACCGGGGAAAGTCTCAGCCTTCTGTTTGTTGATCTCGACCACTTCAAAGCGGTCAATGATCGCCACGGCCACCTTACGGGAGATCGGGTGTTACGAGCAGTGGCCGAATTCTTCAAAGGCATTCTGCGCAGGGTCGATCACGTGTGTCGCTATGGAGGGGAAGAGTTTGCACTGATACTCCCCAGCTGTGACGATCAACTCGCCGTCGAGATTGCGGAGCGTCTTCGTCGGAAAGCCAGCGTCATTGCAGTGGAAGTGCACGGAGATAACAGCGACACGCGAGAAACCGTGTCGGTTACGCTAAGCATCGGTGTTTGTAGCTGGCGTGCCGAGCAGCGTACTGATCCGAACGTCGCTGCCGATATTGCTACCTCGCTGATCGCCCGATCAGACCAGGGAGTCTACAAGTCTAAGGAAGAAGGGCGAAACAGGGTCTCATTTATACCTTTTAGCGCTGACCAGTGAACTAAGCCATCAACGCTTGCTCACGGTGCCGTTTCTGCTCGAATCTTCATTGCTGACGTACTCAAGCAAGTCGCCGGGCTGACACTCGAGAAACTCGCAGATCTTACCGAGCGTCGAGAACCGCACACCCTTCACCTTACCGGTCCGCAGGAGAGAGAGGTTTTGTTCCGTAATACCGACTGCCGCCGCCAGTTCTTTCCCTCGCGTCTTGCGCTTGGCGAGCATCACATCTAGGTTCATTACGATCGGCATGGGCAGATCCCGAACAACCAGTGCTCTCTAAACAAACTGCTGATTCTCGTGCTCGAGTTCGCGGCCTCGAACCAGCATGTCACTGATGACCCAGAGAACCATTGCCAACACGATAACTTTCAGCTCAAAACTCCCAAAAGAGATAGACAACAGCCTTTGACCGGGTAGGTGATTGAGCGATAAGAGCACGCTGGCTAATGAGTAGTGAATCGGTTTCGCCAAGGCCTGGACGAACAAAAGAACGGCGAATAGCCGGAGGTCGCGGCTGTTCGACTCGTTAAAGAACTCGCCTCTTGCAAACTTTGTAAATGCTCGATGTAAGAAAAACAGTCCGACGAGTCCGATCGCTAGATAGACTGCGCTCAATATCCATAGGCTATACCACTGGGCGGCAACAACCGTCTTCCAATCAATCGCCAAGGCAAGATTCTGCCTGGCAAGGTCCGCGAAGGCGTTAATATCAATCGCATAGAACAGAAGAAGGCCAACGGACACAAGGAACGCGAGCAAGCAGCCAAAAGATACGAAGCGGGCGAAGAGTCGAGTCACTAGTGAACTCCTTGACATGTATATTTAACAACAATAAATTATTGTTTTATTTTAATTATGTCAAGGATTCATGGGATGCACCGGTCAAGAAAAACCTGGGCCTTTATTCTGTTTGCTTTAGCGTTTGGTCAACAAAGCTTTGCGCTGACGGCGCAAGAGTTCTTTACAATTTGTGCTTCCGCTGAGATGCCCTGTGCTGAGCATCCCATCCTGCAGGCCTACGTGGGCGGTGCTCTGGATTTGATGGCGACCTTAGATGAAAAAACGCCCTACCTTGAGGCACCTTACTGTCGACCAGCGAAAGAGCTATTTATAGTCGCTGACGTTGTTGAATACATGCACGCTAATCTTAAGGCCTACGCAGGCGAAAACGCGATGCTTCTGTTGATACGCTATCTGGAGGATCGCGGAGCTTGCTAGTTTTGCAAGGTTTCCCACTTTCATGCTGACCATTCGAGAATGCCTGCTTGACCCTACTCGCTCAGAGAGTTGCGACCTTCACTGCGAGCCTGGAACGGTGACCGTGGTTCTTGGGCCGAATCAGTCAGGTAAAACGCCTTTATGCCGACTTATCGCTGGGCTTAGCAGCTCAGCTTCTGGACACGTAGAAGTGGCTGGGGTCAGAGTTAAAACATCCAGGGGCGGTTCTTGGGCGGCGGGTAACGAACAAGTAGCGATGGTTTTTCAGGCATTCGTGAACTATCCGCACTGGACTGTAGCGCAGAACATAGCGTCGCCGTATCGGGCGCAAGGGCAAGCAGATCAGTCTCGCGTCCGAGAACTGGCCACTTTGGTCAAGATTGACCATCTCCTGGAGCGCTATCCGCACGAACTGTCCGGCGGTCAGCAGCAGCGTCTAGCGATTGCTCGAGCCCTGGCGAAAGATCCGAAAGTACTGCTGATGGATGAACCGTTCGTAAACCTCGACTTCAAACTCCGCGAAGCACTAAACGAAGAACTGCGCGCCTTGGTGGAAGATACCGGCGTGGCCCTCCTGTTCACCACATCCGATCCTAGCGACGCTCTCGCACTGGCTGATCGACTCGTGATCATCAGCCAGCATGAGGTATTGCAACAGGGCAAACCGCTAGACCTCTATCAAATGCCAGCGAACATAAAAGCAGCTAACTTACTTTCCGATCCGGGTCTAAACACCCTTTCAGCAACACGCTTCGTCCGTCCGGAACACCTGCGAATCACTAGCGAGCGCTCCGGATACGCCGCCAAGGTAAAGGCTGTCGAGAGCAATGGCGCGCACAGCTACCTGCATGCGCTTGTAGAGCTACCCGACGGAGACAAGAGCTGGGTCGCGAAGTTACCCGGTGTAGTATCAATAGCGATGGGGAACTCGACTCGACTGGGCTTTGACGAACGCGATGTATTGGAACTAGATCGCTAACATGGCCGCTATCACCCTCGATCAGGTCAGCTTCAACTACCCCGGCACAACCGAACCCGTGCTAAAGAATTTGTGTCTTCACATTGAGGACGGCACTACTCATGCACTTCTGGGAGCCTCAGGCGCCGGCAAGACTACCCTGCTCAACATGCTATCGGGCCTTCTGAGCCCGAGCAGCGGTGCCCTTCGCTTCGGCGATAAGAACGTGTCCACGATCGGAGCCCGGGAAAGAAACGTTGCACTCGTATTTCAGTTTCCGGTGCTGTACGAAACCAAGTCGGTGCTCGACAATCTGATGTTCCCTCTTTTGAACCGTGGCTGGGTAATGAAGGAAGCCCGCGGCCGTGCTATTGAAGTGGCTGAAGAATTGGAGCTGGCTGACGTATTGCATCTGCGTCCAGCGGGCTTATCGCTTTACCAAAAACAGCTTGCAGCGATCGCTAAATCCCTAGTACGAACTGATGTCGATCTTGTCTTGCTCGATGAACCGCTGACCGCGGTAGAACCTGCAATGAAGTGGCGCCTTCGACAACGGCTTGCGAGTTTCCAGGTCGAACACGGACTCACGATGATCTATGTGACCCATGATCAAACGGAAGCGCTTACCTTCGCTTCCCAAGTCAGCCTGCTTTCCGAGGGTCGTATTCTGCAGACGGGTACCCCGGAAGACATCTACAACCATCCCATCGATCGCTTTGTCGGAGACTTCATCGGCTCACCGGGAATGCGTTTTATCCCCTCTGCTCGCCTTCACTCCGATCAGCCTCCGCTTGGACTTCTCTTCGCCGAACCACCGGAGCGCGATGCGGGCACGCTCATGGGTATACGAGCTGAATGGCTCACGCCGCAGCGCAGCGCTGATGGGATCTGGGAATTGGTCTCCAAGCGGCTGGTGGGAACAGACGGCGGGCAAGAAAAGTCGCTGCTCGGGTTTCGCAATGGAGACTTTGAACTGTTAGCCGAAGGCCTTGGCAATTGGTGCAAGGGAGATCGCGCCAACCTTAGGGTTCAGCGATACGCGCTGCTCCCAGCCGAACCACAAACAGCAATCACATCGTGAACGGGCAAAAGCAAGACAATCGAGCCTGGCTTGGCGTTCTTCCCGTATTGCTGATCGTCGCCTTTAGCGCGGTGATACCCCTGATGACCGTTGTGAACTACTCGGTCCAAGATATCTTGGATATAAACACTCGTTTGTTTGTAGGGTTTGAATGGTACCGAGAGACGCTCGGTGATACTCGACTACAAGATGCGCTGGGCCGCCAACTGCTGTTTAGCTCTCTGGTTATTTTGATCGAGATTCCGCTGGGCATTCTGATCGCTTTAGCGCTTCCCAGAGAAGGGCGCGTGCTGTCTTTTCTGCTTATTCTATTTGCGGTGCCGCTACTGATTCCCTGGAATGTCGTGGGGACCATCTGGCAGATCTTTGCCCGCGGCGACATTGGACTACTGGGTGCCTCTTTGGAGTTTCTCGGCATTAGCTTTAACTATGCATCGCATCCACTGCACGCTTGGATCACGCTTCTGGCTATGGACGTTTGGCACTGGACTTCCCTAGTCGTACTGCTGGCTTTCGCTGGTCTGTCGTCCATTGCTCCCGCCTACTATCAGGCTGCAGAACTTGATGACGCCAGCCGCTGGCAGATCTTCCGCTTTATCGAGTTTCCAAGGTTGAAAGGCGTATTGACCATCGCAGTACTGCTACGCTTGATGGACTCCTTGATGATCTACACGGAGCCTTTTGTGTTGACCGGCGGTGGTCCAGGCAATAGCACCACGTTCTTGTCCCAGTACCTTGCTACCAAAGCTATTGGTCAATTCGATCTGGGACCGGCGGCCGCCTTTTCCGTTATCTACTTTCTGCTCGTGCTGCTGCTGTGTTGGATTTTTTATACTGCTGTGGTGAAAGACAAAGGGACCGATCAGTGAGTCGCCAAAGCGAGCACAAACGCTTGAACAGCGTTGGTGCTTATCTGCTGCTGTTCACCTATTCAACGTATTTGCTGTTACCGCTGTATTGGCTCGTGTCAATGGCCCTGCGCAGCAACGCGGACATTCTCGGGAGTTTTGAGCTTTTTCCGTCCAATCTCACCATCGGTAATTTCTCTGAGATATTTTTTAGTGAGGTGTGGCGATCCGGTTTTGTTAATTCCCTGAGCTATGTAGCTCTCAATACGGTGATCTCTCTCACCGTGGCACTCCCCGCGGCCTATGTCTTTTCGCGCTACCGTTTTCTGGGAGATCGGCAGCTCTTTTTCTGGTTGCTCACCAACCGGATGGCGCCTCCAGCGGTATTTTTATTGCCTTTTTTCCAGCTCTATTCCTCTGTGGGTCTTTTCGACACGCCGTTAGCAGTCGCCCTGGCCCACAGCTTGTTCACGGTGCCACTTTCCGTATGGATCCTGGAAGGCTTTATGGCGGGCGTACCCAAGGAGATAGATGAGATGGCCTGGCTCGACGGCCACTCCTTTCTCAGCTTTTTCTTTCGCATCTTCCTGCCGATCAACAAAGGCGCGATCGGCGTCACCGTTTTCTTCTGTTTCATGTTCAGCTGGGTAGAACTGTTACTCGCCAGAACACTCACAGCCAGTGATGCTAAGCCTATCGTTGTCGTGATGACGAGAACGGTGAGCGCATCGGGTTTGGATTGGGGGCTGCTATCGGCTGCCGGAGTACTGACCGTCATTCCCGGCCTCGTGATTGTCTGGTTTGTGCGACGACATTTAGTGCAAGGCTTCACCCTCGGGAGGGTTAGCTAGTGCAGTGGATGGCCTGGACCGCCCCAACTGCAGCGTTTTTCGCCCTGATCGCGCTGGCGATTGTCGTCCTCACGCTGATCGAACTGAAATGGCCGACAAGCGAATCTCAAGGGTGGCTCCCCATTGCCACCACACGCGGCGACCGATTCTTTATCAGCCTGCTTCTGGCGGCTTACGTACACCTCTCCTGGCTAGCGTTAATAGAAGCAAGTGCCATTTACGCGAGCCTGCTTTCCTTGACGCTTGCTGTCCTTGTCATGCGTTGGGGTTAACCGCAGTTTTCGGTGCGCGCTGTTCATATGACGTAGCCCGCCGGTAGTAATTGGCCGTTCAGGCTAGACAGTTCTGCGCGGACCTCACCGTTAACAACTCGTTCCTAAAGGAAAAATCCGGCACACTGCCCGTCGAATATAAGTATTTGTTTGATGAGGGCTAACCGCGCCCCGTCCTTCGGCGCCGATCTTTCGGAGCCAAGCATTCGGAATCATGTCATGAGTTTTTTAGCTTCTTTATCTGCCTCTTCTTTTACCTCTTCTTTTGCCTCGGCTTTTTCCTGGCTGGTTGCTGTCGCTGCCGTTACAACGACGATGCTCAAACGCTGCCTGCCACTGGTCATACTCTTATTTTTGAACAGCGCTTGCTCCGATGGGAATCAAGGGAGCGACAGCCAGGAAGACACAGCCACCCGTGCGCTACCGCAGCTTGACTATTCCGCGAACGCGCAGCGTTGGATAAGCGAGGAATTTGCTGCATCGACACTCAGCCAGCAGGAACAGATCGATGAGCTCGCGTGGTTTACAGAGGCTTCACAACCGTTTCGCGGTATGAAAATAAGCGTAGTTTCAGAGACCCTTACGACACATCAGTACGAAAGCGAGACCCTGACCAAAGCCTTTTATGACATCACCGGTATCCGCGTCACCCACGACCTAATTCAGGAAGGCGATGTAATAGAAAAATTACAAACACAAATGCAGTCGGGAGAGAACGTCTACGATGCCTATGTAAACGACTCCGATCTCATCGGAACCCATTCGCGCTACGGTTATGTAGTCCCTCTGAGCGACTTCATGGCCGGCGAAGGTGCCGATGTCACCTCCCCGACCTTGGATCTCGATGACTTTATTGGGCTCTCGTTTACCACAGGCTTTGACGGCAAGATCTACCAATTACCCGATCAGCAGTTTGCCAACCTGTACTGGTTTCGCTACGACTGGTTCAGCCGCCCAGAGTTTCAAACTCGCTTTAAGGAGAAGTTCGGCTACGAGCTAGGTGTGCCGTTGAACTGGTCCGCTTACGAGGACATCGCCGAGTTCTTTTCCAACGACATACAAACGATCGACGGTGAACGGGTCTACGGTCACATGGACTATGGTAAGAAAGACCCGTCGCTCGGCTGGCGCTTCACCGACGCTTGGCTCTCGATGGCCGGTGCGGGGGATCGAGGCATACCCAACGGTGTACCAGTCGACGAATGGGGCATTCGTGTCGAGGGCTGTCGGCCGGTAGGTTCATCGGTCACCCGTGGCGGCGCGACAAATGGACCGGCAGCGGTTTACGCACTGAGTCGCTATAGCGATTGGTTAAAAGGCTACGCTCCACCCGAAGCAGCGGGAATGACCTTTTCGGAGGCTGGGCCGGTCCCGGCTCAAGGACGAATTGCACAGCAGATATTCTGGTACACCACTTTCACTGCGGACATGATAAAGGACGAACTCGCCGTGGTAGATGACCAAGGCCTGCCGAGGTGGCGGATGGCTCCCAGCCCTCGTGGCCCCTACTGGGAAGAGGGCATGAAACTGGGCTATCAGGATGCGGGCTCCTGGACCTTCTTGAAATCGACCCCGTTAGAGCGACGAAAAGCCGCGTGGCTATATGCGCAATTTGTGACCTCGAAAACCGTTAGCCTCAAAAAGACGCTAGTCGGCCTCACGCCAATCCGTGAATCAGACATTAATTCAGCAGAGCTTACAGAACTTGCACCAAAACTCGGTGGGCTCGTTGAGTTCTATCGCAGTCCGGCGCGTACCGCTTGGACGCCCACGGGAAACAACGTTCCCGACTACCCAAAGCTCGCCCAGCTGTGGTGGGCGAACGTGGCTAATGCGGTGAGTGGGGAAGCAACAGCACAGGCCGCTTTAGATCAGCTAGCGAAAGAACAAGATCGGGTGTTGGAACGACTGCAACGCTATGACGTGATGGGCGACTGTGGCCCACTTCTCAACGAAGAGCGAGACGCGTCCTATTGGCTAACTCAGCCCGGCGCTCCAAAAGCCAAGCTCGTCAACGAGAAACCACCTGGAGAAACCGTACCCTACGACTCATTGCTTCAGGTCTGGAGGGAAGGCCGAGCAAAGTGAAAGACTAAACGGCAGCCTATGCAATGCTATACTTTGGCCCATGCTGGTAG
This sequence comes from Pseudomonadota bacterium, assembly GCA_039815155.1. GTDB lineage: Bacteria > Pseudomonadota > Gammaproteobacteria > Pseudomonadales > Halieaceae > Congregibacter. The sequence continues at coordinate 29,130 of JBCBZV010000040.1, forward strand.
GCTCCCTTGCGACAAGTACACTGTTTAATGGCGCCGCTGTTTCACCCACGGCAGGAACCGGTGCGAGCGGTGCAGACGCACGACGGGCTGGAAACACAACTAGCCCTGAGTTCGCCGTCGGTGCTTCAAACAATGCTGCGGCCAATCCATCCGAGGACACGCTTAATCCCACCACTGAGTCGGTTAACCGCGCCAGCGCGGAACGTCAGTCTATTAACGGTCTGACCGAGCAAGAAAGGCAGCAGGTACAGGAATTAGCAGCACGCGATCGCGAGGTTCGAGCCCATGAACAGGCCCACGCCAACGTGGGTGGTCGCTTCGCCGGAGCCCCGACCTATACGTTTCAGCGTGGTCCGGATGGGCGCCAGTACGCGGTGGGTGGGGAAGTAGCTATTGATGTATCGCCAGTACCTGGCGACCCCCAAGCCACCATAGAAAAGGCCCGAATAGTGCGCCGTGCTGCACTCGCCCCTGCTGAACCCTCGACCCAGGATCGGCGTGTCGCGGCAGAGGCAACGGCGATAGAGCAGCAGGCACGCGCTGAATTACTAGCGCAGGAAAACGACACAGGCGATATCCTTGCTACTAGCAGCCCATTCAGAGGCGGATTTTCGCAACAAGACCTTGCGAGTTACCGGCCCATCAGCCTCCGGGCCTAGCCAACATTCCTTTCGTTCTCTCGGCTTAGTCGGAATACTAAGCTCCGCAAGAAACAAAAAGCCCCTGCTTAAAATAAATGGCCACTCAATTCTGCTTTAATCAAAGCTCACAGCAAAACGATCACTTCTCGAGACCCCGAATGACTCTTTCGAATCAAAGACCACAGTTTCACGTCTTCCTCATGACGGCGTTCGCGGCCACTTGCCTAGCCGTATTCGCGACCGGACCAGCCTCTGCAGAACCGCTGTCGATAGATACGCTGATGGCCATTCAAAGCGTCCGCAATCCGCAAGTTTCGCCGGATGGAGAATGGGTGGCCTATACGGTTCGTCGCATCGATGAAGAAAAGGACAAACGAATCACCCAAGTTTGGATGGTGTCCGCAGGCGGCGGTGATCCGATTCCCATGACCGCAGCGGACAGAAGCGCAAGCCGACCGCGCTTCAGCCCAGACGGCCGCTTTCTCTCCTTTACCGCGTCGCGGGGTGACAATGGCGTGACCCAGGTCTACACGCTCAACAGACTTGGCGGTGAAGCTGAGCAGCTCACCTCGGTAAAACAGGGGATCAGTTCCTATGAGTGGTCGCCTGACGGTAAACGGCTGCTACTAGTGATCAAAGATCCAACGGAGGCGCAGCTGACCGAAGACAGTGAGGATGACGACACACCCCTGCCGCATGTCATCGATCGGATCCAATTTAAACGAGACTACACGGGTTATATCGATCGTCGGCGGGAACACCTCTACGTTTTTACGCCCGGTGAAGAAGCACCCGTTCAGCTTACCAGCGGCGACTATGATGCGGACGATCCCGTTTGGAGTCCTGATGGTCAACACATAGCCTTTGTTAGCGATCGCTCCGAGGAACCCGACTCCTACTACGGCAGTAACGTGTGGACGGTGTCCGTTGACGATGATACGCATGCTCTCACCAAGATCAGCGAGGACGAAGGAACCGCGAGAACACCCGCTTGGAGTCCCGACGGCAAAAAAATCACTTATATTCGCTCGATTGGGCAGGATGTAGGTGGCTCGGCTCTTTCTCCAACGCGGCGACTGGAAATCGCCGATTCCGATGGCACGAAGCAAAAAGTGCTGACACCGGACCTCGACCGAAACGTGAGCAGCCCGCACTTTAGTGACGACGGCTCAAGGGTTTTCTTTCGGCTCCAAGACGAAGGCAAAAGCCACCTGGCATCGGTTCGTACCGACGGCCAGGGCTTTCGACGAGACGTGCCGGGCGATATTAGCGTTGATGACTTTTCGTTAAGTAACGGCGTGCGCACCGTGCTCGCCGGAGACCTCCAGAGCCCTCCGGAAGTCTATCGGCTCAACGATGGACTGCTAAACAGTCTCACAAACGTAAACGCAGCAGTGCTGAGCGGAATATCCCAGCCTCGAGGTGAGAAACTGAGCTTCACCAGCGCCGATGGCACTCCCGTCGATGCGTTTTATCTTTACCCCGTTTCCTACAAAGAAGGACAGCGCTATCCCACCATTCTATGGTTGCATGGGGGGCCCGCATCACAGTTTGATTTCGGTTTTAATGCTACGGCCCAGCTCTTTGCCGCCAATGGCTATGCGGTGATCTTGCCCAACCCGCGCGGGTCCGTTGGTTACGGGGAAGCTTTCGCCAAGGCGACGGTGGCGGCCTGGGGCGTTAAGGATGTCCAGGATGTGCTGGCCGCGGTAGATCACGGTATAGAAATCGGCTTAGTGGACGAAGACCGGCTAGGAGTGGGTGGCTGGTCCTACGGCGGCATCCTCACGAACTACGTAATCACGCAAAGCAAACGCTTTAAGGCGGCTTCCTCGGGTGCGAGCCTGGGTCTTGTAGCGGCCAACTACGGCCACGATCATTACCAACTTATGTACGAATTGGAGTTTGGCTTGCCCTGGCAAAACCGTGAACGTTGGGATGAGCTATCGCCGTTTTGGAAGGTAGAGAACATCACCACACCGACGCTCTGGATGGGTGGCGCCTTAGATTGGAACGTACCCATCATTAACTCAGAGCAAATGTATCTCGCCATGAAAAGGCTGGGGCAGGACACGCAGTTGGTTGTTTATCCCGACGAGCACCACGGTATTAGTCGACCCTCGTTCGTTCGTGATCGCTATGAACGGTGGCTCGGCTGGTTTGACCGCTATCTCAAGTGATCGACGGCTCAACCTAAGGTTCTTTTTGCCTGCATGTAGTGCTCGTCCCGCGCCACCTAATCGCGGGCAACCGGTAGTACCCGGCTCCAGCATGCGGTATCGTTTCGGCTCGTTCCTTCTTGTGTCTAACGTGTTAGCTCACTAGGGCAAACTGCTTTGGGGTTTTTCAGCGAACTAAAACGTCGAAACGTGTTCCGCGTAGCAGGCGTCTATGCGGTCGTCGGCTGGCTATTGGTGCAAGTCAGTGCCTCGATCGAGGAAGCAATCGGTTTGCCCGCTTGGTTCGATGGCCTGGTCGTCGCCCTCTTGGCCATTGGTTTTCCCATCGCACTCATCTTTGCCTGGGCCTTCGAACTTACCGCAGACGGTATTAAGCGTACCGTCGATGTTCCGACCGGTGAGAGCATTACCGGCAACACCGGGAACAAACTAGACCTAGTATTGGTTTTGGCTCTGTTCGTCTTTGCTGGAGCCATCCTCGCGCCCAAGTTCCTGAGCTCGGGGGCCAGCGCATTACTGGGTGGCGCGAGTGCAGTTGCCGCCGAACCATCCATTGCCGTGCTTCCGTTTGCCGACCTCTCTCCAGACAACAATCAAGAGTACTTTGCCGATGGCATCTCAGAAGAGTTGCTCAACGTACTCGCCAAAGTCGATGGTATGAAAGTAGCGGGACGCACATCTTCCTTTGCTTTTAAGGGAAGAAACGAAGATCTGCGCGAGATTGGACGGGTACTCGACGTGGCCCATATCCTGGAGGGCTCGGTGCGTTCGCAGGGAGACCGGGTTCGTGTAACGGCCCAGCTCATTCAAGTGAGCGATGGCTTCCATTTGTGGTCGGAGACTTATGACGGCGACCTGCGCGATATTTTTGCCGTTCAAGACGATATTGCTGCCCAGATCCTCATGGCGATGAAAACCCAGTTAAAGGTAGACGCAACGCCCGACTTGGCACCGGTATCGAGGGCTGACGTCACCGCCTACGGATTGTTTCTCGAAGCCCGAGATCTAATCTACACGCGCAGCCCAGCTAATATGGAGCGTGCCCTTGAGCTGCTGAACAGCGCGATTGAGATCGATCCCAATTACGCACCCGCCTATGCAGCGCGAGC
>JBCBZV010000159.1:0-8169 GCA_039815155.1 Pseudomonadota bacterium
CGCTGGGGCGTTCATAAATGCCTCTTGGTATTGTTAATGCGCACGCTAAGTTTATGAAAACTAAGCCTTTACCACTAGCCAGGCGGATTCGGCCAAAAATGACTCTTTTGGCTGGAGATGACCTGCCGCTCGTGACAGACTATTCCGATCCCAGGGGGCAGTTTTGACCCTTCCGGCGTTGGCCGAATACACGGAAGCACAATGAATCAATCAGGACTTCGCAGTACCGAAGCAGTTTGGCGGGATTTAGCACAGCGTCACGAGCAGCTCGGAGACACCAGCATCGGCGACATGTTTGCGACCGATCCGAAACGCGGACAGAAAATGAGCGCGGAAGCGGCCGGACTCCGTTTGGACTACTCGAAGAATCGCGTTGAAGAAGCATCGCTCGATGACCTATTCGAGCTGGCGCTCAGCGTTGACTTACCGGATGCAATAGAAGCGATGTTCTCCGGTGCGAAGATAAACACCACAGAAAATCGGGCTGTGCTGCATGTAGCGCTGCGTGATCAATCGGGAAACGCAATCTACGTTGACGGAGAGGACGCTTGCGCGCTTGCGCAAGCGGAGCGAGACCGAACTCTCACATTCGCCGAAGACGTGATTCGCGGAACGCATCGCGGCTACACGGGCAAGCTAATCGATACGGTGGTCAATATCGGTATTGGTGGTTCTGATCTAGGGCCAAGAATGGCGACGCTAGCACTTGAATCTTGTTGGCTTAGCGGCAGACGCAGTTACTTTGTAGCGAATGTAGACGGTCAAGAACTGCAAGATGTGCTCGAACGCATAGATCACGAAAAGACGCTGTTTTTGATCGCTTCGAAAACCTTCACTACACAAGAAACCATGACCAATGCGCACAGCGCTCGCCGGTGGTTCTTGGCGCAGGGAGCAAAGGAAGAGGCAATCGCAAGCCACTTTGCCGCTTTATCAACCAACCTTGCGGCAGTTGCTGAATTCGGCATTGGCAAAGAACAGACCTTTGGATTTTGGGATTGGGTCGGTGGTCGCTATTCCTTGTGGTCGGCGATCGGTTTACCGGTGGCGCTTCAGGTTGGAACCGAGGCTTTCAAATCGCTTCTGGCTGGCGCCTATGCGATGGACCAGCACTTTAGAAGTGCATCCCTGCGGCAGAACCTGCCAGTGTTGCTCGCATTGATGGGGGTGTGGAATCGGAATATAGAAAAAATTGGATCCCACGCTGTGCTGCCCTACGACCAGCGGCTCGCACTTTTGCCTGCTTATCTTCAACAAGCTGACATGGAGTCCAATGGAAAATCGTGTCGCAAAGATGGCACAGCGGTGACCGAGGCTACCGCTCCCGTACTATTTGGTGAGCCGGGTACGAACGGGCAACATGCCTTCTATCAGATGCTGCACCAGGGTACGGACCGGGTGTCCTGCGACTTCATTGCCGCCGCCACGGTCCAAAAGGAATTAGGGGATCATCACGAAAAACTGCTTGCAAACTTTCTAGCGCAACCGCGCGCGCTGATGCAAGGGAGGAGCGAAGCGGAGGTGCTCGAAGAGTTAGCGACGAGCGGGATGGATGCGGAGCAAGCGGCTTTGTTGGCGAAGCACCGGACCTTCCCCGGTAACCGGCCAAGCAATTCGATCTTAATGCTGCGCCTCGAACCTAATACATTAGGCGCGCTTATCGCGCTTTACGAACACAAGATTTTCACCCAAGGTGTGATCTGGGGAATCAATTCCTTTGATCAGTGGGGAGTAGAATTGGGCAAGGCGATGGCGAATTCGCTCCTCCCGCTACTCAAGGGTGACGACGCGATCGATCCCGATCTGGATTCCTCGACTGCCGAAATGCTGCGGTGGATCCAAACAGCGAGAGCGGATAGCTGAGTTCTCGAGCCGGTCTCAGGTCTTGTTTTTGCCGGCGGGCAACAAGTGCCCGTACGCTCATAGCTTTTGCGTTGCTCCAGCTACGACATCAGCGATAGAAAGAGGCGGCCGCGGCGTCTCAATGATTCCTTTGAGTCCTTTTCGGACGTCACAAAACAGCCATCTTTATGACACATTTTTGTCATAAAGGAACGTTACGCTTCGCGCAGATTCGTTTATGCGCCCGCTCCGGTGAGTTAAATGCCCAACCAGCTAACGCCAACAAGATTTTCTGCGCTATCCCCATTCTTTGTTGCACTGTTCTTTATGGCCTTCGCAAATTCGGCCAGCCAGGCGCTTTCTCTGGGTGCCGCTGAGCTGCGGGCAGCACAAGAGTTGGGGTGCGTACTGGCCGATGATGCTCTTGGTTTTCTCGATGAGACTCAATTCGACCAGCGTTTCGATGAGGTTGTGAACGGCTTCGACGCAGAGCAAACGGACGTGATCTACGCACAGGCCTTGGGCTACATCGACGGCCTGCTATTTGGTATCGATGGCGCGCAGTCAAAAGTCGCAGAAGATCGCCTGCGGCAGTACAGCGACAGCGACCGCTGCGCACGAGCTGGCGCAAGCGCCGCAAAATACTCAGTGAGTCTTTAGTTGGCGAAAGCCGCTCCTCCGTTCCCAGCAGCTTCTAGAATAGAAGCTGTTTAGCATAGAAGCCTGTTAGAAGCTCACTTGTATTCTTCCGACAGTTTTGTCCGCACAACCGCATCGGGAACGCTCGACCCCTATACCTGTAAGCTCTGCACAATTGGGCTTTTCTGATCGGCAGTGATCTATTTTTATTTTGACCTCGTAACAGTCACCGTAGCGTTAATTCGCTGCAGCACACAGACCATCTTTCCCCCAGATGGTTTTTCTTAACCGGCCACTCTTGAGTGGTCGGTTTTTTAATTCCCTTCTTTCTACAGCCTGTTTTCCTAGAGCCCGTTTTCGTAGAGCTTATGGCCCAGAGACTAGAAGCTGTAGTCGATAGCCTGCAGTTTCCAGTGATCCCCGGTGTTAGATGCCGCGTAACGTTGCTGTAGCTTTTGTTAACGGCGTTGGTCTCCTACGCCGCGGCTAAAAGGAACCGAAAAACATCATGCATTTAGCTCTGTTTGCGCGCTTTCGCCTCCTCTTAATTTGTTCAACGGTATTGCTATCGGCTTGCGGCTCAATCGATGTCAGCGCTTATCGCGACTCAAGCCCTACTTTTGTAGCCGAGGAGTTTTTCGACGGTCCCCTAATTGCCAGCGGTGTACTAAAGGATCGTTCCGGTAAGGTCACCAGAAAGTTTACCGCAGACATAAAAGCGTACTGGCGCGATGGTGTTGGGACGCTAGAAGAGGATTTCCTCTTTGATGACGGCGAGGTATCGCCGCGAGTATGGACTCTGACACCCAATGGACCAAATCGCTACCAAGCGACTGCTGGAGATGTGGTCGGCCCAGGCGCCGCATCTGTATCCGGGAATGCGATGTTTTTGAAGTATGTGCTTCGAGTGCCTTACTCCGGAAACACGATTGATCTGAGTGTCGACGATCGCATGTATCTGGTGTCCCCTGATGTGCTGCTCAATGAGTCAGTGATGAGCAAGTTTGGCGTGCGTGTCGCGGAGATCGTCCTCAGCATTCGCCGGTTGGAGGAGTAAGCATTGATGCCAATGCGGCTGATGCAGCTACTCGGCGCAGCGGGTCTGATTCCGTTCCTGGCAACCGCCGTCGGCGTTTGGGTTTTTGACGATCTTCTTCATGCACTCAGTCAGCGGGCGTTCCTCATCTATTCGGCGGCGATACTGTGCTTTTTAGCTGGGACGCTCTGGGGCGCGACACTGCCACAGCCGAAAATCGGCGAAGGCGCTACGATACTGGTGAGTAACGGGGTGGTGTTATTTGTCGTTTTCGCTTTCTTGACCGCCCAACCGCTATTGGCCGCGCTCCTATTGATGCTCGGTCACCTAGCGCAACTATGGTACGAGCGTCAAAGTCTGGTACGAGATCTATGGTACAGACAACTCCGAACTCGCCTGACGCTTATCGCCGTGTTGTGCCACATCATATTCGCCACGGGTTTAATGGCTAGCGCAGGCAGCGCGTAGTAGTTTCCGCGACCCGGTGAATCGGTGCTCATTCTGTGATTGCATGGGGACGCCTAGTGCGGGCTTATTGCTAGGAACGGCAAGTGCGCACCCGGATCGATGATTAAAATAAATAGCCGGAAGGATCAATAAGCATGAAATGCGTACGCCTAGGAGAACAGCCTGGCCTTGCCGGGCTGGTGGTCGATACGATCGAAGAGCAAGCACCGCTAGCCGGGGAGATACAGGTTCGAGTGATGGCTAGTTCGCTGAACTACCACGATTACTTGGTTGCAGCCGGCTTGTTGCCAACCGCAAAGGGTCGTATCCCGATGTCGGACGCCGCCGGCGAGGTGCTTGCAGTTGGCGACGGCGTTAGCCAATTTGCCGTTGGTGACCGGGTTATGAGCCAGTTCTTCCCGGCCTGGAAGTCCGGGGGGGCTACGCTCGAAGCGCTTCAGGGAGTACCGGGAGATCATACGGACGGGTTTGCTTCGCAGAGCGTGACGATGACTGAGCAAGCGTTTTCTCCCATGCCCGCTCACATGAGTTATCAGGAAGCTGCGACTCTGCCGTGTGCGGCACTCACCGCATGGCGCGCCGTTATCGAAGAGGCGTCTCTTTCTGCGGGGGATTGGGTTCTGGTACAGGGAACCGGCGGGGTCAGCATCTTCGCTCTTCAAATTGCCAAGCAGCTCGGTTGTAAGGTGCTGGCAACCTCGTCTAGCAATGAGAAGTTAGCGAAGCTTAAGAAACTCGGCGCCGATGAGGTGATTAACTATCGAGAACAGGTCGAGTGGGGGCGGCTGGCAGTTGAGCTCTCCGGTGGCGGTGTCGATCTTGTGATCGAAGTGGGCGGTCCCGGAACCGTGACCCAGTCGGTTCGCGCCCTAAAGGTCGGAGGCACCATCAGCATGATCGGAGTGCTCACCGGGATCAGCGGCGAAGTGCCGCTGGCAGAGTTCTTTCAGCGAAATGCCGTTATGGCCGGTATTACCGTCGGGTCTCACGAACACCAGAAGGCTATGACGGCGGCTTTTGAAGAATGGAAGTTCAAGCCGCTTATCGACTCATGTTACCCGCTAGAAGAGCTGAGCGAAGCCTTTCAGTATCAGGAGAGTCAGCGGCATTTTGGCAAGATCGCCCTGGATCTTCGCTAACGGGCGAACCGCATCAACTTCGTCCTGTTGGCATAACCCCATCGAAGCGGAGATCGTTTAGCGGCGCTCGATTTCGTCCAGTTCAAGATCGATGCCGTCAAAGGAATCGCCTTTGTTGAGGCGAATGTGCAGCGACACATTGTTCTTAGAGTCAGCGAACTCGACGGCTGTTTCTGAAGAAATTCGACCTTTGTCGTAAAGCTCGATCAGCGCCTGGTCAAAGGTACGCATCTGGTATTTGGCGCCCTGTTCAATCGTGGCCCGAAGTTCGGACAAGTCTTGCTTAACGATGAGATCTTGCACACGCGGCGTATTCACCATTACTTCAATTGCAGCGCACTTGCCTCCATCGAGTGTGGGCACTAGACGCTGCGAGACGACGCCGCGAAGGTTTTGGGCGATGCGAGTCACTTCGCTTTCCTGATCTTCCGGCGGGAAGAAAGTCATCATTCGTTCGAGCGCCGATACAGCATTATTAGCGTGCAAGGTCGTCAGGCAGAGATGGCCGGTGTTGGCGAATTTCAGCGCCGACTCCATCGTGTCATGATCTCGAATCTCGCCGAGGAGAATCACATTGGGCGCGGACCGCATCGCCGACCGAATGCCCGAGGTATAGCTGTCGGTGTCAACGCCGATCTCTCGCTGAGCGACTACAGACCTCTTGTGACTGTGTAGATATTCGATGGGGTCTTCAAGGGTCAGGATGTGACCCGCAGCGCTTGCGTTACGGTGATCGATCATCGCCGCGAGCGACGTGGACTTACCGGAGCCGGTCGCGCCAACGACGACAACCAGTCCGTTCTTCTCCATCACCAGGTCCTTGAGAACCTCGGGGAGCCCCAACTCTTCGATCGAGGGAATCTCATTGCGCACATAGCGAAATACTAGGGAGGTCTCACCCCGCTGCCTAAACGCCGAGCCACGAAAGCGACCTAGCTTTGGTACGCCCAGGCTGAAGTCGACTTCTCCGTACTCCTCGAACTCGGCTATTTTCTTTTCTGAGGCAACCGAGCGAAAAATACGGTCCACTTGCCCGGGTGCGAGCTTCTCTCCAATCCAGGCGAAGCCAAAGGGGCCTTTGATCAGAATTTTGGCACCGGAATGAAAATAAATATCTTCCCCGTCCTTGTTTGCCATCAAGGCGAGGTAGGGGCCTATCTCTAGATCCGTATCAGCCATCGCTCAAGTCCTGTGCGGTTTCGGATGAAGTATCGCATCTAAGTATTCATGTACAAAGACTTTTTTACAAAGCCAATACCCCTCAGTTAAGGTGTAAAGCGCGGTTGTGGTTAGCTCTCCTTCGGAGGCTATAGCGCACCGTTAAGATTAGCGCTCTTCCAAAACTTAGCATTGTTGCCCGTCCTGGGACATGGGCTATCATGCAGCCATGCCCCGGTAGCTCAGTTGGATAGAGCAAGCGCCTCCTAAGCGCTAGGTCGGACGTTCGAATCGTCTTCGGGGCGCCACTTTCTTCACACACCGCCACTTTCAGGGTTCGTTAGGCGTACTTCTATCTGGCAGCCAGACCCAAACACTCAGTGCTATTGCGCTGCCGGAGACAATTGTCATCACGGTACCGGGGACAAAGTTCACGTAGCCCGGAATATCCACAAATAGTAGGTACCCTAGGTCCGCCAGGCCACCGACCATAGCGGTGACCCAGATCGCGGTTTTTTGTCCTGTCCAGATGAACACAGCCCCAATAAGGGTGACCAGACCAAACCAGGCAAGATTCCATCCATGCTGGTTCAAAATTCCCCCTACCGCGGCATGATAATCATTTTCGAGAGACTCGGCGGCAACAGCGTCAGCGATGGCTTGGACACCGCTAGTAGCATCGCCGGATAAGACGATGACTCCGGCGAGTACGTGTACGAGACCCCAGATGATCCACAAAACGGCGCTTATCTTTAAGGCACCCGCTAGAGACTTTTGCATTGGTACAACCCGATTTGCCTTTCCCCTAGCTTACCTGGGCTTCGGCAAGACACCAATGCCAAGAGGCGGATGTAAAGGATGCGAGATACCGGTGTGGTTGGCTATGGTTAAGCTAGTGCAATATCGCGGCAGTGAGAACCGGCGAGGCTACTGCACGATGCAGCGGCCTCGAGTACGTTGTTCGAACTTCAGGGCGCAGCAGCTGCCTGCGCCTTATCAGACTATGCGACTCGGCGTCGCAATTGCAAAAATCCAAGGGCGCAGAGCAAGCCTATCATCAACATCAAACCCTGTACGTTGAACAAAGGTACGGGCTCAGCGGAAGAAGACAATGCGGGCCCTATGCTGCACGATCCACCGGGCTGTGGCGTTGAGGTCGCGCCCGATATAGATAAAGTGTAAGCACCGTCACCACCGATGAATGAGTCAACCTGCACAATATAGGTGCCAGGGGAGGGTGGAAAGAAACTGATATTCTGGCTTGTACCTCCGCTGGAAGAATCAGTTTCTAGGGTGTAGTCAGTTCCTAAGGTGTCGCCTAGCCTGGGAAAGTTATCACCTACGCTGTAGAGCCAGAGGAAACCTGAGAAGCTCGCGTTCAGCGAGATATTGACCGCTCCCGTATCGGCACAAAAGGAATACCAAGGGTGCGCTGAATCCGTCCCCGGTATGTGCGTAAGTGTCGCGTTGAAGGTGCCGTTGCCAGAACCTGAGTTAGTACTGAGATTGGTGGCCTGGAAGTGATCTGCAACTGTCAGGCCGCAGAATGTTACAGCTAAAACGAAAAGTAAGTATTCTAAACAGCGCTTCATGAATTTCTTCCCCTGAGTTTCATTATCGCCCTCGTTTTTCTCTTGAGAAAATTTCGAGCAGCCCTCTCTATATCGTTGGTTAAATGGATAGTTGTTTTCTTCAATAGCCTGATCGGAACTTCTAGAACTTGACGGGTTGCGGTGCTCGTGATGGAGTAATCGTTATGACACGTTCGTTTACCTACTTCGTTTTTTACTGGCTTTTTAGTTGTTCGATTGTCGCAGCCGAGCCAGCGCAGTTGCGCTTCGAAGGCCAGACGCGATTCTTTAGTGTCGTCGTGGAGTCGCAGCTCAA
>JBCBZV010000058.1:0-25198 GCA_039815155.1 Pseudomonadota bacterium
GGCGGCAGCAATTTTCAAAGTCGGGTTCAGGAACGCGATAGCCTGCTGATTGGCCTGGGACTATCGGGACCGCTGGCCGGAAACTGGGTATTCGATGCCCACTACAGCCGGTTTGAGATTCTCAAGGACGAGGAAATTAGAACCGCCCGCGCACCCGAGGACCCGGACTTTGAGTCTCAAAATGCGGCTTTTCGCGGTCGCCTTACGGAGTTTGATGATACCGGGTGGGAGATTCTCAACTTCAAAGCGGGTACCGAAAGCCTGTTCGGCAACCCGGACATGCGACTGTCGGTCGGTGCGCACTACGACAACTATCGACTGGAGATCAGCGCGTTTAACTTCGATTCGATCAATAACGCTACAGGCAGCTCCCGGGGCGTCAGCGGGGGCGAAACCAATACGCTGGCACTGTTTGCCCAGTATGGGTATCGACTGGCGCCCAAGTGGGATCTCGCCCTTGGGGTGCGTTATGAGACCTGGGAAGCGGATGAGACCTTCAGTGGAACCGGTCCTGCGAACGAGTCGCGCGACGAGCAGGGTTTTTCACCCAAGTTCTCTATTGCTTACTTCCCCACGGACGACATTACGATCCGCTATTCGGCCGCACGGGCGTTGCGGTTTGCGATTGTCGAAGAGCTGTTTCGCAACGAGGGCGCCATTGGCAATCTCGCGGGCAGCCAGTTCGTTGGCGATCCAACGCTGCAACCGGAGGACGGCATCCATCAGAACCTGTCGATTGAAAAAACACTGGATAACGGCAGTGTTTCTCTGAACCTGTTTTACGACGTGGTCGACGATACGATCTTTAACTCGTCAACCACGTTTGTCGCAGCGGATAACAGTCAAGCGTCGGTGACCACAGCGCTACCCGTCTCCGAAGTCACGACTCAGGGTGCCGAGCTGGTTCTCCAGCAATTCGGTTTGCTGGGCACCCAGCTGGACGTGCAGTTCAACGTCAGCTACACGGACGCATCCATCAGCGAAAACCTGTTCGACTCTTCGATCACCGACAACCAGTTTCCGCGGATCCCCGAGTGGCGCAGCAACCTGCTGCTGTCGCACCCTATTGGCCGGGAGATGACCTTGTCCGGCGGTGTGCGCTATGCGAGTAACAGCTTCGGACGCCTGGACAACGCCGATACCGGTTCGGAGATCTTTGGAGCTCAGGATGATTTCCTGTTCGTGAACAGTAAGCTGAGCTGGGAACCCAGAGATTCGATGCGCTTCGGAATTGGCATCGACAATATCCTCGATGAGAAGGCGTTTGTATTCCATCCCTGGCCTGGACGTACGGCCTACCTCGAAAGCAAGTTCGAGTTTTAGGGGTGCCGCGAATGCGGAAGGACCTACAAAACCTCGTTGGCCAGCAGTCCCTCCTGCTGTCCCTGGCTGTTGCTCTGCTGATAAGCGCCTGCTCACTTGAGCAGGCTGATCCAAAGCTCGCCAGCAGTAAGGGGCCGGAAAACGGATTGGAAACGTATCCGCAACGGATATCAGACACCGGCTCTGACTCTCACTCTGAAAATTCAGAATCCGTCGGTGCGGGCAAAGCCGTCAGCGTTCCGCCCCGGGACTGGCAAGCGTTTGATCGCTGCCCTGACTCCGCAACGCAAGATCCGGTGATCAGTGTGCATTGCGGGAGCACCGCGAGCTATGCACTTGACGCGGCGCAGCGCTTGCACGTCATCTTCGAGCAGGACGATCGGGTGTATTACAGCTTCAGCGAATCCCTGGGGGAACGGTATAGCGAACCGGTCGCGGTGAACGCGGAACCGGAAGCTCTGTACAGCCGAGGGGAAAACCGTCCAAAGCTCGCCCTCGGCACCGGGGGCGAGATTTATGCATCCTGGTCCAAAAAAACCGAGGGCCGCTTCAATGGGGACATTCGCTTTTCGCGATCTGTAGATGAGGGCCGTAGCTTCTCGCCACCCTACACCGTCAACGATGACAATCTGCTCACCACCCATCGCTTTGATCAGCTGTCGGTCGACCGCAGTGGAAATGTCTTTCTCAGTTGGATCGATAAGCGCGACCGGGTCCGGGTTCGGGAAGCGGGCGGTGAATACACGGGGGCGGCGATCTACTATGCCGTGTCGGAGAACCGTGGACAGAGCTTTGGCAAAAACCGGAAACTCGCGGACTACAGCTGCGAGTGCTGCCGGATCGCCATGCTGCCCGGGGCTGAAAGAGACGGGGTCACCCTCCTCTGGCGGCATATTTTCCCGGAGAGCATACGCGATCATGCCATCGCCGAATTGCGCACGGCCAGTCTGTCGTCAGCGGCCAGCGATGCATCCGGGAGTGCCGGGGCGAAGACGACCAGGTCGGACGGGAGCATTCCAGTCATTACGCGCGCTACGATAGACGACTGGAAGCTCGACGCCTGTCCGCACCACGGACCAGCCATAGCAGCCTCCAGCGACGATCAGGACGCGCATATGGTCTGGTTCACCAACGGCTCAATCAGGAACGGAATCAGCTACGGCCGCTACAACCGTGAGTCGTCAAGCACCCACCACATCACGCCGGTCGACAGCGAGGCCAATGCCAGCCATGCGGATATCGCGAGTAGTGGAAATGACGTGTATGTCGTATGGAAGAAAGAAGCTTCCGACAGTACTCGAATCATGCTCACTACTTCACGAGACGATGGTCTCACCTGGCAGATTCCAACAGAGCTAGATAAAACCACCGGAGGCTCCGACTATCCATTCCTGCTGACCCAGGATCGACAAGTGTACCTGGCCTGGAAAACAGACGATCAACTGCGATTGCAGAACGTTAGCTCAGCGGATCAAGGAAAGCAGGAAGCGGCCGGTCAGTCCGCAAGTATCTTCCTCAAGCCGTTCAATCGAGGCAGCCTCAAGACTATTGAAACCGGATTGAGTTCTGCGCCACACATGGTAATGTTCTGGTCCGTTGACTGCGCGCCCTGCCTCAAAGACCTCGCTCTGTTGAATGAATTGCAACGCGACTACGGCACGCTGCCGGTGACGCTAATCGCCACTGACGGTACCGAGTTCAGTGATGACATCATCGAGCTCGCCCAGGAATTTGATCTGCACGGCAACGACCACTGGGTAGCCAATATCTCGCTCGATCAGATGCGCATGGTGGTCGATCCCGATTGGTACGGTGAACTGCCACGCACCTACCTATATAAGCAGGGTCAGCGCCTGGGTCGCAGCGGGACCTTTCAGCGCGAGCAGTTGATTGAGTGGCTAGGATTGATGTCGGCATCGCCAGTGGTCCAGGGGTAGGGAACGGTTCGGATTCAAAAGGCCCGGTTAGATCCGAACGAGCACCGTAGGTCGCCGCCGCGCGTTGCTCGGCATTGAGTGTTGCGGTAGCGCCGCCCTCCTCATGCGGAGCCGGCTCTGTGCACGCCGCCGTTGTTCGATTGGCCGAGCTATCCGTGTTCACTTTGATAGCAACAACTTGGACCCTGAGCCGCCCGTTGGGAACGCGAGGACACGATATTCAGTTTCTTCGATAGTCAGGCTTCATCAGTGTTCGAAGCGCGAAATCGATATCCGGAGCAATGCCGGTCCGCCTGGAAATCACCGTCTACACATTTGAGGAAGGGGTGGATTTTGAGTGGTTGGCCATCCCGCCAGATCTCAATGTACAGGGTTGTGCGGTTGCCAAAGGACAAAGCATTAAAGGCGCGTTCGCGGTGTTCGCCGACGGCAAGCCTCGTCTCGTTCCTGCTTTAGAGCTTTCACGTTAGAGACTGTGGTACAGGCCTCGAACAGTGTTTCATAAATTTGCCATCGGATCACCGTGTGGGGAGTCCGATCTGGACCGAATCCGCCCCGTCGCTGATATATACTATGATATATACTTGTTTTACGCTTTACTTGAATAAGGAGGTTCGTCATCGCTTCCAACGACCCCAGACCGACCGCAAAAGTATTCATGACCGGGAGAAGTCAGGCCGTCAGGCTACCGGCTGCTTTCCGCTTTGACTGCGACCAGGTGTTCGTCCGAAAGGATCCCGCTACGGGCGACGTGGTGCTGTCGAAACGACCCGGATCGTGGGGCGACTTCTTTGATCTCGTCGAGCACAGCGACATCCCCAGCGACTTCATGGACGATCGGGACAACCCCATCGAAGACGACCGGGATGTGTTTTAGTGGCCGCAGAGCGCTTTATGCTGGACACCAACATCGCCAGCGACATCATCAAAGGCCCAACTAAGTCTCTCAAAGCGCGACTCACTCGGTCGGCTTTGGGTGATATTGCGATTTCAGCGATTACCGAGGCCGAGTTGTTGCGTGGCGTCGCGAGGAAACCGGATGCGACGCGCCTGTCTCTGGCCGTCAGAGAGTTCCTATTGCGCGTCGACATTCTGCCGTGGGACTCACAAGCGGCAGCCGCGTATGCCCATCTCAGGACGGCCATCGAGCGCGACGGCAAAGCGCTGGGCACAATGGATATGCTGATCGCAGCACACTCGGTCGCAGTGGATGCCGTTCTCGTTTCAAGAGACAAGGCGTTCTTTCAACTGAAACGACATCTCAAGCTGGCCGATTGGTCAAAGCGCGCGAAATAATGCGTGTCCGGATTGCATTGAGCGACGCACAAGCTGAGAGCAATCGGCGCGTTAGCAGACTCGAGCGCGTGTGTGGCTTTATCCAGAGAGTGACCGACAGTCCCCATGTCAAGGCGCTGCTGGCGGATCTTGGCTTGGGTGACCTGTCCTTGCGTGGCGGCCAGTTCAGGCCGCGAGGTCTTCTGCCGGGTGTCATCGTTCAGTCAGACAGACGGCCCAGCACGGTCGATGCTATCTGGTGGTTTCTTTTAGAGCGCGGCCCCGGTGGCTGGCGACCGAACCCCAAGTACACATCCTTTGTACGCGTGACTAGCAGGCGCGCACCTGGGAATGCCCGGTGTATTCTCATCGCGCCATTGTGCTGACCGACGCAGTGGGTGAGGGCAATCCGGTACCGGGCTTTAAGACCAAAAAACGTCCATTCCTAATGGGGAGTGAGCGCGGCCCGATCCATAGCGTGTCAGTCGTCACAACCGGACCGCATTCAAGGTTTCGTCAGTATCACGAGTAGTCGACCCCGGGATTTTTACCCGCCGACCGCGAGCTGATCGCCGATTGGCACGACCCCAACGTGACAGAGCCCAAAGCCTTGAAAGACGGAAGACTACCGACCTCTTTCCCCTGACCGCTCTCAGTGGCCGAGGTCAAAACCCTCAAGCGAGCCGAGGTTATCGATGGCCCCCGGCCTTTCCGGCTGGAGACTAGTTGGGCCGGACGCTACGCGTGGGAAAGAGTTCCACGATCCGAAAATACCGAAAATTGGAAGACCTTCGTGTTGACGGTGCAAGTTGCGAACGTGTCGCTGGGCAGCTCCTCGAGGAGCTCAGCGCCTGGATGCTGATAAGTAATCGGCACCAAGGCCACGAGTACCGCCGGCGATTCCGGCGTGCCATTGGCGAGCAATGACAGTGCTCGATTCATGTGCTGCTTGACCTTCCGAAACGGCGGATTCATCACAATTCGGTGAAAACCGCCGCAGCCATCAATTCCGGTCCTCGGCCCTAAAAAGCACACAGAGAGCACCGTTAGGCCCGTAAAAAGCGCCTCATGAACCGTTTTTAGCGTGTAATCGCGTTCTACGGCGATGACCTGATTTTCGCCGTATCCAGCCTCAAGCAGCACGGTGATCAAGTTGCCCGTCCCGGCGCTGGGCTCCAGCACCCGGGACAGGCCGCAGTATGACGGCTTGAGCGCCGCCACCATATGCGCCGCGACCGCAGGCGGCGTTACGTGCCACTCGCTGGAGGCTCACAACACCAGCGGTTCGCTCGATGCGGAAGTGTCTCGAAAGACACTTTCTGTACTTCGTCCTGGGGTATGCCCCGCAGTGATTTCGCGGGCCGTGTGTAGACGTTCGGATTCATGGCGTCGCCTCCTCTTCTTCTGCGCTTGGGTTTCGGGGCAAAGTGCTATTTGCGGCGGTGATGTCCCCAGCACCCCACGTTGAGCGTCGACTACAGGTTGCTATTGATGACGATGACCCGAGATTCCTGGTTCTTAAGGACACAGTAACCTGCAAGTACTACCCCGATAACTCGCCAGGAAAGCATGTCTACGCCATACCGGCAATCGTCCGAAAAGAAGCTATCGCCGGCGATCATTTTTTCGACGAGCTGTCGATCGAGGTGGATGGTGTAGATATCACCGAGACAATCTCCGAGTCAGATCAGGAATCGGTAGAAAGAGACAGAGATCGGCTGCTTCCATTCAAGCGCTCACTGGCACTGCCAAAACTAAAGAGCGGTCAAAACTAATATGAGCTGAAGCGCTGTTCGGTCCCAATACGGTCTTCTGCGTACATTTTCTTTGGCCGGGCATCCTCGGCCTGCTGCTTCTTCAGACGCTTCATCGTCGCGGCATCCATGCCGCCAAACTTGCTTCGCCATTGATAGAAAAAGGCACAGGTCACTGACCCGTACGCGGCTCTATGCTTGCTTTACAATCGCCGGGATCTGGCTGCCGCTGAATCGAGACTTACTCATTAGGCCCTCCTTCTACTAGCATCATCGAAGTCTCTACTCAAAACCTCGATTGCTTTCTGGGGGGATCACAATACGATCAGGCCGTTTAGGCCAGCATGCTCAAACGTTCTTGCGATAAAAAGGCTCTCTTTCGAAGGGCAGCCAGGTTCGCAGGGCTGACTAGTGGAGGAAGTCGAGTATCCGACTGTACTTGATCACAAATTCTCGCCGTGGCTTGCGGAAACCCATTTCGTCAACTTCATTGTAAACCAGATACAAGCCCGCGTTCGCTCTTTGAAGTAAAGAGAACCGCACGTTCATTCCAATTCTCTCACTGCGATCGTCGTATTGAAAAAGTGCCTGAAGCAGCATCTTCGGTGAAAATGAATAAGATAATCGAAGCTGACCCGCGTTGATGTTTACGGATTCTGCCTCCGATGGGAGGTCGATCCGATTGTAATTCCAAGCGAGTTCGGTTGAGAACGTGTCGCCCATCCGGTATCGAATTGTTGGGCGAAGCGTGTGGCGGTCACCATTGAAGAACCCGCCGTGAAAACTCCTCATCTCAGCGTAGAGCGCTTTTCCTTTGTTTGACTGAAACACAAGTTGAAGTTCAGAGTTATTGTATTCTCCTACAGGTACTTCTACGCCGGCCGTAAGCTCAAAGGGTTCTCTCACGCGTTCGTAAGTGAGGTTGACACCGGTATGCACTTCTACGCTTGAGCGCCATTCGAAGTGGTTGTCCAAATGAAGAAAACCGGTATCTTGTTTTCCGTCAAGTCCCCACCAGCCTCGATAGCTGATATGCGGCCGTAATTCTAATAAATTGAGCGTGTTTTCTGGTCGAAAACGGTAAAGGATTCGGCCTTCTACCTTTCGATAATCTTCTCGACGAAGAAAACCGACTTCGGGATTGAAGTCCTCCGCCACTTCAGTGAAGGCGATGTTATTCGACCAGCTGGGCGAGCTGTAGTTGACCGTAAGGTTATACGCGTGCTCGTCGCCAGTGGTGCCTGGAGACTCCGTCGCCCCAACCCACCCGCTGACTGTGCCATAGTTACCAAAACCGAATCGGCCATCGATGCCGTACGTCCGGTTGTAATCATCCTCAGCTGAGCTGAAAGCTTCGCGGTTGACAAAAATTGTTCCTAAAGATGATCGGTTTTCTAGCTCTCTGTTGACGCGCACGACGGAGAAGTCATTCTGCGCCAGTTCACCGGGTATGGCGTCCGTGCGCATATGCAGTAACCCCACGTTGGTTTTTCTACCAACTTTGCCCGACAGACGAGCGCCGCCAACGATGGGGGTCGGTAGACCGTCATTGCCGATGCCGATCCGACGACTAAAAAAGAACTCCACTTCTTCTGGGTTGCCCACAGTGAACTGGCCGGCGTTCTCTAAAAAAAAAGGTCGTTTCTCCGGGAAAAACAGGCTGAAGCGATTGAGATTGATTTGAACATCATCGACTTCGACTTGCGCGAAATCAGTGTTGTAAGTGAGGTCCAGCGTGAGGCTTGGCGTCACCGTATACTTTGCGTCTACACCAAACTCTTCCTCGTGGCTTACATCGTTGACGTTTTGGCTTTGTACGGCACGCCCAAGTGCGTATGGCGTTACTAGCAGGCTACGCTGTGGTGGCGGTGCAACACCCTCTAGCGTTCCTGCGTCGAAGATTCTTAGGATAGAAAAACTGTCGATCCAGTGGCGCCCAAAAAACAATCTCGTTATTGTTCCGTCGAATGTTTCGCTGAAAGTTTATGCCCCAATTTTGAATATCTCCACGGCCGTAGCGCAACGACAGGAATGGAATTTGAAACTCGGCCGACCACCCGTATGTTCCGATCCTGGCTTTCACTTCCCAAGGTGCGTCCCAATTAAGATTGAATCCGGAGCCGCTCGCACTTGTCCCGGTGGACTCTTTGACTAGCTGACCATCATATTGTGTGCCCGCTGGGTTCGTTCCAAACACAAAACCGTTTTGTCGATCTTGGAATCCATCAATGATCATCAAAAAGCTATCCGCTTCGTTGAGCGCGGCGTCACGACGAGCGTCTGAAATTACAATCGAATCTGGGTCGGAATCGTACGCGATAACACCGACGTAAAGGGCGTCATCCGTATACCCGACGTAGACCTCTGTACGTTCAGATGCGGGTGCCCCGTCGTCCGGCTGTATCTGCGTAAATCCTGACGCGGGTTGCGAGTGCGACCAAGCTTCGTCGCCACGCACCTCCCCGTCCATCGTTGGCACGACGTTAAGTCGTTCTGCAATCAGGGTCGGCCTAGGTCCCGGTGCGGCGACAACGACGATCGGGAACGTAATAGCCAAAAGGGCGCAAGAAAACCGCCTCTTCAAACGTCGTAGCTCATATTTCATTTTCGCTATTCCTGCCTATGATTCTCACGTTGCCTTCTTCGATATTCGACTGTCGGTGGAACTTTTTATTGCCAGGTCTAATAAACACCTCGCTTTTTTCGGATTCCGACTCCAATGAAGTCGTTTGCTGCTCGATAAACCTTTTTTTAGGACTCGCGCGTTGACGAACAATCCACGTGCAGTTGCGATGATCTACTGTGCCAACGTGACTCTCGAGAGTTTACAAGAATGTCCCGTATTGCTGAATTCGCGTACCGGCCAAAGGCAAAAGTAGCGATGATTCTGGCGATGATGGCCTAGCCTGCGGTCGTCCAATAGCTGTACTGTCTTGCCATGGCATCACCGGACCAAAGCGCGCGAGTAACCACCGCCGCTATACCTATAGAGTTCCTGGCTCTTGCGCGTCGCGATGCTAGACCGCCCGTTCAATGGTCTGGTGATGTACCGCCCCTGTTCGAGGTGCTGTCCCTATCACCTAAACTGCGGTATGACCCTCGGCTCACTACGGCTGGATTTTTGTTCCAGAGTATGCGACTCGGCTGTGCTTACTCAAAAACAGCGGAAGCAGGTAGGCTTAGGGATTGAAGCCCATCCGAGATCGAAGTGGCATTGCTTCGGTCTTAAGCTGCGCCGCTGACTATCCATCGGAAGTTTTCTTAGATGTCTCGACCGTCTTTCACAGTCAATGCGCAGGATCGATATCTCAGCGGTTCAATAGTCTCGAAACAGACTGGCGACATCGTGCGCACCACCCGCCTGAAACAGAAGGTTCATTGGTTAGACATGTTTTTTCATCCATCGACCCTTCTCTGCGCGCCCGGTGCGGCGGTCCTGGGTACATGCGAGGCCCAGACCTTTGGGAAGGCATCTCTATGTTAAGAGTTGTAGAAGCTTTTCAAGATTTTTGTTGTCGAGCGTCACATTGAGTAGATCGTGCGACCTTGTGTGGCACACCGTAAGACGGGCGAAGAAAGCATGATGATGTCATGGTGAAAATTTCGGCAGGCTCTGGGCGGAGAAATGCGCGCTGTCCCGCTGTGCACGCGACGTGCCGACACGTGTCCAAGCCTTTGTGGGGAGCCCTTTTCATGTCGAGTGCCTCTCACGGGTAGACCACGAACATTCACGAGCCGTCACGCTTCGCGCAGTTGCGCGATTGACGATGGTGCTTTTGTCACACACCCAACACACCAAGCACCTGGAAAAAATTGTGGGCGCAGTCGCAGAGGATAAAAATCGTGAAGACGCATCTGATTGGAGCAGTCATTGCTGCTTTAGTCTAGGGAGCGTGTTTTGAGGGAGACCGCGCCACAGTCATCATCAACGCACCAACGATCGTCAATAAAGGTGGTGAGGGAGAGGTTGGCTTTATCAGAAGAATCGACTCCTCAGACAGTAGCGGCGTTATGCGATATGTTTTCATTGCTGAGAACAGAGTAGTGATTAACTCCGACGGTGATGAGATTAATGCCCTGAGTTTAAACGCCGTAGGCAGTGGCACAGAGTTTGACTTTATCCAAGTCCATGCAACTTCTGACGATGGCGTTGAGTTCTACGGCGGGACGGCTAACATACGCCATCTCGTTGTCTCAAACGCAAATGATGATCCCATCGATTGGGATGAGGGCCGTCAAGGTAATTTGCAGTACGTGGTCGTTCGCCAGAGCGCAAACGGGTCGGGTGAAGCGTTTGAAATGGACACCAAAGGCTGTTTCGAGTAGTTGCAGAAGCCCATCATTGTCAACACAACGATCATCGCTGATAAGCAAGCGAACGATTCACCGTTTGTCATGCGCTTTAAGGACACATCGGGAGGTTTTTTCCATAACGTGGTCGTTACTGTGGCCTCTGATGCGACCGGAAACTTTGATACTTGCGCTCAGATTGAAGATGGAGCGGAGGACAACATCGATACTGCGCTTGTCTTTAAGAATTGGATTCAGGACTGTGAAAATGAAGTCGGTTCCGGAGGTACGCTCTCGAACGAACCGGACGTAGGAAATGGCCCAATTGTGGTGTCGACTACCCAGCTGAGCGTCACCCCTGCCAGCCAAGCCTCGGCGGCATCGCCTATCCCGAAGCACATTTTTACAGAACTAACTAACGGTTTGGCACTCCCGAATGTCGCCAGTGGTGACCCTCACGACTTCGATGCGAGATTTTTTTAAGCCCACGATGTTCATCGGAGCGGTAAACCCTGATGGATCTGATCCTTGGTGGACCAGGTGGACTGTAGCGCCATCCCCTCGGTCGGCGATTATCCTTGTAGCGACGCTGCTTTCGATGCTGGGATGTAACGTGTTTCTGACTCTCTCTATCTGAAGCGGTCAAGGGGCCACGGTCGTTCTATTTTAAGTCGTGTTGGCGAAAGCCAAGTATGGCATGGGGCCGTACGTCTCGTTCCAATACTCTGTTACGCCGTCGACGGGCCATGAAGTGTGCACTCGCCGGAGTGTGGCTCCAGAATTATAGGCTGGGCCAGCCTGTATATGAAAGCCGATAGTTATACAGTCGGAAGTATGACCTAGAACTAGCACGCTTGCGCACCACCGACAATTTAAGACCGGGATTATCGTGAAAAGCTCTATGGTGAGAGTCAATTCTTTTTGCTGACGTCTGCGACCTTGCAATCACTGATGAACTGTTAGAAGCGGAACCTAACACCAGCGTTAGCAACAAACCCGTCTAATGGCGACCAGGCATCAACTGTCCAGCGGCCATCGGTGGCCCGTTCTGGTAGCACCAACCTGTCTTCCCTCGTTTGTCGAACGTCTAGGACGTTCTCAAGATTAAAGAAAACCTTTGCCTGGCCTAAGACAACTTCACCTAGTAGACCCACAAAGAAATACGGCTCACTTACCTGGCGATAAGGATTTCCCTCCAATGTCTGTTTGCCAACGTAGTAGACTTCCAGCCCTACTCTACCCCGGTTTTCCGCCTCCCATACCGCGACCAAGCCAGCAGAGTGCTCCGGCGTTAACGGTACCGGGCTCTTTAGATCGAAGCCTAACAGGGGCTCGCTGGTATCGAGATATAAGTAGTTGCCTGTGATGGTCCAGTTTTCGTAACTGCGTCGGACTAAAGCTTCTACACCCCACGTCTTAGTTTTGCCGATTTGGTTGACTAATCGAACATGATCGGAGTCGATGGCATCCAAACGTACTGCATCATCGATGACGGATCCGAAAACTGTCATCGTCGTTTGTAAGCTGCCTGAAGAATACCCGACGTCGAACGACAGTGTTTCAGCGGTCTCGGCCGCCAATACAGCGAATGGGTCCACACGCGACAGCCCGGTAGCTTCGGTTTCTTCAATGAATGGAGTTGGAGCGTAGAACCCACGGCCCCAGGACCCCCTAAAGGACCAGTCGCTAGGACGGTACTGTAACGACACTCTCGGGCTCAACTGCTCGCCGTATGCACTGTGATTGTCCCACCGTACACTCATCGCTCCACTCAAATTCTCACCCAGATCTTGGTCTATTTGAGCAAACATGGCTGGCGAATCGTAGTCGTAATCGAAGGCTGGAAAAGTCCCTGATTCGTAGTCGTCGCTTTGATAAGCAAGTCCAGTGATCCAAGAAGTAGTGTCAAGATCCCCTGCTAACGATACTTCTAGGAGGCTTGTCTCATGCCGATCTTCCTCAATCAGACTGCCAAAGCGGTGCTTATGATCCTGCCGTGTTGAGGATGCTCGGAGCTGAGCCATGCCCCACGGCCCTAGCTGTTGTTCGACACGCAATCCGACGTCAAAGCGCTGTGTATCCTGGTTCTGCGGAAACGGTTGACCATTAGGAACTAACCCATCGTCTGTCGTTCCTCCACGCCGATTTTCGCTCATCAATCCCAGAGTCAGATAAGCATTTCCTCCAGCTGATGCCTCATAAAAAAGCCGCGGCCGGAGATTTACACGTTCATAACCGGACATATCTATCCAAGCATCTCGATCAAGATCCTGTGCTGATTGTCTGTTGTATGTCGTCAGCAAAGAGCCGCTCCATCGGGTGCTGAGTGGAGTCGCGACGTAGGCGGAGGCATCTTGACCGTCTCGGGAGGTGGCGTTGACGATTAACTCGCCCTCGAGTTCTTCAGAGGGGAGCTTAGAGACCAGATTGATAACACCGCCCAGAGACTGTCCACCGTAGAGCGCTGATGCAGCGCCTTTGATAACTTCGACCTGTCGCAGATCGCTTGGCGGAATCTGTAGCAAGCCTAAAGATGCCGCCTGCCCACCATAGAGTGGGAGACCATCGGCCAGAATCTGGGTGTATCGGCCTCGCATTCCGTAGGTTCGGACATTGGCCGAGCCCAGGGCTGGCGACGTGACTTGGACACGCAGACCTCCGGTCTCATTTAGCATTGTGGAGATGTTACCAGGACGCATGAGCATCTTTTCTTCAACCTCTCCCTGCGGTAGCACCTCTACGCGAGTCGTTTGGTCTTGTACACGATTATTCGAGCGTGTGGCTTGGACGATCACCTCCTCAATGTCGCCGTGGTGATTGGCAACGGCGGAGGTGGCGCTCACTACGTTGATACTCGCTGCAACTAATAGCCAAACAGCCTTGGAGATGTGCGAATGAGCCAGAGACGCGTCGGATGAAAACCGCCCGATACTAGTAGCTAACGCGTACTGAATCAGAGTCGTGATACGAAGGGTCATCCGTGAGTCTCCACTTCGGTAACACAAACCTGTCCACTTAGCTCTGCTCGTGCCTGTATCAGAATGGATGATGCTGACCTAAGAAAAAGCAGCGCAAGTAGTGAGCCCATAAACAGATCGGGCCATCGGGACTCCGTTACCGAGACCAAAAGACCTGCAGTGACTACTCCAAGGTTCCCTAGAGCATCATTGCGCGAACACAGCCAAACAGAGCGAACATTGCTATCACCATCACGCCAACGTAGTAATAAGACCACACTGAGAAGATTGGCGAAAAAGGCGATCACGCCGATTAGTTCCATAGTGTGCGCATCAGGCGCGCTACCTTCAAAGATGCGCATCATCGTGACGCCCAAAATATAGATAGCGATGGCACCTAGAGTAAGCGCCTTGAAAACGGATGCATGTGCTCTCGTACTTAGCGACGCACCGATAACACTCAGGCTAATAGCGTAGGTCAAGGTGTCACTCGCGAAGTCCAAAGCATCCGCCTTCATTGCTTGAGAATCTGCCGCAAGGCCCGCTGCGACTTCTACGGCGAACATCAAGGCATTGATGCCGATGACCGCGCGCAACGCGCGTTTGTATTGAACCGAGGCACCGTCGAAGTGAATCGGTTCGCAGCATCCAGGCACGATCTTCCTCCAAAGTTGACTCCGATGGAGTGGACCCTAAATGCTACAGCGACTGTAGAATCAAGCAGAAATTATCAACGATGTCTTGAAGCAGTTACCCGGGAGGCGTGCTGGAGTTAAGGTGACAACAACTCGACGCAAGTTTGAACGTTATCGCCTTCTAGGGTTGAGTCGTGTTTTTGAGCCAATTGTTCTAAAAGCCACTGACCCCAAGTAACGCCCCGACTATAACTGCGAAGGAGGATGCGGCATCGCGCTGTAGTGGCCCAGAGAAGTGCAGAACTGTCTCGGGCGTGAGTGTCTGCAAAAGTATCGGTTGACGATCTGAGGATCGCTCGACAGTGCGTACGCCCTATTCCTTGTACCGCCGAGTGAGGGCCTCACGATGCTGCCTGGTGGGGGGTTGGGGCCCATTGCAGGAAAGGGCGTGATGTAGGCCTGCGATATCAAGTAAGCAGGCGTTCCAATAATTGCATTGAATGGGCCTGAACGCCCCAAATAGGACATCAGTCTCAGCGGTATTTTAATAACAAGCTACGATAGCTGTTCTGGGTGAACTCTTTTAGCTCCATTAGTGCGGCGATCAGATTATGCTCCGCAAA
Source organism: Pseudomonadota bacterium (assembly GCA_039815155.1). GTDB lineage: Bacteria > Pseudomonadota > Gammaproteobacteria > Pseudomonadales > Halieaceae > Congregibacter. The sequence goes on from JBCBZV010000058.1 coordinate 14,795, forward strand.
TCCGCTGGCAGAGTCTTTGGGGAGTTCGTGCTTCTGAAAAGAGTTGTCAAGGACGGAGAAATCAAAACTGGACCGCCGTGGGGATCGTTGCTGAGCGGTTGTTCTAGCGCGTTTGCCGCCGTTTAGCACTCGTCGGTTTAATCACTGGACAGGTTGATTTTTATCCGGGCGGTCTCTGGAGAGACATGATTGACAGGGGGAAACGTTTGCACGAGTAGAGCGATTGTGCTCGTGCTGTTTGCCATCCACGTGAGCGTCGTTCATGGTCCCCGCTTGTTAATGGTTTTGAATTGTACGATCGCATTCTCGTTGACGTAAGAGCACAAGCCAATGGAACCACGCTGCTGATAGGATCTCGCCATCTTAGAGAAAGATCACATAGAGCAGGTTCTTAATAGAGGCGGCTAGCCGTTTCGCGCCAAGGTTTGAACATTGGGTGCGGTGCCTTCACATAGCCGCATTAATCTCCAACAGCCTCGCTTTTCGTTGATAGGTTTGCGACGTATCCTTGATGCTGCAGACGATGTACGGTGAGGCTTAGACTTCGGAGATTTTCATGCGACAAATGTCAATAGGTCAGCTGTCAAAGTTGGTTGGCGTCAAAGTAACGACGATCCGGTACTACGAGTCGATTGGCATCATTGAAGCGCCTGATCGTAGCCCAAGTGGGCGCCGTCTCTACTCTGGTGATGCTGTGCAAGCTTTATCATTCGTAAGGCACGGTAGAGAGCTTGGATTTTCGATGAAAGCAATCGAGAGGCTCTTAAGTCTCCAAAAAAACCCAGATCAAAACTGCGAACGCGCAAACTGTATCGCACAAGAACAACTGGGTGAGGTGCGAAAGCGCCTTCGTCAACTTCGAGCCCTTGAGACAGAGTTAGTACGTATGGTTAATGCCTGTAAGGGTGGCCCGGTGAGTGAATGCGGGGTTATGACTATATTGAAAGATCACAGCGAATGTGTTTCTCGTGAGCACGAGCGAATCAAGGCTATGTAGGGATTTCTGTCTATCACAATAGTGCATTAGTCGGACGTATTCTTCATGCACAGCTGCTTGATCGCGGCACAAACGCCGGTTCGGTTTTCTAGCGGGGGTCCGCGTCTTTCGATTGGACGCATCAGCTTTGATCGGACGTGCTCCTGCAATCCAGAGCAGCAAGATCCTATAGAAATACAACTTTCTTCGCGGAGCAGTGCACCAGCTAACAGGTTCGATTACGGTTTGTTCTCGCAATGACGTAGATCGTCGGGCGCGCGATGCATTATCACTCGACGCGATAAGTAGTAGGTACTGACGCAATCGCCGGTGACACTCGGTCGGCGAGCCTTCGCCATTGCTGTGCGGTTTTGAGCTCGCACGATGGTGCGCGCGGCGTCGGACCCTTCCACGCCGATTAGGTAGGCTATTGTGCGCAAGTGACCCTGTCTTACGGACAGAGGCAACCCGCCGAATACTTTTTCGTAGTAACAAATCTGATAATGCACCGCTTTCTCACCTGAGTTGAGAAGGTGCTTGTTTGAGCAGGTTTCGCTGAATGCGTGACTGATCCGCTATGATCAAGTCTGCGTCGAGGAAGCGCATAAATAAGTACGATTAACTACGTGAACGGCTTCGGAAGTTGTATTTTAGAGAGTGAACGTTGACTCTTTGGGTCGATTACGCAGTACGGGTATTGCTTAAATTGGTGGCACAGTGGTGCTGTTTGGAATCACGATCTTCTTGCCAGCTTTCGCTACTGTGTGCAGAGCCGTAATACACTTTTGGCGGAGAAAATGCCTCCTCTGAGCGCAGACATCAAATCTATACTATATCCTCACGCCAGCGTTCACGACGTTCTGAACGAGGATGTCATAAGTCAGATAGTGTCATTGTCGCAGCGTGCCTCACGTAACCTGCTTGCTGACGTAATCGAGACGTTTGCCGTGAATACGCGCCATGATTTTGAACGCCTGATGCTATCTTTCAAGAATGACGAATCGGATAAAGAACTACTTGCCACTGCGCAACGAGCGATTAATCGGGCTGAAGTGACCGGAGCGATAGCCGTAGCCGAGCTCGCTAATCAAATCGCCCATGATGCGCGCGCAGGCAGCACATTAGCGCGGCTAGACGCAACGATCATCAGATTAAACGCAGAGGTAGATCGCTACGTCGCTTTAGTTCGGGCTATATATCTGTTTGGCGATGCTGATGTGCGCTGAGTTTTCACATTCACGCAGGGAAGCGTTTTAATCAGATATATTTCGGCCGTTTCACAGCCTCGCAAAGGCCTCGTCACAGCCGACTGCTGATGTGAGGTCGAAGCTATAGCGCACCTAGAAAAGCGTCGCCTTCTCAATATCAGCTACCCTCCCCCCATCGGAGGCTGAATTAAATAAGTCGGCCACCTCTTCTCTCGTCAATTTACCCGCGCCGCCCCTGTTGTGTGTTTGCGCGCTAGGGCAAGCAGTTCCTTCTCGTAGACGGTCACGCTTATCGTATAACTAGGCTACAGCAGGTTTCCTTGCTCTGAGTCTCTTTATGTATCAATGTTGGAGACGCGGAACTAAACCATAGTCACGGCTGCCTTACTTGCGTGCAAACTAACGCGATTTTCCGACGTTACTCAATAACCACAGCAGATACGAGTAGCCACCAACATCGATAATCGCGCTAGTGGCTTCACGTCGTCTCAGTATTCGCACATCGATTTTTAGATGCAAAGACTTTTTAACCGCTCGGTAGTAAGCCTAGTCTGGCCAGATCAATCGGTATACGGCCCCCGCGGCTGCGATCGCAAGGACAGTTGCTACTGCGAAATGCCAGTACTGTTCGGAGATCTTTCCAAACGCTCGAGCGCCGAGTAGGTTTCCAGCAAATACGATTGGGAGCAAGCACAATCCCAATAGCGTGCGATCCAATCGAAGATCATCTGTAACCAGTCCAGCCGCTAATCCTGATAGTGCAGCGACAGTGAAGACCAACTGCATCGATGCTTTTGCGATTTCCCGTGATACCGTTTGGGCAAGATAGTATGGAATCACCGGGGGGCCCGGCATTCCAGCAAACCCCGTTAGAAAGCCTGATGCGGCACCACAAGAAACAGTGGCTAGGCTTCTGGGGCGCTTTCTAAGTGCGCGCGGTCGGAAAACTGCGACAAACGCTGAAATAGAGACAAACGTGATCACGGCACGACTGAAATTTGACGGTGTTACCGTTAGAAGCAAGAAACCAACAGGCGTTACAAGCGCAACACAGATAGCCATTAGAAAGGCACTTGTGTCTGCGTTTCGTAGTATCCAGCGTATCTCTAGCAAGCCAAGGGACGCAGCGATGACATTGGTCATCAAGACCGCCTGAGGCGGGCTCACCGCTATCGCAAGGACCGGCACCAACAGTATCGCAAAGCCAAAACCCGCGAGACCCCTAACGAAAGCAGCGCTGAAACTAGTCGCGGCGACGAGCATTAACACCCATAACGGATCACCATCTAGAAGGTTCATCCCAGCTCCATGCATCCGTGTGTCCAGTGTTGTGTCGCTCTAACGTTGTCGTTGTCACGGTCCGGCGCCGGTAAGAATGTCGTATTCGAAAACGAAATAGCCGGAAAGAGACTATCAACGTATCCACAGCGTGACCCTCAGCAAGCGGTGAGAGTGGCAAGCACACTCTTATGCAGATTCTTGTATGCGAACTGAGTGTGAGCAGACTAAGGTTTAAGTGGCTTGAAAATACGCTCATCATCTGTCATTCGGATCAGCGTTTTCGCACCACTGCCCGGTCAATATTCGTTAATGCCAGGGGACTTTGCTACGGACTGGCAAAGGCTTGCAGGAACGGCGGCGGATCTAAAGCTGCGGTTCTGTCAAAGCATGCCTAAGTGGAAGTTATGTTGATCGTTTACTCGCTCCAAAAATAGAAGCTTGCGGTTTCACGAGTTCGCTACTGCTAGCCATCGCCAGCTCAGACTCTGCAACCACACACTCGGCAAGGCATTCGAGCGCGAACGCTATGAACTGCGCCTCGTTATCAGACGCAGCTGGAAGTTGATCTTCAAGTGCTTTGCGAAACGTCCGATGTAGATGCCTAAGAGGACTTTCATTCCGACGAAACAACCATTGCGATAGAACCGCACTACGATCATCCTGCTGCCCAGGGCGCGAGTAAATCCAACGATGAAGCGCGTACTCAATTAGAAACGACCATGTCTCATTGACTTCATCTATTTCACCAAACCGTTTCGTCTTCGTGTCGAGCGTAGACCCTACGCATATGGTTTTCTTTATACTCCGATAACTATATCGAGGGTCTTGGGCTGTTGCGTGAAGTGCGCGGGTGAGAGAAGCTATTTCCGTCGCTGAGATACTGTTCACCCGCATGTTTCTAGCCTCATGATACTTTGGTCGCATGACTCGAACCGCAGTGCTTGCCATGCGATTTGCGTGCGCGTTAGCGGTAGGACGCATTTGCGTCGTCGTTTGTCCCACTACATTCTACCGCTGTCGGTTCGATCAGCGTAAGGGGCTAAGCGTGACACGCAGGATGCTCAGTGTTACACAAGGGCACGGTAGTCGAACTTATTCTAATCGGTAGCACCAAAGGCAGCCTGCGTAAGGTTTCTGTGCGTTAAGCGGAATATCTACGAGAGAAGTTGATGTATAAAAACAAGGAGAGTCTCTCCACTGAGCGAGTTCTTTTCCAAGGTACCCATCAAATAGGGATGTTCTGTCAACGAATAGCAAGGTTCGGCAAGATCCTGATCTCTGGTGCACTAGGCTGCTTGTCCATGGCGGCCCTGCCATCAGCGCACGCATCAGTTTCAGCGCTCGAAAAAAATTTTGTGATTCCGAACTTCAGATTTGACGATGGTAATGAGATAGAGCTGCGCCAGCATTACCGAACCCTAGGAACCTTGCGCCGAGACGCAACGGGGCGTGCGCAGAATGCGGTTTTGATTATGCATGGAACAACCGGGAGTGGCCTTGGCTTCCTACGTGATCAGTTTGCGGGAGTACTGTTTGAGGAAGGGGGCATTCTCGATGCGAATCGATACTTCATTATTCTTCCCGACAGTATTGGTCATGGTGGGTCCAGTAAACCAAGCGATGGCTTGCGAGCCCGATTCCCAGCCTATACCTACGAAGATATCATCAGAGCGCAGCACTCGCTTCTGACAAACCACCTTGGTGTGGATCATCTCCGACTCGTTATGGGCACATCGATGGGCGGTATGTTGTCTTGGATGTGGGGGGTCACGTACCCGGGTTTCATGGATGCACTCATGCCACTTGCGAGCCTGCCTGTGGAAATTGCTGGCCGCAATCGGATGCTTCGCAAGATGATAATCGATGCTATCAAGACAGATCCGTCTTGGAATCAGGGAGAATACGATCGGCAACCTGATGGGCTCAGGGAAGCGGTTAACGCGCTTATCGTGATGACGTCTAGCCCCTTGTTTCAGCAGTCCATCGCACCGACACGGGCGAAAGCCGAGGTGCTCTTAGAATCGCTGATCGATCGGTATACCGACAGACTAGATGCAAACGATATGGTTTGGGCGTTTGATGCGTCACGATTCTATAACCCGGCTCCTCGTCTGAACCGTATTGAAGCGCCGCTGTTGGCGATCAACTCGGCCGATGATCAGGTTAACCCACCAGAACTGGGTATACTGAACAAGCAAATTCAACATGTCATGAACGGCACCGGCGTAGTTCTACCGATCACGGGGCTCACGCGGGGACATGGCACTCACTCTTTGCCCAGTATCTGGGGACCTTACTTGGGGCGATTTTTGACTCTGACACAGAGCGACACGTATACGAAGAAGCTCGAGTTACTCTTCCCGAGGACCGATGACTGGCATCGGGAAGCGCCCGCATCTTTTACGGCACGGTTTGAGACGTCTGAAGGGTCGTTTGAGGTCCTCGTGGATCGCACATGGGCCCCGAGAGGTGCGGATCGCTTTTACAATCTGGTATCGAACGGGTTTTTTGATGGCGTCGCGTTCCATCGAGTAGTCGAAGGGTTCGTTGCTCAATTTGGGATCAGTCCGGATCCACAAGTGACAAAAGCATGGGAATCGTTAGCCATAAAAGATGACCCGGTGCTAGCAAGTAACCGACGTGGATGTTTAGCGTTTGCCAACTCTGGTCCTGACAGCCGAAATACTCAGGTGTTCATCAACTTGGTAGATAACAGCAGGCTCGATCAAAAGGGCTTCGCCCCCTTCGGAGAAGTGACATCAGGATTGGATGTAATTGACCGGCTCTACGCACAATACGGGGAGTCTTCAGGAAGCGGCATGCGATCGGGACAACAGGCGCCGTTGAAACAAGGCGGCGCTAAGTACTTAACGACCCACTACCCTCTTCTTGATTACATACTAGACGCATCAGTTGTATCGACTGGTGAGCTTCTATCGAGTGCAACCCCGTCTGTAGCACGCGAAAGCGCAACTCTGTGTCACGCAAATTAAACAGGGGCTACAGTTTTTGTGGCTATGAACTACCGCCTTGAGTTCTTGATTGTCGACATTGGGATAACTGTGGAGCTGAATTTCGTTAGATATTCGAACCTTGGGAAGCATCTTCAAACGCTTTCATTTCCGCCTCATTCATTATGATTTCTTTATAACTACCTCCTGCCGGGATCATTGGAAACACGTTCTCTTCGGATGCCACAACAACATCGAGTAAATACGGTTCGGTCGGATCAGCCAGCATGCGCATGTACGCATCTCGGAGGTGGTCGACGCGTGTAACCTGTTCAGCTTTTATGCGATAACCGGCTGCGATCATCGGGAAATCTGGGTATGTTCCGGGCTCCGGTGCTGATTTTACCGACATCGGGTCATCCGTTGCGGATCCCGTACGCCTGCCTTCGTAGATCATGTCTTGCCACTGTCGCACCATGCCGAGCCATTGGTTGTTTATGATTACGATTTTCACGCCGATACAATAGCGGCGACAGGTCGCCAGTTCTTGCACGTTCATGTCAAACGACCCGTCGCCGTCGATATCGATGACGCAACGTTCCGGTTCGGCCACTTTTGCTCCGATCGCTGCTGGCAAACCGTATCCCATCGTGCCAAAACCAGAGCTCGACAAAAAAGCCCCCGGGCGACGAGACTGATAGTGTTGCATGGCCCACATCTGATGCTGACCAACGCCCATCGCTACCGTAGCGTCACCTTGTGTAATGTCACTAAGAAGCTTGATTGCGAACTGCGGCGATATACTGTCTGTATGTGGAATGTCGTAGGGGTACTTTGCTTTGACTGTATGCAGATAATCGACCCAGCCAGTATGTTCTCCAGGGATAACATCGCTCAGCAATTGTGGTAGTGCACACTTCAAATCGGCGCAAACAGCGAGGGTGACGGTTTTATTCTTGTTGAGTTCTTGCGGATCAATGTCTATGTGTATGATCTTCGCAAACTCCATAAAGTTATCCACACGGCCGGTGACTCGATCATCGAAACGAACGCCGATCGCCAGTACGACATCGGCCTCGTTTACGGCTACGTTTGCGAATTTAGATCCGTGCATACCAAGACAGCCGAAAGAGAGTCGATGATCGGGTGGGAACGCTCCGTGAGCCATGACCGTAGTCGTGACGGGGCAGTTGAGTCGTGTCGCCAGTGAAAACAGTTCGGCCGAGCAACCGGCAGACACGATGCCGCCTCCGGCATAGATGACCGGCCGATTCGCGTTATTGAGTAGATCGCATGCCTCCTTCAGCTGCGTTCGGTCCAGCCCAGAGATACGCGGCTCCGGTCCATTGCTCATAGCTGGGATAGATGGAGACAGGTAGCGCCCGCCTCGATCCACAGGATAGTGTTGCTGGATATCTTTAGGGATGTCGATCAGCACTGGTCCAGGCCGATTCCCACTCGCCAGGGCAAAGGCTTCCCGAACAGTTGCCGGTACATCTGACACCTGCTTGATGAGATAGTTTTTTTTGGTAATTGGCCCGGTAATGGAAACGATGTCAACTTCCTGAAAGGCGTTCTTGCCCATCAGATGCGACGGCACATTCCCAGTGATGCACACCAAGGGCGTACTATCGCTATTCGCATCGGCGATGCCCGTGACCAAGTTCGTTGCTCCAGGACCGGATGTTGCGAGGCAAACACCAGGGCGACCGGATACACGAGCATACCCCTGGGCAGCATGCACGGCACCTTGCTCGTGCTCAGTACGAATAACTCTGATTTCATACTCGGCCAGTGCGTCGAACAATTCGAGGTTGGCGCCGCCAGGATATCCGAATACTACCTCAACACCTTCGGCAATAAGCGAAGCTGCCAATAGTTGAGCGCCACGAAGTGCGAAGTCTCTGTCCGATGGGTCCAAGTCCAAAAGCGTCGCGCCACCAGGAGTGGATGGGCTCTTATAGGTGACGTCATCTTGTTTCATGGTCGTAAAATAAAGATTGTATCGATCGAAAAGTCTGGTATCGCTTACAGCGGCGATGGTGTTTGTTGAGCGAAACAGTGTAGCGCGCAGGCCCGAATCACCGACACCTCCGCATCTTGAACTTTATCCACAAGTGGTGTGTTAAATAAATCGCGGCGTTAAATATGCGCATAGCCGGCGCTCGCTCCGGGTCGTTGCGTCCGCGACCGGCGCCGGGTTCTATAAATCACAGCCGATTTTGGTTCTGTCGGATTTGTAGTGTTTACAAGTTCTAATCAAAGCCTTAACGGGGCCCCAAAAAGCAGGATTGACACCGCGCGCCGGTTCTACCAATATTCGACGGCGCTAGTTTCGAGAGCGCGATCCCTTATGTGGTGCGCCCTCGTGCGCACCTTTTTTCCTTCCCAATAGGCTACCGACGGCGCGCGCTTGATTCACATCGCTCCTGCTTTCAATAACTCGAGCTCGGAAAGTGGCGTGAGCGGTCCAGCAGACTTCGGCCACTCCTCAATATACAACAGTCTATGCACAATTCAGTCAGAGGAGTGCGCGCGGCGTGGTGTTTTAGTAACGGTACTGAGGGAGGCACCTCTAACGCACCAGAATTGCAGTAAATTGGGCTTTGTGCATCACCGTCCCATCGACGAGCTCATTCTTGGCTAGCCCGCTACTTTTTCTATCTCCGGTTCGACCAACAGTTCACTTTGAAGCATGATCGACAGTACTCTGGTATCTGAGTCGGAGGAATCGCCCTGCGCATCCACAGGCTCTAGCTGCTCATTAATCGTCCATATCACCTGCCTTTGCTCGTATGCAAACGTACCCCAGTCGTGGTTTACGGGGGAACAATGATCGAAGTCGTCGTATTCGACGACGCTCACAACGATGGATGCCAGGTCCGCTGGCATCAGTTGCCGTACGCCGTCAGAGAGGTGTACGGACTTGCATCCAAGCGCTATCTGGGTTCGAAACTCATCGTTCTTGAGCGCTTCGTGGTTGGTGCCCGCTCCGCGCGTCTCGGTTATCGGTTTAGGTTGTTTCATATTCAATTTACAGACACCCCTGATTTTTCACTTGATACGTGAAAACCTAGAGCACGGATGTCAAGCAAATCGTGTACTTCACTGCATCTCAGAGGGTTATCGATTCCCCGACTTTCGAAACGCGGCAGGCTGATTCAAACGTGTTGAGACCGTCGCTAGCGGATCGCGCCAGTTAACTATTGAACCAACCGTGTTTGTCTGACGACCACGGATGCACGTGCGGGTATGGCTGACGGCCACCCAAAAAACGTGGGTGTCTACTTGTGCAGCAAATACCACTCGCGCATCTCCGTCAGCCCACCTTGTATCTCAGTAGTGAGAATACTGGCCCTTGATGATGAGATCGGTTTATTTGGACCTGAACCCAAGGGACAGTTCAACCATCTTGAAGAGAGTCTCGGCAAGTGCGTACTTGCCGTCGGTGATGCTCAGAACCTAGTTGCTAGAGGAGGCCACGAGAAACCGCCCTACGCAAGTGAGTTTATATCGAGCGTTCGCTGACACGTGTCGGGATTCAAGAACGCTATGCGGTCTTCACAAAGCTGTCACGTTGCTGACTCAACGCTGTCATGTCATCAGGATAAATTCCCGAAGGTACCGATGTGTCCAGACTGACAGGAAGACATGATGCCTTTGTCGAGTATACGGTTTGCTTCAGCGCAAGTGGTGGTGGTGTCAACAGCGCAGTTGTCCAGTACGAGTGCGGCCCAAGTGCTTCCAGAGCATCAATACAATAGCCCATGGTTTCGAAATGCAACCGCAGCCATCACGGCCAAAGAACAGTCGATGAATACACCGAGAACAGCGAAGAACGTCATATTGTCGATTTGCATTCAAAAGTGACCCAGGGTTTGCACTGAATATTGACCCACCCAGAGCGCCGGATTATGGCGCAGTTTTTCGTTTCTTGCCTTTGGATCCCCCCTGATTGATCGTCGAGTGCTTCGGTCGATAGCTGTCA
>JBCBZV010000187.1:0-6258 GCA_039815155.1 Pseudomonadota bacterium
GGTGCCGATTTCGGATATCGCAATGGGTGGGGGTGGGATTCACTGTATTACGCAGCAAGAACCAATTGCATAGGCACGTGAATCCGACAGATGAGTTTGTCCCGGCGAGTCGTCGGGGGCTGGAGTATTTTGAGGTGCTTTCGGTTTCTCTGGTCTATTCCTTTAACATCGACCATCAAAATTAGAAAAACAGTCGGGCCAACTGTGTTTAAAGCCGCACGTATCACTTCGACCAAGAATTACTCACCAGAGAGTTTTCTTGACCGACTCACAACCTCATTAGCCCTGTGTATCTTTCTTGCGTCGATCAATGCAGCAAACGCTTCTAATCCGGTCGCGTTTGACGTATTTTCATCTGCCCCAAGGAGTACCGCCAACGAGCCGTTCAGCACGCAGATCATTTTCGATGCTCAAGACAGCGGCGGTGATGATCTTTCCTATTCTATTCAGTCCCAGCCAGCGCACGGGACACTCTCCGCTGTACAGGGGGACACCGTAAGCTAAACGTCAAACGACGACTTCCTTGGGGAGGACACGTTCACTTATCGGGCAAGCGATGGCGGTTCGGACAGTACGGATAGGACAGTCACAGTTTCCGTGTTCGAGCCCTTTAGCTACGAGCCGATCAGCGAGGATGTGCTAGGTGATAACGCCTTCTCAACCAGGGAGGATGCGCAGCTGTCGCACGATGGGCGGATACTTGCGCTACTAGGCGGACAAGTCGTGAATACCAGAGGGCCGGGTAATCCGGACTTTATGTTTCTTGTGAGAGCGCGCGTATTTCGTTTCAACGACATTTCTCGGGAGTGGGATGCGGCGGGCGCGAACACGAACACGCGGGGTGACCTCCGGTTGGAAAACTCTAGCGCTTCCTTCGCCCTTTCTGCTGACGGTTCTATCCTAGCCCTCGGCGGCCCTGGTAACCAAGAGCCCAACAACCTCGCCCAGGTGGCCGGTGGGCGAGTGAAGGTGTTTCGCAATAACGATGTCAATGCAACAAGCTTCGGGAATTACGCACAGTTAGGGTCTGACATCGATTGTGATTTCGGCGCAAATAGCAGAACAGGTCGCGATGTTGCTCTCTCGTGACGGGTAAATTTCGGCGGTCGGCGAGCCTGACACTGACGGAGAGAGGTCGCGTTCGCGTTTTCGAATTTGACACTGGCGACTGAGTGCAGCTCGGAGCTGACCTAACCGGTGAACTTTTCATAGAGGGCTTCGGTAGCTCTGTGAGCCTGTCCTTGGATGGAAGCGTACTTGCCGTCGGCTCGTCTACCTGCGGAAACACGGCTCAGGGCGAACGGGTAGGCACGGCGCGAGTATTCAAGTTTGATGGAAGCCAGTGGCAGCAATTAGGGGCCGACGTCAGCGATCCTGGCGGTGAGTGTACCGGTGTGAATGTGGAGCTGTCGGGTGATGGCAGCACGCTTTTTAATCCGCGCGGCGCATCACCGGTTTACCGATTTAATGGAACCGATTGGCAGGCTGAGAGTGGAAATTTCGGCGTCGATTCATGGAATATCGGCGATCTATCGCGCGATGGCAGAAGTTTGTTGTTTGGAAGATCCCCGCTACGAGCATTCCGGTTTAATGATCAAAGCTGGGAGCCCATGGCAGTCGGCGTGGTCGGTGATGACCCGGTGTTGGCAAACGCCCAATTTGGTCAAGACGACTTGACCGTCGTGCTGGCGTCAAGGGCTCTGGGGTCGGACGGCGGCGCCCGTGTCTTGCGGTTGCAAAGTAGCTTTCGGACCTGGGCGAATGATGTTTTTGCCGCTGTACGCTAAAGCGGCCAACAAGTCCCTGAAATGGTAAGCATCGAACTGGTGGGATCGGATGCCAACCTGGAGGACCTAAATTACTCCGTACTGTCACAACCGCAAAGCGGAAGCTTAGGGCCTCCTACCGGATCAACCATCACTTACATGCCAGACGCCGATTTCACCGGCAGCGATGTGTTTTCCTACCTGGTGATGGATGCAAGTAGCGACAGCATGGCAGCGGCTGTGCCGCTGTCGTCAGATGGCCGAGTCGTGGCTCTCGGTATTCCCGGAAGTGACGTGGGTGCGGATGACTCGGGCGAAGCACGCGTCTTTCAGTTTGAAAACGGCATTTGGGAACAGCTCGGCGATGATATCAATGATCTTGGTTCCGCCCGGCTGGGCTTATCTTTTGCGTTATCAAAGAGTGGAAAAGTGCTAGCCGCCAGCGGCGCTCGCTGGTGCAGGGCCTATATACTGCGCGGTGAAGTCTAGGAGCCTCTTGGTAGCCGTATCGATGGGCCAGTCCAACCAGGAGGATCATTCGCCGACTCGTCGGTGGCGCTGAGCGCCGATGGTTCGATACTCGCCTACGTGTCGCAAGTGAACCTAAATCAGGCCGGCGAAGGCGTTGTCAATGTTTACCGATTGACCGAGGGTGAATGGGTTCAGTTGGGAAGCACTCTGGCGGCAAAGGCGAACGAGGAACTGGGTGACACCGTTGCTCTCTCCAGTAGCGGCTTGACCCTGGCGGTTGGCTCGCGCAGTAACGACAGCAATGGCGTTTTCTCTTGTGAGGCGAGGGTATACGACCTAGTTGCCGATGTCTGGGTCCAGCGAGGTGGCGATATCCGCGGAACATCGTTTAGCAGCGTAGGGGCCTCGGTAGCACTCGCCGGCGATGGGCAGACACTCGTGGTCGGTTCACCGGGCAGTCCCAGCGCCGCTATCCCTTCGCAGATCTATCGGTTTGTGGCCGGAGCATGGGTCGCGATCAATCCGGGTATAAGCCTAGTATCCAGCAGCGATCGAGAAGGTGACGCAGTGGCACTGGCAGAAGACGGACAGACGGTGGCCCTCGGCGCTGCATCTAATATGAGTCCGAGTCGGGTCCGAGTGTTTCGCCTCAGCAACACCGCGCCAAACCTGGTCGGTGCCCCTCCCGGGCCCCTAGTCCCTGGCGAATCCTATGGGCCATTCCAACCCACTGAGATCAATGACGATCCCGGTGAGACGCAAACGTTCGCGCTGGAAAATGCCCCCGGCTGGGTGCAGTTCGATCCGCAAACCGGAGAACTGAGCGGTTCGCCGAGTAGCGCAGAGGTTGGCACCACGGCTGGTATTGTACTCAGTGCGACCGAGGCAGCCGGTGGGGAGGGTGAGTTGGTGGGATTCTCCATCACTGTGCTCGCTGATACGGATGCAGATGGTATCGCTGACGAGGCGGATAACTGTCCGTTAAATGCCAATGCCTCTCAGGCCGATCTAAATGCCGATGGGCAGGGCGATGTCTGCGACGATGATGATGATGGCGACGGCACGCCAGACGAAACCGATGATTTTCCGGGGGATGCGAGTGAGACCACTGACAGCGACGGTGATGGATTGAGGGATAATCGGGAAACGGAGTTGGGGACCAATCCTTTGCTTGCGGACAGTGACAACGATGGTTTTGATGATGGGGAAGAAATTGACGCTGCCTCAGATCCGCTATCAGCAGCGGACGTGCCTACTGCGACTGGTTTGAGTAGTCCACTCATCAAGGCTGCGATGGACAGGATCTAGCTTTACCTTTGAGATTTTCTTAATCCCATAGGGGGAGTGATGATATACCAAACCAGCGGAAGGTATCGCCCAGCGTTCTCTTTCTTAGTCTAAACAGCAAGCCGGATTGGAATAGGATTCTGGCCTCGGTTACAGACGACAATTTGGCCGTCAAAGAAGGTTGTCGGATTAGTCGTATGTGGACTTTTAGAAAGCCTTATTCCAGCGGCTTTGTTTGCAAGAGCGAAGGTATTATTGGCCAAGCAGTGCCGCGATCAGCAGCAATATCGGCGTTCATCTACGAAAATCGCCACAATCCGCGGGATCCGTCCTGCTCCCAAACTCTTCCTCAATCACCAACCCCGTCGCCATTCGAGTCTGAGCCGAGCTGCGCTCCCAAGTTGACTCCAAATCTGTCACCATCGTTGCCTGCGATTTCAGTAGGATTGATGGAAGACGCATCGCTCGCGTCGTTGACGTCGTCCTTGTCTGTATCCCCTCCAGAAGGCCCGCAACACTCGTTATCGATGTCGTCAATCTCATTGCGCGACGTGTTGACGTAATCATCGTCGCCATTATCGACCCCGCCGTTATCGTCGTCGTTAGAGTCTATGGTGAGATCAAAAATTCGAGCGGGACCGCCAGCGATCTGGGAGTGGATTCTTGTCGCAGGGGTAGTTTCGTCACTGGGCAGTGCTATCGCTCAGCCCAAACCTGGGTTTGCGCCCCCCCTCCCCAACTAGACGCTATTGGAATCAGGTCTCAGGCTGCGCCGTTCCAACGGAAGACCGCCACCTTGCCCTCATTTTCGGCTCCGATGCCATTTCCTGGCGCGCCGACCGCTAGCGTCATTGAAATTGATCTGGTTACCCGGAGACCTTCTCAACAATGAAACTGATGGGCATATAGATAGCGTAGCTGCGTTCGCAAGACCTAGTGCTGTCATTATCGAGAGAACAAACCGTGTAGACCATCCGCAAAAGGCTCATTTTGACGCATCCTGAGACGCGATTGTCGGCCAAAGCGATTCAAGAAAGAGAAGCTTTGAATTACTCACACTACCCGAAGTATCAGAAGGTTCGGCACGAAACGAAAAGTTCTGTTTGTCCTGCGTCAATTTTTATATTGCCAAGGTGCGATCATTGCACCGGCCTATGGTATTAAAACTGACGATGAGGTGCGCGAACGTTTGCAGGACTATTTTCCGGTCGAGGCTTTGAATTAGTCCCGATTTCGGAAGCGGCGATGGATGGGGGTGGGATTCACTTAATTAAGCAGCAGGAGCCATCTAGTAGAGGGCTAAGCTATCGGAACGTTTGTCTATGAACCACTACTCTAATAGGGATTAGCCTCTGCTGGCCGGTTTGGCAGCGAATCGTCGCCAACAATTACGCGCTCGCTGCTGCCGCTTATTTGCCAAAGCTCTGGCGCATCAGGGTCTTGGTCTTCACCAACGTTTACCCCAGTAGAAACCGCAGCTGAAGGTCGATAACTTGGGTCATTAGGGTCGTAAGAGGGGTCGAATACCGTAACTGTTTCTTCGCTACGTGATATCCAAGTCGAGGGATCGTCAGGATCCACATAGACTCCTATGTTCACGGTCCGGCGATCTGTGTCACGACGGTAGGTAGAAATGTCGTTCGGATCCATATATACACCAATATTTATATCTGTCTCTTCGACAGCATCAGATATATTTTCAAATTTATCTGGCGTTGTTGTCGGCCCGACACTACCATTACGGTCTTGAGCGATAGTGGTAACGTTAATCGCTGTACTCAATTGTTCATTGGTCAGCGACGGCTTATGGTCCGCTACATTGACACCGCCAATCGGGCTGTTCATCTTCGTCGCGTCGAGTACTTCACCGGGTTCAACTTGATCGTGATCTGATATTAGTCTGACGATTGAAACCGCCGCTATTAAGGCGACTAACAGGTAACTAATTCTCACAAGCATTATCTATCTTTCCTGGCGGACCGCATTAAACGCGGGCATTGGTTTGAATTTGTCAGAGCGAGCTACTAGGTGGTGATTAGCATGAACACTCAAACACCAAGCTGTTTCTTTTTCCAAATGGACCTAAGTGACACGTATTTGCTTTGAAATTAGTAACAGACAACCTTTCTCGAATACTAACAGCGTTTATTTAGGGCAATCGTGTCAACTAGGGTGTTTTTGTGCGGCCTAATGATCTCGATCATGAGTCAGCTCAGTAGAAGACGGGAATTGTAACTTTCAGCGTAACGGTGCTGCCTTTTGAATCAGCTTACTGAAAGCTCCGGAAAGACGCTGGTGGTGATCCCCGCGCATAATGAAGCACAATCAGTGTCAGACGTGATTGCGTCAATAGGTCAGCACGTTGTACTACCGATTGTCGTGGTGGATGATGCTAGCACGGACGATACGGCTCTTGTGGCGGCGGAGAGCGGAGCGACGGTTATACCGCTTATCAATCGCCTAGGTGCTTGGGGTGCAACACAGACCGGAATTCGATACGCACTTGCAAACCGATTCACCACGGTCGTTACCATGGACGCTGATGGGCAGCATGATCCGAGTTTCATAATGGAAATGCTGTTTGCGTGCGAAAGCGAATCAGCGGACGTTTGCATTGGTTCTTGGCCCCTAAGAGGTTCAGCGCTCAGAAAGTTAGCTTGGGGTATTTTGAGAGCAGTGTCTGGGCTGAAAACAACTGATCTAACCTCTGGCTACCGAGTATACAATGAAAGAC
>JBCBZV010000080.1:0-19169 GCA_039815155.1 Pseudomonadota bacterium
GGATCAGCGTTTCCTATGTCTTCACTAGCCATGCGGACCACCCGGCGAGCTACATACAGCGCGTCGCAGCCCCCGTCGAGCATACGGCAGTACCAATAGAGTGCGGCGTCTGGCGAACTGCCGCGGACCGCTTTGTGCAATGCTGAAATCTGGTCGTAAAACTGATCGCCACCTTTATCAAAGCGCTTCGGTGCGCCGGTTAAGAGCGAATCAAATGCATCTTCCGACAAGTGCCCATCGTCGCAATCTGCGTTTGCTGCTAGCTCCACCAGATTGAGTGCTCGCCTTGCGTCTCCGTCAGCGATCGCGGCAATCTTGCCTTGCTGGTCATCGCTCAGTTCGAGGCCGACATACATAGCACCTCTAGCGATGATTTGTCGCAAGTCCACAGCTGAAAGCGGCTCAAGCCTGTATACGCGTACCCTAGACAGTAACGCCGTGTTGAGCTCAAACGCTGGATTCTCTGTAGTAGCTCCAAGCAAAAAAAGCGTGCCATCTTCGACAAAGGGAAGAAAAGCATCCTGCTGGGCCTTATTAAAGCGGTGTACCTCATCGACAAAAAGCACCGCTTGTCTACCGTGCTGCTTTTCCGACTGGGCAAGGGCGACAGCCTCACGGATAGCCTTCACTCCGTCCGTGACCGCAGAAAGGGATATAAGCTTGGCACTGGCTCTGTCACAAAGCATGCGCGCTAGCGTCGTTTTGCCCACGCCCGGTGGCCCCCAAAACAGCATTGAGTGCAGAGTGCCTTGCTCGAGAGCGGATCGTAGCGCCGATCCCTTCTTCAAGATATGAGCTTGTCCCACCAGCTGTTCTGGTAGCTCAGGTCGCAGCGCCGCCGCTAGAGGCTGATATTGATTGCGCTCACCAGCGGCGGCGGGATCGTCAAAAAGATCGGAGACCAAGGTGCAAGCTACTCCACTGGCGTGTTTTGAACAGATGTTCGCCGGGTGAGCCCGCTTCGAAGACTCACCCAGCCGAGGGCGAGATGCGGTCTTAATTCTATCGGTCTTACGCTAGGGCCCTTAGGATGCATCGAAGACTTCGACGTCCTCGGGGGGAGTAAACTCGAAATCGCTGAGGGCAACGGCCGAGGGATCGTCCGCCGGGGACAGCACAATAACAATCTGCTGGGAACTGCGATCAAAAATATCGATGCGGACGAGCTTTTGATCACTAAGCGTTAGCTCCAGCGATACAAAACCAGCCTGCGGATAGAGTGGATGGAGCCGGTAGCGTTCCCTAGCCAACGCGGTTACGGAAAACTGGGTCTTGAGTGTTGCCGTGTCGCCGGTAAGCAGCTCCAGCGCGCTCAAATCATTGCTCGAAGTGACCGGCCGACGAGTTGCCGTTCCTAAATCGATATCGAAATGCCAGAGAGTATCGGCGTTGACGATGATTGCCTGCTGATCCGGCTCATGAATCTCCCAGCGAAAAAATCTCGGTTGCATCGCTCGGTAAGTACCCGAGGACTGCTCGACGAGAGCTCCACTTTCATCGAGCAAACGTTGATCAAAGCGACCAAGCGCGCGGTCATGTTTCGCCAACACCGCCCATAGCGCGTCTCCTTCGGAGAGCGAGCCACTATCTTGGGCGCAAAGGTAAGCGCTCGCGCAGATACAGGCGATAGCAACAAGAAAGCGCGATAAGGTGTTTAAACTCAGTGCAAGCGTGTTCAAGCGAATCCTTTTTTTGCTTTGTCTGTCTAGCCTTCGACGGGAGGGGGGGCTAAAACCTCGCGCTGCCCGTTTGTTTGCATTTCAGAAACCACACCTGCCGCTTCCATAGCCTCAATGAGACGTGCCGCCCGGTTATAGCCGATGCGTAGCTTTCGCTGCACGCTTGAGATGGACGCTCGCCGACTCTGCGTTACATAGTGCACAGCTTCATCGTATAAAGCATCGGACTCATTATCTTCCTCTGAAGTTCCCGACTGGAGTTCGGCGGCAGTTACCGGGGTAGAGCTTCCCTCGTCTAGAAGTCCTTCGATGTAGGTGGGCTCTCCCCTTCTCTTCCAGTCAGCAACTACCCTATGGACTTCATCATCGGACACGAAAGCGCCGTGGACACGCGTAGGTAGTCCGCTGCCTGGTGGCAGGTAAAGCATATCGCCATGCCCTAGAAGTTGCTCAGCACCTCCTTGATCCAGGATCGTGCGTGAATCGACCTTTGAACTTACCTGGAATGCGATGCGGGTCGGGATGTTGGCCTTTATTAGTCCCGTAATCACATCCACGGAGGGACGCTGTGTCGCCAGTATCAGATGGATACCCGCTGCCCTCGCCTTTTGCGCGATCCGTGCGATCAGTTCTTCTACCTTTTTACCGACAATCATCATCATGTCGGCAAACTCGTCGATGACGACCACGATCGCTGGAAGCGCCTCTAAGGTGGGGCAGGTTTGCTCATCGACTGGCGTCATAGAAAGCGGATCGGGAGCCCAAAGCGGATCCTCTAACGGTTTTTCGGCCTTGATCGCATCGGCCACTTTGCGGTTGAAGCCAGCCAGGTTGCGTACGCCCAGTGCTGCCATAAGTTTGTAGCGCCGCTCCATCTCTGCCACACACCAGCGCAATCCATTTGCAGCGTCTTTCATGTCCGTAATAACGGGCGTCAATAGATGCGGAATGCCGTCGTAGACAGATAGCTCGAGCATCTTCGGATCTACCAAAATCATACGGACGTCTTGCGGCGTCGATTTATACAGCAGGCTCAGGAGCATGGCGTTTACACCGACGGACTTGCCGGAGCCGGTGGTACCCGCAACTAGCAAGTGAGGCATTCGTGCTAGGTCCGCAACGATTGGCTGCCCGGAAATATCATGGCCCAGCGCAATGCTAAGCGCCGACGGTGATTTGTCGAACGCCCGCGATGCAAGCACTTCTCTAAAGTTTACGATCTCTCGGTGCTCGTTGGGTATTTCGATACCAACGACGCTCTTGCCTGGAATCACCTCAACTACGCGTACAGAAATCACCGCGAGCGAGCGGGCAAGATCCTTTGCTAGATTAGAGATGCGAGATACTTTTACGCCCGGCGCCGGTTGGATCTCGAAACGCGTGATGACCGGGCCCGGGTATACGGCGGTAACTTCAGCGGTCACGCCAAAGTCAGCGAGTTTTAGCTCAAGGAGTTTGGAAATCTTCTCTAGCGCTTCGGGCGAGTATCCCAAGTCTGGATCGCGCGTTTGCACGTCCAAGAGATCGAGGGCAGGAAGCTCACCGCTCACCGGTGCGTCAAATAGAGGCACCTGTCGCTCACGCTCGGCTCGATCAGACACCTCCGGCGGCTTTTTGAGCGGTTTGATCTTTGGCGGCGTCCGTTTCTTTTCCTTCTCTACGTGATGCTCAATGACTTGCTTGCGGGCTTCCAGTTGCCGTTCCCGCTCCAGTTTGTCTTTGCGGTCATCCCAAAAACGCACTAAAAAACGGCTGCTCGAGTCAAAAATAGCCAGCGCAAGTGCTCCCAATCGATCCATCATCCGCAGCCAACTGAGATCGGTAAAAATCGTGATTCCAAACAAGAACACGGCCACCAGTAGCAAACGCCCTCCAAACGCACTAAAAGCATCACGCACCGCCAGTCCTACAGCTTGACCGACGATTCCACCCGCCCCCTGCGGAAGACTACCCCCGCCCCCGTGGTTCAAGTATGCGAGGGCTGTGCCCGATGCCATGACCAGAATGAGCCCGACGACTCGGAGGCTGAGCGCTGCGCTTGAAAAGCTCGTCGGCTTTTCCCGCTCCGAAAACAGTACGGCTACGCGATAAGCAAGCATCAGAGGGAAGAGATAGGCTAAGAACCCAACTAGGGAAAAACTCGCGTCCGCAAGCCAGGCTCCCGTGGGACCCCCTAGATTTTGAATCGCGTCGCCGCTGCCCGTTGCGGACCAGCCCGGATCACTGTCGCTATAGCTGAGAAGACTAATTACAAGATAGGCACAGGCAGCCCCTAGGCCGATCAATAAGCCCTCACGCATCCGCGAGGACGCGCCAGAATTATCGTGTGCTTGCGGCATTGGCATGTTGCAAGTTCAAAAATTAGGGACCCTGATTCTGTATATGTTTAGTATAAATTTCAATAGCTTAACGTCATTACCTTAAACATTTTTGATCTTTGCGGTGCAGCAGACCATGCTTTACCATTACGCGCTTTCCGCAAATGAGCATTCTATGGCAGACGCAGCACATCATCGCTTAATTATTTTGGGATCCGGTCCAGCAGGCTATACCGCGGCGGTTTATGCTGCTCGCGCAAATCTCAATCCGGTAGTCATTACCGGCATCCAGCAAGGAGGCCAGCTAACAACCACAACGGAAGTAGAAAACTGGCCTGGGGGCACGCCTGATTTACAAGGACCAGGCCTGATGCAAGACATGCTCGCTCATGTAGAACGGTTCGGGACCGATGTGCAGTTTGATCATATCGAAAGCGTCGACCTGACAAAGCGTCCCATCGAGCTTCAGGGAAGTCATAAGTACACCTGTGATGCGCTCATCATTGCCACCGGCGCTTCCGCCCAGTATTTGGGATTGGAAAGTGAAGAGCGCTTTTTGGGTAAAGGCGTAAGCGCCTGCGCTACCTGCGATGGCTTCTTTTACCGCAATAAAACGGTAGCGGTCATTGGTGGTGGCAACACGGCGGTCGAAGAAGCTCTCTACCTTGCAAATCTTGCCGAGAAAGTGGTGCTTGTGCATCGGCGTGACAGTCTACGTGCGGAAAAAGTGCTGCAAGATCGTTTGTTCGCACGGGAAGCCGAAGGAAAGGTAGAGTTTCGTTGGAACCATGTTCTTGATGAGGTCTTGGGAGATGATAGCGGCGTTACCGGGATGCGCCTAAAGAGCGTAGAGACCGGCGAAGATGAAGAGGTGCCGCTAGCCGGAGTATTTGTCGCCATTGGCCACAAACCAAATACTGATATTTTTGCAGGCCAGCTAGATATGAAAGCCGGTTATATTCGTGTCTCCAGTGGCCTGGAAGGCAATGCTACCGCGACCAGCGTACCAGGCGTTTTTGCCGCAGGCGATGTGGGCGATCATATCTATCGACAAGCAGTAACCTCGGCGGGCTTTGGCTGCATGGCGGCCCTGGACGCGGAGAAGTATCTAGATGAACTGGCGGAGGCGGCCTGAGGCTTTTTGGAACTTCCCGCACTGCTCAATCCGGGCGATGACTTTCCCCCAAGTGAGCAAGCACTAAGCGATCCTAACGGACTCATCGCAATTGGAGGGTCCCTAGACGAGGTCTCTCTTGTCAAAGCCTATCGCCGCGGTATTTTCCCTTGGTTTGAGGAACCGCAGCCCATACTCTGGTGGACTCCAGACCCCCGCTCTGTACTGTTTACCGACGAGATACATGTTTCGCGCTCCCTAAAGCGCAGCATGCGAAGACTAAACTACCGTTTGAGTGCAGATACGGCTTTCTCTGAGGTAATGGCGGCATGTGCGGAGCCGAGACCTGGCCAAGCGGGTACTTGGATTGGTGTGAGCATGCGCCGGGCGTATGAACGGCTCCATAGGGCAGGCTTTGCTCACTCAATCGAAGTCCGAGAAAAAAGTGATCGACTCATCGGCGGCTTGTACGGAGTTGCTGTTGGGGCCTGCTTCTTTGGTGAGAGCATGTTCTCACGCGCTAAC
Source organism: Pseudomonadota bacterium (assembly GCA_039815155.1). Lineage (GTDB taxonomy): Bacteria > Pseudomonadota > Gammaproteobacteria > Pseudomonadales > Halieaceae > Congregibacter. Next base: position 5,637 of record JBCBZV010000080.1, read on the forward strand.
GATGGGTCAAAAATCGCTCTCCTGGCATTGATAGAACTTCTCAAGCGTCAGAACATACCGATGGTGGATTGCCAGGTAGAGAGCGAGCATCTCAACAGTCTGGGTGCGCGGTGCATTGATCGAGTAGACTTTGAGCGGAGACTTGAGCAAACTGCGAGCAAATCGGCGAAGGCTTCGTGGGACACGGTTTCCGACTGCCAATCGCTGCTGCTTCACGTTTGAGACTGACAAGCTGGATGAGCTAGGAGAATGGGAAAACAAGGCGGATGACCTCCTCCCTACGCGATCTTAAGGTTTATACGACGTATCCTCACCGTTGCAGTTATCTGGATGGAGAAGAGGCAACGACGCTTTTCATCGACCCCCGTCAGTCCGTTGACCAAACGCTGTACAGCAATTTATCGCTCCTGGGTTTCCGCCGCAGCGGTAATCACATTTATCGACCTCATTGCAGTCACTGCAGTGCCTGTATCCCAGCACGTATTCCCGTTGATGAATTTAAAAGCAAGCGTGTGCACAAACGCTGCGCCAGACGTAATCGTGATTTGCAAATCGTATCGCGAAGCTCGATAGCAAACGATGAGTGCTATGAACTCTACGACCGTTACATTCGCGCCCGCCATGCGGATGGAGACATGTATCCGCCGGACCGAGACCAGTTTGATTCTTTCTTAAACGACCCCTGGGGCTGCACTGAATATGTGGAGTTTCGCAGTGCAGGCCAACTTGTCGCTCTGGCGGTTGTCGACATGATGCTTGACGGTGTATCTGCAATTTATACCTTTTACGAGCCGGCCGAAGAAGCACGAAGCCTTGGCCGCTTTGCGATACTGTGGCAAATAGAATACTGCCGGGAACGAGGTCTTCCTTACGTTTATCTTGGCTACTGGATTCAGAACTGTCGCAAAATGGCCTACAAGGCAGATTACCAACCACTAGAGGTTCTCGAGAATAATCAGTGGAAGCGCTGCGACGAATCTCTGATTGCAGTCGGATAGCAGGCTTATTTTTTCGCTAGTTCTGCCTTTTATTTTCGTGCAGAATGCGCGCTTCTTTTTACAGCGGCTTACAGCTGCCGTTTATTACTCCTAAACAGCTTTAGCCAGCAAGAGCCAACGACGGCCATCCGCGGCACGCTAGCCGGCATCGCGATGGGGAGCCTGTTGAGCTTGAAGAGACTGCCGGAAGCGATCTACTAACAATAGTAGACAAGCGCTGTGAATAAAGGCCGTAACTAAATACTGCGACTAAACACCGCAACTAGCGACTGCAACTAGAGACCAAAACTAAAGATTATTGCTGAAGGATTGCTACAAGAGAATATGGCAAAGGAAGATCAAATCGAAATGGAAGGCGAGGTAGTCGATACGCTGCCTAATACGACCTTTCGCGTGAAACTCGAAAATGGCCATGTGGTCACCGCGCATATTTCAGGAAAAATGCGCAAGAACTACATTCGTATACTTACCGGCGATAAGGTGCGTGTCGAGCTGACCCCCTACGACTTAAGCAAGGGAAGAATTACCTACCGCGAGCGTTAATAAAGGCTAATAGGGCTTGGCGCTCTAAGAGAACGACTTTTCAGGAAACGCCGACTAATACAGCGTTAATCTAGTACAGCGTTAATCAAGTACAGTGTTAATCAAGACAGTGCCAACTCATCTGCTGCTGCCGACTCGTCTTCTGCAACGCTCACTTCTAGACCATCGCCGTCGCTGTTCAAGCGCACCAAAGCTGTTCCTCCTTTCCCGGCTAAGGGACCGAAAAGCACCAGTTCAGCTAAGGGCTTCTTGATGTGCTCTTGGATGACTCTATCCATGGGCCTAGCACCCATGTGCTTGTCATAACCTTTCTCAACCAGCCACAGGCGCGCGTCTTCATCGACATCGATGGTAATGCGCTTTTCGTCGAGTTGCCCCTGCAACTCAGCAATGAATTTATCGACCACAGTAAGAATGACGTCCTCGCCCAGGGGCGCAAACTGGACGATATTGTCTAGCCTGTTTCGGAATTCTGGTGTGAACATTTTATTGATCGCTTCCGCGCCATCTGTGCTGTGATCCTGGGTGGTAAAACCGATAGAACGTCGGCTCATTGATTCAGCCCCAGCATTGGTTGTCATAACCAGTATCACGTTGCGGAAGTCCGCTTTCCGCCCATTGTTGTCGGTCAGCGTACCGTGGTCCATTACCTGCAATAGCAGATTAAAGACCTCCGGATGCGCCTTCTCAATCTCATCGAGGAGTACAACCGCGTGGGGATGCTTCGTCACCGCGTCTGTAAGCAGGCCTCCCTGATCAAAACCCACATAGCCGGGTGGCGCTCCAATCAAGCGAGATACGGTGTGACGCTCCATATACTCCGACATGTCAAAGCGGACCAGTTCAAGCCCAAGTATTTTCGCGAGCTGACGGGTAACTTCCGTCTTACCCACACCGGTTGGACCAGACAGCAAGAAAGAGCCTATGGGCTTGTCACCGCCGCGCAATCCGGCTCTCGCCATTTTGATGGACATGGCGAGCTTGCCGACCGCGTCGTCTTGCCCGAAGACAACCATCTTCAAATTGCTCTCAAGTTTTTGCAGGACCTCTTTGTCATTCTGGCTGACCGATTTGGGAGGTATGCGCGCTATCTTGGCCACGGTTGCTTCGACATCGTGTTTGCCGACGACTTTCTTTCTTCGTGAGGGTGGCTGTAGTTGTTGATAGGCACCCGCTTCGTCGATCACGTCTATCGCCTTATCCGGTAGGAATCGATCCGTGATGTAGCGCGCGGATAAGTCCGTCGCGACCCGTAGCGCTTGGTCTGTATAGCGGAGCCCATGATGCTCCTCAAAGCGCGACTTCAGCCCTTTGAGAATCTTATAGGCATCGTCTTTACTTGGCTCGAGTACGTCGATCTTCTGAAAGCGTCGGCTAAGCGCTTTATCTTTGTCGAAAATACCTCGATATTCTTGGAAGGTTGTAGAGCCAACGCAGCGCAATTTTCCGGACGTTAAAAGAGGCTTCAGCAGATTCGACGCATCCATTACGCCGCCAGAAGCAGCGCCGGCGCCGATAATCGTATGGATTTCATCGATAAATAGCACGGCGCCTTCTCGGCGTTTTAACTCGGCCAGCAAGCCTTTGAAACGCTTCTCGAAATCTCCTCGATACTTTGTTCCCGCCAGCAGCGCACCCAGATCCAAGGAGTACACCACTGCGTCCTTGAGCATCTCAGGTACTTCTTCATCGACAATCAGCTTCGCTAAGCCCTCGGCGATAGCGGTCTTACCTACGCCCGATTCACCCACAAGCAGCGGGTTGTTCTTGCGTCTTCGAGCGAGCACCTGAATGACACGCTCTACCTCTTGTGTTCGGCCTATTAGTGGATCAATCCTCCCTTCCTGAGCCTCTTCATTGAGGTTGGTTGCAAAGGTATCTAGTGGATTGTTTTCCGCTTCCTCGGGAGCCTGTTCGCTATTGACGCTTTCTCGCTCAGCACCGGACTCGTCGTTGCCCTCTTCTACCTTCGAAATACCGTGAGTGATGTAGTTGACGACGTCCAGACGAGAAATGCTCTGTGTCTTCAAAAAATAAACCGCTTGTGATTCTTGCTCAGAGAAAATAGCTACAAGCACATTGGCACCGGTAACTTCACTTTTCCCTGAACTTTGTACGTGGAAAACAGCCCTTTGCAAAACCCGCTGAAAACCGAGAGTAGGCTGAGTTTCTCGCTCTTGCTCATCTTCCGGTATTAAGGGAGTTGTAGAGTCTATGAATTCGACCAGGTCTCCCCGCAGTCCGCTCAGCTGTGCGCCACAGGCTTTGAGTACGCGGATCGCATCGTTGTTGTCCAGCAAGGCCAGAAGCAAATGCTCAACGGTCATGAACTCGTGACGACGTGATCTAGCCGCCCGAAAGGCGTCGTTCAGCGTCTGCTCAAGTTCTTTGCTTAACATACTGTTTCTCCCACGCGCTGATGCGTCGCCAGATGCGTCCTGCCTATGAAAAGCATCCTATCCATCGGAGGCCTCAATTTCACATAGCAACGGGTGTTGATGATCCCGCGCATATTGGTTGACCTGTGCTGATTTAGTTTCAGCAATATCACGAGTGAATATACCGCAGACGCCACGACCCTGCGTGTGCACCGTTAGCATGACCTGCGTTGCTTGCTCACGATTCATTTTGAAGAACGTTTCTAACACTTCAACGACGAACTCCATAGGAGTGTAATCATCGTTTATAAGAATCACTTTGTAGAGAGGGGGTTTTTCTAACTCGGGTTTGGCCTCTTCTAACAGTAGACTACCGTCACCCTCTTGCTGCTCATCTGCATCGCGGGCCGCAGTTGGATCCGTTCGACTGGCGCTGAATTCATTAGCCACGCGATGAGCATTAGCATACGTGTCAGTCACGGCTACTTCGTAAGAAGCCCTGACTGCTGCAGCTGCAGCGCTCTCGCGGGGCTTATGGAAGGCACTTCCGACGCCTGCTAAGCTTAGTACTGGGGTGTCGCTGCTGTTGATGGTTTACCGCCCTTAAAGCTAAAACGCTGAATCCGTTGGTCGCGCACCTTGTTACCCTTGTACGCTTGTCGCATTACGCGCACCTATCACTGTAGCTGGACTAGCAGCTATACAGTCCTATGGGCATACGAGCTACCCTCGTCTGCTGGATTGATTATAAGAGGTTTGATTGTCTGCCGGAAAAAAGACAGGCCAGCTCCAATATGCTACGAGATTTTGACCGATCGATACAAAAAGAAAATACACTCACGAAAAGAAGGGTCAAATCGGAACGCTAAGCAGTCAATGGGAGCCGATTAGTTATTTTTGACCGACGTACGAATGGACCCCCGTCGCCCAAGCGCTAGCCGCTAAAAAGAAGCCCTGATATTTTTCGAAAAAAAAGGAGGCCTGAATAACAGACCTCCTCTCTCGACCTCGTTTTATCCCTCGTCCCATAGTTTATTCCGGCGAGTCGAGGAACTCGCTTCTACATAGCTTCAATGACCTTTTCGCCAAAGCCTGAACAGCTCACGAGTGTCGCATCGTCCATCAGTCGTTCGAAGTCATAGGTTACCGTACGGCCCTGAATAGCACCGTTCATGCCGTTGATCACGTTATCTGCCGCTTCGTTCCAGCCCATATGCCGCAGCATCATTTCCGCCGACAGTATCAATGAACCTGGATTGACTTTGTCCTGCCCCGCATACTTTGGAGCGGTACCGTGGGTGGCTTCAAACAGCGCTACGGTATCAGAGAGATTGGCACCGGGAGCTATACCGATTCCGCCAACCTGGGCTGCGAGCGCATCGGACAGATAGTCGCCATTTAGGTTTAACGTGGCGACCACCGAATACTCTCGCGGACGCGTGAGCACCTGCTGTAACATCGCATCGGCAATCACGTCTTTGACAACAATTTCCTTGCCGGTGTTAGGATTTTTGATGGAAACCCAGGGCCCACCATCTAGTAGTTCACCTGCAAATTCTTCCTGGGCCAGCTCGTAGCCCCAATCTCGGAACGCGCCCTCAGTGAATTTCATAATGTTGCCTTTGTGTACCAAAGTCACTGAAGAAAGATCTTGGTCGATCGCATACTGGATCGCCTTGCGAACGAGTCTTTTTGTGCCTTCTGAGGATACGGGTTTGATGCCAATGCCGACATTTTCTGGAAATCGGATCTTGGTGGCACCCATTTCCTTGATTATGAAATCAACAACCTTTTTCGCTTCCTCCGAATCAGCCTGGTATTCAATGCCCGCATAGATATCTTCCGAGTTCTCTCGGAAAATAACCATATTACAATCGCCTGGATTTTTGACCGGTGAAGGAACACCCTCGAACCAGCGCACCGGGCGCAAACAGGTATAAAGGTCGAGTTCCTGCCGCAGCGCCACGTTCAGTGAACGGAAGCCGCCGCCCACGGGAGTCGTTAATGGACCTTTAATCGCGACTGAGTATTCCTTGATCGCATCCAGCGTCTCTTCCGGGAACCAATCCCCTTCATACAGTTCCGCTGCTTTTTCTCCGGTGTAAATTTCCATCCAGGAGATCTCACGATCGCCTCCATAAGCCTTCGCTACCGCAGCATCGACCACGGCGATCATCACAGGACTGATGTCTACACCGATTCCGTCTCCTTCGATGTACGGGATGATGGGGTTGTCCGGTACGTTGAGGCTGTTGTCATCGTTGACGGTAATTTTTGCACCGGTATCGGGCACTGTAATGTGCTGGTATCCCATGTTTTCTAAGCTCCCATATCTGTATTACGTTTTCATCCAAGCCTTCGCTGATCTAGCGATGCTGTTCGCTATTTACTTTTTTTCCTGCCAAGGCGTACGAGGAGGTATTAACCCTAGCGCTGAGGATCAAAAGCATTTAACGGTGTCTGGAAGCCATCAACGAATCGAAACGCTTTTTTGCGCGTCTCGTTAATCTACCTGCACAGATCTGCGCCAGCTCAAGGACTATGTTTTTTCTCCCTGAACCGGTCACGGACAAAGCAAGCACGGTCGATCGGTAAAGCGTTCGTTAGGTGTATTAAGCTTTCACAAATGACCCGGTATGCGCCAACGATTATCCGCTTTCGGCGATTCCTAGTTCATTCGCTGACGAATCTTGCTCCGCCGTTAAGTGATGCCCCCAAATAAGATTGCTAGTCTACCAAATTCGAACGCTTACTGCTGCTAAAGCGGTCATTGAACAGTCAAAGCTTTACGAGCAAATGCTATGCTCTAGACTGCAAGTCTTACCTAATTTGCTGCGTTCTGAATCTACCAATGGCACGCCTTTTACTATTTAACAAACCTTTCCACGTGCTTAGTCAATTCACTGATTCGAAGGGACGTTCCACGCTCACAAAGTTTCTGCCCAGCAAGGTGTACGGCTCAGACATCTATCCAGCAGGTCGCCTCGATTACGATTCGGAGGGCCTACTACTGCTGACCAACCAGGGGCAACTGCAGTCTCGAATAAGCAGTCCGCGCTTTAAAATGTGGAAGACCTACAACGTACTCGTAGAGGGCGCACCAAAAGCACCCTTTTTCGATGCGATCCGACAGGGCGTTAAACTGCGCGACGGGCACTGTAAGCCGGGTCGCGCGCGTGCCATCGCTGACCCACAGTTGTGGGATCGAATCCCTCCGGTCCGGCACAGAGCATCGGTTCCATCTCATTGGATTGAGGTGGAGCTAGGCGAAGGCAGGAATCGACAGGTGCGTCGGATGTGCGCAGCTCTGGGCCATCCAGTTTTGCGTTTAGTACGGGTAGCCGTCGGTGACTGGAGCCTAGGGACTTTACAGCCCGGTGAGGTGCGTGAGCTGGCGGTCAATCTTCCGCAACAAGGGCATACTGGGATGGGGCCGAAGCCGAGACGCTCGAGATAAAAAGCGAGCTACTCACAATCTTTTTGCATGGCTGTATCTGGTAAAATAGCGCGACCAGCGATCCTGTATCTGTTCATGGCCTTCTCCAACAACAATCACTCTTCACCTAAAGCTCCTTTGGCGGCTAAAGCTCGTTCAGAGCAGAAAGTCATCGTCGGCATGTCCGGCGGTGTCGACTCATCGGTGGCAGCGCTTGTTCTGCTCGAAGCCGGTTATCTCGTTGAAGGGCTCTTCATGAAAAACTGGGAAGAGGATGACGGAACAGAGTATTGCACCGCCAAAGAAGACTACGCAGACGCCCAATCGGTAGCCGAACGGCTGGGTATAAAACTGCATGCAGCAAACTTCGCAGCGGAATACTGGGACGACGTGTTCGAGCACTTTTTGACCGAATATGGCGCCGGAAGAACGCCGAATCCAGATATTCTCTGTAATCGGGAGATTAAGTTTCGAGCGTTCTTAGATTATGCGTTGGAGCTTGGTGCAGACAGGATCGCTACGGGTCATTACGCACGCATCGGGCGTGAGGGGGAAAGAGCCATCCTGCTAAAAGGCGCCGATCCTAATAAGGATCAAAGCTACTTTCTCCATGCGGTAGGACACAAGGAGTTCGGACTGACGCTGTTCCCGCTCGGTGGAATGTTGAAACAGGACGTACGTGCAAAGGCAGAAAGTGCCGGGCTGAGAACGCACAACAAAAAGGATTCAACAGGCATTTGTTTTATCGGCGAACGCAGATTTAAGGATTTTCTAGAGCACTATTTACCCGCTCAACCGGGAGACATCTCCACATTAGAAGGTGAAGTACTAGGTAGTCATCAAGGACTGATGTATCACACGATCGGACAGCGACAAGGTTTGCGGATCGGCGGGACATCTAGCCACGGCGATAGCCCCTGGTATGTGGCGCACAAAGACATGGAACAAAACCGGCTATTAGTAGTGCAGGGAAACGATCACCCCGCTCTCTTTAGCGATGCGCTGACGGTTGGCAAGTTCTTCTGGGTGGCGGGAGAAGCTCCAAGTTTCCCCCTCCTCTGCAAGGCCAAAGTTCGCTATCGACAAGCAGAGCAGCCTTGTCGGATAGAGCCCAGCGGCTCTGGCTATCGCGTCGTGTTTTCCGAGCCGCAAAGGGCAGTCACGCCAGGTCAGTCAATCGTCCTTTACCACGAAGACCTCTGTCTCGGTGGCGGGGTAATCGAAGAGGCAGAAGCATTCAAGGAAATGGCCGCATGAGTAACATCGACCAGCAGGTCGTTGCGCTAGCCGGTGTCGCGCAAAGCGCTCGTATCATCGATCAGCTTTCGAAAACAGGCAGCTACCCGATCGAGTTCCTCGACGCATCGATAAACTCGCTCTTTACCTTCGACATCGAGACTGCAGAAGACATTTATGGTGGCATGGCCGGTGTACGTCTTGGGTTGCAGAATCTTTGCGTGCTGTTGGCCAACCAAACAGAAAAGGAACAGAGAGACGTGGTCCGCTATTTTTTTAACGTCCTGTTTCTTGAGCGGCAGTTTGCCAAAGACTCGAAACTCCAAGATACAGTGCACGATCGCTTGAAGCATGCGAGCTTTAAAGCGGAACATTTCTCGAGCAATGTGCGCGACGTTTGCCATAACGTGGCGGGCATTTATCAAGACACCTTTAGCACCCTGCCGAAACGGGTAAAGGTGACCGGCAGTGCGCAACACTTAGAGAATACGGACAATGCGGATATTGTGCGCAGTCTGCTGCTAGCAGGCATACGCTCGGCTTTTCTTTGGCGTCAGCTTGGTGGCCGACGATGGCGACTAGCATTTCAACGTCGGGCCCTGCTCCGCAACGCCCAGCATCTGTCTCGAGGCTTGGGCCTCGTTTGAGCCCTAAGTAATAGGAATCAACAACGCGATGACCACAGCTTCAACGGATAGCTTCGAACTCACTGCTGTAACGCCCCTAGACGGACGCTATGCGGCAAAGGTAAGGCCGCTGTCGGATATTTTTAGCGAATATGGGCTTATTCACCGCCGCCTTGTTATTGAAGTGCGTTGGTTACTGGCGTTGGCCCGTAATCCGAGTGTGGAAGAAGTTTCTGACCTATCAAAGTCAGCAGAAGCGTCACTCATCGCGCTTGCAGATCGCTTTTCCATAGCGGACGCAAAAAAAATCAAGGCGATAGAAGCGACCACTAATCACGATGTTAAGGCGGTCGAGTACTTCCTGAAAGAACAGCTACTGGCGCATGAAGAACTCGCGGCCATAAGCGAGTTTGCGCATTTCGCCTGTACTTCAGAAGACATTAACAATCTTGCACATGGAATGATGCTGAAGGACGGTCTTCAGCAGGTTCTCTTACCCGCCTTGGATGCAATCGAGAGTAGGCTGAAAGATCTTGCCCAGGAGCATGCAAATACAGCGATGCTATCGCGGACCCATGGCCAAACCGCAAGCCCTACAACGCTTGGCAAAGAACTCGCTAACGTAGCGGTTCGACTAAAGCGCCAAATCGCACGAATCCAGGCAACACCTCTTTATGGAAAGATGAATGGTGCGGTAGGAAACTACAACGCTCATTTTGTGGCCTACCCAAATGTTGACTGGCCAGCCCTCAGCGCCGGCGTGATCGCAGAGTTGGGGCTAGAACAGAACACTTTCACGACGCAGATTGAACCGCATGATTACGTGGCGGAGCTATTTGACGCGATTGCTGGCGCAAACACGGTACTTCTAGATTTTGCACGCGACATCTGGGGATATATTTCCTTGGGCTATTTCAAACAGCGATTGGTCGAGGGCGAAGTCGGTTCATCCACGATGCCCCATAAAATCAATCCGATCGATTTTGAAAACGCCGAAGGGAACTTCGGCTTGGCTAACGCTGTTCTCCATCACATGGCGAGCAAGTTACCCATAAGCCGATGGCAGCGGGATTTGAGTGATTCGACGGTATTGAGAAATATGGGGGTTGCTTTTGGCTACACAATAGTAGCCCTAGCCTCGCTAGAGAAAGGAATCGGCAAGCTCGAGGTGAACGAAGACCGCATTAACAGCGATCTAGCAGCGAGCTGGGAAGTACTCGCAGAAGCCATTCAAACTGTCATGCGTCGCTATGGCGTCGAAGCGCCTTACGAAAAGTTAAAGGCGCTAACACGAGGACAGCAAATAACGCGCGAAACGATCTATGCCTTTGTTGAATCTTTGGACATTCCCGAAGATGCCAAGACAAGCTTGCTAAAGTTGACTCCGGAAAGCTATTTGGGAAACGCGGCCGTGCAAGCGCGAAGCGTATGAGACCCGTGCATCGCCGTATTTTGAGTACCCGGAAAAGCAGCTAATCATTGCCCTACTCTCTAAATATCGCTCCCGAGAAATTCCTCTCGCAAAGTTGGCAACAAAAGGCCCTCTTCCTGCCGAAGGGTATCGAGGCTTTTAGCCCTCCGGTAAGTGCCGATGAACTGGCTGGAGCTGCGATGGATGCGGAAGTCGATGCGCGAATTTTGGAAGGGAGCGCAAACGACTGGAAGCTTTTCTCCGGACCGTTTGGTGAATCGGATTTTCGGCGCGATGCACCATGGACTTTGCTGGTGCAGGAGATTGATAGCTTGTGGGAGTCCGCCGCCGAGCTTTTTGAGCTCGTCTCCTTTCTCCCAAGTTGGCGACTCGCCGATGTAATGATGAGCTACGCTGTCGCTGGGGCAAGTGCCGGTCCACACTACGACCTGTACGACGTTTTCATCATCCAGGGTGAAGGCAAGAGACTTTGGCGAATCGGTCAGTCCTGCGACGCACAGACTCCGCTGATTCCGCACGATCGTCTCCAGATCCTTGCGGAATTCGAAACGCAAGACGAGTATGAGATGGAGTGTGGAGACGTTCTTTATATACCTCCCGGTGTAGCTCATTGGGGCATCAGTCAAGGCGAGTCCACAAGTTTTTCTATCGGTTGTCGGGCGCCACGCGTTAGTGACCTTCTGGCGAGATCGACCGATGCTGTTCTTCAGCACATTTCGAGCGACGAACTTCTAAAAGACCCGCGTCGCAGCCCTGCAAGAAGCAGAGGGGAAATTGATCAGGTCGATGTCGAACGCATTCGCTCCCAGCTCCTGGAACACCTTAAGACGCTTGATCCGATCGCTCTCGGTGAACTGCTAACGGAACCGATGACAGCAGCGGAGTGCTCGAAGGAACAAGCGAGCGCATCTTTATCGCTTAGCGATCTCTCGCAGGAATGCCTGATCGGCCGCTCACGACCCTCTGCGCTTGCCTGGCATCGCAGGAAAGAAGGGCTGACTGTATTCGCCAATGGAGTCTCGCTTTCCGCACCGGAGACAGCTCAATTGCTATTGGAACGCTTTTGCGCCGGCTCGGCCATATCGGTTCGAGAGCTCAGCCGCGAACAAGACGTTTTCTTGCTAGTAGATCGATTGCTTTCGGAACAGGCGCTCACGGTTTATGAATGATCGACCAGAGACCTTGGAAAAGAGGCAGGGAACAATGTTGAAAAGTGATGAGTCCCGTATCCTACTCCGACAAGCCTATTGGCCGGAAGATACGGAGAAGCTTCGCGAGCTTCGACAAGCTGTGTTTGTTCAGGAGCAAGGCGTCGCCCAGGAAATTGAGTGGGATGGCAAAGACGCAAATGCCTTGCATGTGCTGCTGGAACTCGAGCAAAAGCCTATCGCCTGCGGCCGCATCTTAAGCGACGGACGCATCGGGCGTCTGGCGGTTCTCGAGCAACACCGAGGTCAGACCTACGGATCTATGGTCTTGGGAAAGCTTCTGGAACTCGCTAGAGCGCGGGGAGATGTCCACGTCTATCTACATGCTCAGGCCGACGCCGAGAGTTTCTACACGAAGTCCGGTTTTCGTCGAGAGGGTTCCGTTTTCTTAGAAGCCGATATCCGCCACGTAAGCATGGAGATGGAGCTTCACTATAAAAACTGGGACACGCTGCTGTATCCAGTCCGCTATCCGCAACCCTTTTCCGACTTGGTCGTCGCGCAGGCGAGCTTGGCGCGAAGAGAGTTGCGTATTCTGAGTCCTCGCCTTGACCGTACTGCGTTTGAGCAACAGGACCTGTACTCGGCAATTCGCCGTCTTTTGCAACGAGGTAGGATGAGTCGCATTCAGATTATTGTCCAAGACGTGGCCAGCCTGGTATCGCGCGGTCATGGAATGCTGGAGCTCGCACGGCGGCTGCCGTCTGCGGTAGAAATGCGAACTTTAAAGGAGCACCCCCAATGGAATGGGGATACGCTAGTAATTCGCGACAGAGATAGCGTGCTCACGCGCAGCGCTGGTGATCAGGCAGCGGCGTTTTACCGGCCCCATGATCGCGCGAGAGCAAAAACCGCTGTTTCCCGATTTGACGACCTTTGGAATGCGAGCGCGGTCAGCCCAGAGTTTCGTTCATTGTCGATTTAACTGTCGATTCAGCTGTCGCCCGTCCTGCACGGTCCTCGGGAGGTCGATAACTATCGATTGTATATCCAGCGCCTCACGCGCCGTCGAGAAGCCTTAGAATAGTTCGCGCCCCTGCGTAGGGCGTCATAACTTGCTGTTCAACCCTACCCTCAAGCGAGCTAAGTTCGCCCCTTACGGCTTGGCTGGTGAGCAAGCGTTCCTCGAGCATCGCGCGTACCAGTTCATGCATCCATTCTTTACTTTGCCGCGCTCGAAGTTGATGTAATCGTCCGTTCTCCTCTAAACCATTTATGTAGTCCAGAATCATCTCCCAAACAAGGTTTAGCCCTTCGTTTTCAAGCGCCGAGCAGCGCATTACCCGTGGCTCCCAGTAGGCGTCTTTACGCAGCATCGTCATCGCGGACTGGTACTGGCTCTGCGTGCGCTCGGCGATCCGGACCGCATCGCCATCTGCTTTGTTGATTACCAGGGCATGAGCGAGTTCTACAATACCCCGTTTAATTCCTTGCAACTCATCCCCACCTCCCGGCAGTACTAGCAGCATGAAGAAATCCACCATACCTGCTACTTGATGTTCCGACTGCCCTACACCGACGGTCTCGACAAGGATGACATCGTAACCAGCGGCCTCACAAAGTAGCAGGCTCTCTCTGGTTTTTTGAGCAACCCCGCCTAGCGCTCCCCCAGCGGGTGAAGGTCTAATGAAGACGTTGGCCTCTCTCGATAGGCGTTCCATACGGGTCTTGTCGCC
>JBCBZV010000015.1:0-48161 GCA_039815155.1 Pseudomonadota bacterium
CAGCTACGACGGCGTCTGCCTGGTCGATCAGCGGGAAGGACGCCTTCTGCGCACGCACCCGGTACCGCCGTGGAAGGTCCTAATTGTGGTACCCAAGACGCGTATTGCCACGGAAGAAGTCCAGCCCTACGCCCACCGGTACTGTGCCGAGTACGACGAGGTTTTCGAAACGGTAAGTGGCAAAGCTAGCGAGGCGGACCTCCTTTCTTGTATTGAGCTATCCGCTTCCACCAATGCACGCTTGCGAAACTACCAATTTTATTTCGCTGTTAGGAGGTTCGCGCAAGGATTTCACGCGGATGCGGTAGGTGTGGCGCATACCGGCTCATTGGTCACGGTTTTCTTCCGCGATGCAGCGCAGTACGACGAGCAAGCTCCTGCCTTGGCGAGAACGCTTCAATCGCAATTACCGCTCGACGCCTTGCTTAGCGCAGAGCTTACCGCACAGAGTTGGGCATGGTGCTCCGAGCACAGGCCTCAACCAGCAGCCGACGGCTCCGACGCCGTTCTTGCGGCGTCGAGCAGTCCATCCACATCCACTGCGCTGTCCACGTGATCGGCCAGTGCGTCTAGCGCTGACTCCACAGAGGCGGCGTAGTCGTAGGCGCTAAGAGTGCTCGAACTTACTCGCCCCAACCAATCGCTTCGAAAGCGATCACTAGCGAACATGCCGTGGAGATAAGTGCCCGCTATGCGGCCATTCGCGCTTGCGGCACCTTCTACTTTACCGTCGATTTCGAACATAGGACGCACGCAGTCGGGTCCACTGGTGTCTCCCACATGAATTTCATAACCCGCGACTGGGAGGTCACTCGCTCGGCAAGTAGCGGACACAGGACGAACGGTTTTTTCGCCAAGCATAGTGGTTGCAACATCGAGTAGGCCAAGGCCCCTGACGCTGCCAGCCGGACCGTCAAGCCCCTGGGGATCGTGAATTCGTTCACCGAGCATCTGATAACCGCCGCACACTCCAAGAACACGCCCCCCGCGTCGGGCATGGGCGATGATGTCATGATCCCAGCCCTGCTCGCGTAAAAACACGAGTTCTCCCAAGGTGGACTTGGTCCCAAACAAAAGAATGAGATCAGAATCACCGGGAATCGCACTCCCCGGAGGAATCCAGTTAAAGGCAACACCCTCTTGCTGCTTTAGGGGATCTGCATCATCAAAATTTGCCATACGCGACAACATGGGTGCTGCGATCTTTAAGGAGCCACCCAGTTGCGGTCGCTGAGTATCCAGCACGACGGCGTCTTCCGCCGGCAAGCGGGCCGCAGCCGGCAACCAGGGAACAACACCAAAGGATCGCCAGCCCGTATGCTTAGTGATCGCATCGAGGCCACTTTCGAACAGGCGCGGATCGCCGCGGAACTTGTTGACGATGTAGCCCACAATCATCGAGGCGTCCGCGGCCTCCAGCACCGCCTGGGTTCCTACCAAACTGGCGATCACACCGCCGCGATCAATGTCTGCGACTAGGCAAACCGGCACCGCAGCTCGACGAGCAAAGCCCATGTTGGCGATGTCGCCAGCACGTAGATTCACCTCCGAGGCGCTGCCGGCTCCCTCGACTAGCACCAGATCAAACTCAGCCCTAAGGCGCTGAAAGCTCTCCATAACTGGCTCTAGCAGCTGGCTGCGATCGCGCATGTAGTCCTGCGCACTCTGGGTGGACAAAGCGCGACCGTGAAGAATAACTTGCGATGTTTTGTCAGACTGCGGCTTAAGAAGCACTGGATTGAAGTCAACGCGAGGCTCCAGTCCAGCGGCTTGTGCTTGCAGAGCTTGCGCACGACCGATCTCACCACCGTCCGCACAAGCGGCCGCGTTGTTCGACATATTCTGCGGCTTAAATGGGGCAACCGAGATACCCCGGCGCGCGGCAATCCGTACCAGCGCAGCCATCATCAGAGACTTGCCCACATCGGACCCGGTGCCCTGGAGCATCAGCGCCTGAGCGCTCACAAACGCGCACTCAAAAAAGGCGCATTCAAAAAAAGTGCGTAGGTAAGCACCGCTATATTCGCAATCGCTTGCAAGCTAGTAATCGATGCCTCGCTGGGCGCGAATACCGGCTTTGTAGGGATGCTTACGCTCCTGGATTTCGCTCACCATATCGGCGTAATCGCACAGTGCCCCCGGCGCATCTCGACCGGTGAGAATAACGCCGGTCTTTGGAGCACGTTGCTCGAGACCGGCTATCACATCCTCCACAGTCAGATAGCCGTAACGCAATGCGATGTTGATCTCATCAAGCACAATCAGATCGTAGGTGCTGCTGCTCAGCATCGCTTTGCCGCGTTCGAACGCCAGCCGCGCGGCTTCCGTATCCGCTTCTTTACTTTGCGTATCCCAGGTGAAGCCATCCCCCATCGTGTACCAGTCAACGGTATCTTCGAGCTTCTTAAAGTACTTTCGCTCCCCGGTCTGCCACTTGCCCTTAATAAACTGAACCACGCCGACGCGCTGCTCCCAGCCAAGCGCCCGTATGATTACTCCAAACGCAGAACTGGACTTCCCCTTGCCCGCACCGGTATGAACCAACACCAACCCGCGTTCCGGGTCACGCAGCTCACGCTGGCGCTCCCGGTGTTCCGTCTGGCGTTTTTTCATCGCCTCTTTGTGGTTACTAGAGTGGTTGCTAGAGTGCTCGCTGGCGTCCCTGCCGGTGGACGGCGGCGTGCTCGCTGCGCTCAAGGTTTTCTGAAGACTAGAGTCATGCGGTCCGATTCGCCTATTGCGATCGCTTCAGGCGAGTCGCTAGAGGGTTGAAGCCGCCACACGCGATCTTCTGATGAGGGCTGATCTTTACGATTGGCGTTAATCTCCGAAGCGTTTTCCAACACAAAGCCCGCATCCTTAAACGCTGCTATCACTCGGCTTTGCTTGAGATAACCGTTTTGCCCTTGAGCCCACGCGTCGTCTGCATCTTCCGGGGCACGATGTTGCACAACACCGGCTATGCCGCCGGACTTAAGTACTCGATACGCATCAGCAGCGGTAAGATCCAGGTACTTCGACTCGAAGCGGTTAGTATGATGCAAGGCGCGAATAAAGAGTGCAGCATCTACCGTCCCATCAAGGCTGCCCGGCAAACCGGGGAAAAAATAGGCCGCCGCCGAGGGGCTCTTCTCACCGGCGTATTCCGCCGCCGTCGCCGGCCAGTCGGTCAAGAATGACTGCGCGCCGGCCCAGCGTTCAGCCGCTTCGTCACCGAACCGATTTTCATAGAACCACTCACCATAGCGAACGCCGACGTAGTTGCCATCGGGGCCAAGAATCGCCGCCAGAATCTCCCCGTACCAGCTACCGGGTAGCGCGTCGACGACCGTCATGCCCTCCTCGATCCCAAACAGTTCCAGAGTCTCGAGGGGATGCCGAAACTCATCCCTTGCTTTTACTTCATCACTGCGAGCATCGATGATTCCGGCAAGGGAACCGCCATGATCAGCGTTTGCCTGCGGAATAATGGCAAGTATTAGGGCGGCAATAGCAAAATTGAATTTCTTAAATAGTATCTTTAGCGATTTATTCGACATAGTGCTTACTCCAGTTAGGGCGATACAAAGAATTTAACGCAGTATCGTGTAAGAGCAGATAATAAATGAAACAGGTCCCGATATTGCGCCTGTTTTGCAATTGAGCGAAAGGCTGGGAGCGTAAGCGTTTTATACCTGAGCCCACCTGAGCCAAGCCGAGCCCGCCTGAGCCTACCTGAGCTACGCCCCGCTACCCAGGCGCTATAATCACGTCGTCACGGCGATCCGGACACGTCCGCGGCGTCAACGACGACTGCGGTAATATTATCGCGTCCACCATCTTTTAGCGCGAGAGCGAGAACTGACTGTAATGCCTCCGTGCTATCCCCGGAACCTAAGTGAGCCTCGAGTTCATCGATACTCTGGCCCTGATACAAGCCGTCGCTGCAAAGTAGATAGCGGTCGCCGCCCATCACCGTGTCGTACTGCAAGTCCAAATACAGCGTTTGATGCACACCCACGGCCCGCGTCAGAACGTGTGCGGACGGATGCATACGCGCCTGTAGACCGCTTAGCTCGCCGTTCCGCTGTCGCTCCTGCGCCACCGTGTGATCGGTGGTCAACTGCTTAAGCTTACCCTCTCTCAAGCGGTAGATGCGGCTATCTCCCGCCCATAAAAAAAACGCATGATTATGGTAGGAAAGCATCGCGGCAACGGTAGAACCCACGCGCTCACCCTGGAACGAATTTCTACAATCGTCGTGGGCTAAACGCAGTCGCATCTCCAGATCACGGATGCTGATCGCTGCGGAACTTGCATGGCAAAAATGAAGAAGTCCTTCTACGACGACACCGCTCGCATAGTCACCTCGAGCGAGACCGCCCATGCCATCGGCAACCACCCAGAGTCCCTGTTCCGAGGAGTTGAGAAAGGCGTCTTCGTTGACCTCTCGCACGTGACCAACATGACTCTGCGCCGCGCTGTGCCAATGCACGGGATTACCCTTAGCAATCGCGCTTTCGAGTCGCTCCAGCTGCGCAAAGTCGATGTAGGGCATAAAGCGAGCTAGCTCGGCTCCTGCAAGCAGCGCCTTCGGCCACACCGTGCCACGGCTACCACGAGTCCTTTAAACATCGAACAAGCTCTTCGGCCGAGGCAGGACGCAGCGCCGGATCCTTTTGTAGGCAACTCATAGTCAAGTCAGCGAGCGCATCGGGAATATATTCCTGACCGTGGGTGCGCGGATCAGGGGGCACGTCGCTTCGAATTTGTTTGAGCAAAGTCTGTACGTGATCTCCTTGAAAAGGAGTCGCTCCGGTGAGCGTTTCGTACAGAAGGGCACCAAGGCTATATAGATCTGAGCGGTACTTAATTTTCGGATCCCGATCGATCTGCTCCGGTGACATATACATCACCGTGCCTTGTAGCTTTGCTTCGCCGGTCATTCCGGGCAGTGCGCGCTTTTCATCGACACCCGAGTCATCGTCGACTAAGACATCGTCTTTGCCCCACACTTTCGCCAAACCCCAATCAAGCAAAAGCACCTCGCCATACGGGCCGATTAGAATGTTGTCCGGTTTAATATCCCGATGGAGCACCCCTTTCGAATGCGCATAGCCCAGGGCATAGGCCACCTGGATGATGACATCAATCAGCTGGGTTAGGTCGTAGCGTTCGCGAAAATTAAAAACCTCGCGCAGTGTGTAGCCATGCACTAGCTTCATAGTGAAATAGTAGTGACCGCGTGCATCGCGGCCTATTTCGTAGGTTGGCATAGAATTGGGATGCTGCAAATTTGCTGATATGCGAGCCTCCCGCAGTAAGCGGTTCGACTCGATCGGATCTTCCGCGAACTCAGGACGAAGGGTCTTGTAACATATGGTACGACCCAGGTGCAGATCACGGCAGGACTTTATAAGGGACTTGCCCCCGGTCGCGATGGTCGAAAAAAAAGCGTATCTCGTCCGCGGATTGAGCTTTTCTGGCAGCGGCGCATCCGTGTCGTCCCGGTAAAGGGGCGTATCGGCCGCTTTTTGTTGGGGAAACTCAAGCAATGCTCAATTCCTCTTTCACGATCAAGGCGCGGATACAGCAAACGCCTTCGCTAGGTCATCAAGAAGATCATCCGGGTCTTCTAAACCAATATGCAGCCGCACCAAGAACTCGCCAGGCTTCAAGGTAAAGCTGCTTACCGATCGATCTGCCTGCATCGGCAGGCAAAGGCTTTCGAACCCGCCCCAGGAAAAGCCGATACCGAACAGGCTAAGTGCATTTACAAAGCGCGCCAATCTCTCCTCGGTCTCTAACTCAAGGACCATGGAGAATAAGCCGCTACCGCCTTGGAAATCCCGCGTGTAGAAGGCATGACCGGGATGCTCCGGCTGCTCCGGGTGGAGAAGCTTACTAACTTCCGGGCGAGTACGGAGCCAATCGAGCACATGTTCTGTGTTTCGCTCGTGTTGCGCGAGGCGAACGGGCAGTGTACGCAGGCCGCGCAGCGCAAGATTGGCGTCATCGGGCGCAAGATGCGAGCCCGTGGTCTGCGTGTATCGAGCTAGCGCATTTAACAGTGATTTGTCTCTGCTCGTAGTCACACCAAAAAAGCAGTCCGCATGGCCGTTGAGATACTTAGTTCCCGATTGAATCGCCAAATCAACGCCAAAGTCTAAAGGGTTAAACAACAGCGGAGTCGCCCAAGTATTATCGATGGCGGTCAATATCCCGGCCGCTTTCGCGACCTTGGTCAGCGCTGGGACGTCTTGCACTTCCATCGTTGCCGAACCGGGCGACTCCATAAAAATCATGCGCGTGTTCGGTGCCAACATCGCCTCGATATCTACCCCCAAAAGCGGATCGTAAAAGCGTGTTGCTATGCCCCGCTCTGCCAGATTTCGCTGGCAGAACCGCCGCGTCGGCCCATAGGCGTTATCGACCATCAGCAACTCATCGCCAGGCTTGAGAAAACACAGCAGCACATCCGTAATGGAGGCAACTCCTGACGGCGATAAGATCGCTCCTAGGGAACCATCTAGCTCCGACAAAGCGTCTTCAAGAGCACGGGTGGTAGGCGTGCCTTTACGCCCGTAGTACATGTGAGCGCGATCATTCGGCGCAGCTTCGCGCTCGACAAGCTCCTGATAATCGCGAAACAAAACGGTCGAAGCGTGATAGACCGGCGAACTCACCGTACGAGGATCCGATCTTCCCGCGTGAATGATCCGCGTGCTTAGTCCGTACCGCGCGGGACTCTCTTTATGCTCTTCGTCCATGGCTTATTTATCGGCAATTGGAGAGAGAAGTCTACCGCGTCTACCAAACTTTAGGCCGCTAGACCTTAGCTACCTGCTCTGTCAAAGTCGGCGCGATCAATTGGGAGACAAGCAATGAACCACATCAACCCGAGCCGCGAACAGTTCGACGCATTCAAGGCGCTTCCACGGAATGAACCCGTGATGATGCTTAATCTAGTACGTCTAAAAGAGATTGCCGTCTACGAAGATGGAGAGACCTGCACTGGCGAAGAAGCCTATCGACGCTACGGTGAACACAGCGGACCGATTTTCAGAGAGTTGGGCGGGGAGATTGTCTGGCGTGGTTCGCAACAATGCATGCTAACCGGACCCACAGATAAAGACTGGGAGATTGCTTTTGTAGCTCGCTATCCGACCGCCGGCGCTTTCTTAGCGATGGTGACGAATCCGGACTATCAGGCGATAGTTCATCATCGAACCGCCGCCGTAGAGGACAGCCGTCTCATTCGGTTTGCACCCAAGGATTTAGGTGCCGGCTTTGCCGGATAAACTGGTAAAGACCTACCGCTCAGGACTCATGAACGATTAGCTCACGGGGTTCGCACGCGTGCATGACTCTACAGAAATGCACCCCAACTCTTATAGATGACCGTTCCAACGAATGTGCCAAGAGCGTAACCGAGCACTCCCACTAACACAGCGGGCGTGACCAGGTCACGCCACCCTTTCGCGGCGGCCAGCGCCGGCGCCGTAGTCGCACCGAGAACAGCGGCGTTAGAGGCGATGACAAGCTCCGGTATGCTCAGCCGAAAAATCCCGCCGAAGAGCAGTAACACCAGCGCGTGAACACTCAGCAAAATTAGCACGAGTGCGATTAACAGGGGCGCCACTGCCAGCATTGCAGGCACATCGGCACCAGCGGCGATCGCAGCGAAGAAAACAAAGGAGAGGCACACACCCAACTCAAAAGCACCGGCGAGCCGGTCAGCAAGCCCGGGGACCATGGTAGCGAGGGTCAGCGTGACTGCGGTGATCATCACAAAGCGCCAAGAACTCGCATCGATCCAGGCCAGCAGCGCATCGCTAGCCGCTACAATAATCAAAGAGGTGCTAATCGCCATGCACAAGCTCGCGGCGGTGACCGAACCGGTCTTTTCATTTTCTTGCGAGGGCGCGTCGTGGGCACTCGCCGGCAGCGATAGGCTTGATGCCGGTTCGTAGGGCGGAAAGAAACGAGCGACCAAGCGCCAGCCTGGGAGTACAGCCAAAAACGCGAGATAGACCGCGCTGAATAAATTATCGGCGGCAGTCGCGGCTGAGAAGAACGAGGAGTCGGCATTTAAACCGGTGATTTCGCCGAGCGCGGCGTAGTTGACTGACCCACCGATGTAGGTGGACGCAAACAACCCGGCAATGGCGGGCTCCCTTTGACTATCGGTTAAGTCCGCGGCTGCCCCCAAAGCAGTCAAATCCAAGCTCAGGGCGGCTATGGTCACCCCGGCAACGGTGCCTGCGCTGGCAATCAGGAACGCAAGGGTGAGCCTTGTCGACTCGAAAACAATGCGCTTTAGGTTTGCCTGGAATAGAAACAACGGCAGAAGGAGAGGAACGAAATAGGTAAAGACAAAGTCGTAGGCCGGGGATGAAAACGGTATCAAACCTAGGTTCGAAGCCAGGATTGCCCCCAAAATGGCGATCACCGCGCCACTGAGCTGGGCACCTAGGCGCGTCTTTTCTAGTATGAAGGCCAAAGCGCTGATCGCAAACAAGCCTGCCATAACGGAGAGGCTCGCCTCCGACGGAATAAGGCTCATAGAGCCGCCCCCACCGGACTGCCGGGCGGAATCCGCACTGGCGATGATTCGGGAAGGTCGCCATCTCCGCGCATCGTGTGATCGATCAGCCAGAGTTCAAAGTCATAATAGCGGCGGTAGATTTCATCCGACCGATGTCTGGCCCGAAACAAACGCTGCGTGTCTAAAAGCGCTGCGCGGGCACTGGCTCTTACTTCTGGCGCGACCGCAAGGTCACTCATAAGTGCGCGATACCGACGTAAGAGTGAGCTGCCTACCCGCCGGTCAATCGCGCCGGCCAGACCAGAATGCTCGGGAAGCAGTACGGAATCTTTGAGTGCTGAATACACATCTGCTAACGAAAGCTGATTTTCATCGCGCGCTTTTTGTAGCGCGATCCGAGCGAGCCTTTCTGGATGCAACAAAACGGCGAGCGTCTGCTCCGCAGCGGCTTCTGCAAGGCTCACCGGATCGAACGTCGCGCCGGTGCGTGCAGGCGCACTCTCGCGGCTTCTTTGATAGCCGTAGGCCTTCGGTGGAATGTGTTTCAGCAACGAATCCGGTAACACCAATACGCTTGGCGCGAGCGTTTTGAGTAGCGCTCCGAGAGCAGCCCGTTGCCTGTCCCTGCTAATCGAAGAAACTGGTTCAGCGACCGAATCGCTCTTCAATACATAAGCGTAATCGCTTCCCCCAAGTAGCTTGCCAACGGCCTCAACTTGATAACGGTGATATAGATATACAGGAACGATCGCCTCCTGAAGGTCGCTCATTGGCGCGTCATCGGTCAAAACGCCCGCCCCGAAGCGGTTTAGCGCATGGGCCCTAAGATCAAGCAAACGCTGCAATTCCGCGATCGGCTCCGCGCCGTTGTCCCAAAGGTGAGAGCGGGGATGAAAATCATCGATCGATCTTGAATCCGGATCGGAAATAAATTCGAAGCCGAGCGCATCGTTACGAGCGATGTGCTCCAGGAGCGCTTCGTCTTCGCTGGCTTCCTCGAACTGGGCGTAACCGTAGTGGATTGCTCGCTTGTCCCAAGCACCGATTCCGGTCGCGTAGGCGTTACCCAATTTGACCCCGCCTGGCGCATTAAGGGCGATTTCCGGATAGGGGTAATCCATAACCGATGCGCGCTCGCGGGCACTGGCGGCAAAGTTATGCGCTAACCCCAGCGTGTGGCCTACCTCATGCGCCGACAGCTGACGAATCCGAGCAAGCGCCATGGCGATGGCAGCATCATCGAGCTCGCTCACGCCGTCGTGAGTGGCGCCATCTTCCGCGTTTGGATTTGTAGTGGACGAGACCTCCTCTGCTAACAACTCTGCTTCGAGGAAAGGTGCAGTCATTCCGCGGGCGATCAATAGATCCTGGCGTACGCGCAACGAACCCAACGTTACGTGACCCTTGAGTATCTCCCCGGTCCGGGGATCCACCACGCTCGCCCCGTACGACCAACCCCGTGTGGAACGATGTACCCACTGGATGACGTTGTAGCGAACGTCCATCGGGTCTGCGCCCTCGGGCAAAATCTCTACCCGGAACGCATTTTCGAAGCCAGCCGCGTCGAAGGCCTCATTCCACCAACTCGCCCCCTCTAACAGCGCGCCCTTCACGGGCTCGGGAATGCCGGGATCGAGATAGTAGATAAGTGGCTCTACCGGAGCGCTGACTCCTTTGCCTGGGTTCGCTTTTATCAAACGGTGACGTGGGATTACACGCCGTTCAAGACTGGCGCCGAGAGGAGCGGCGTAATCCGCGTATTCCTGAGACCAAAAACCGGATCGAGGATGAAAGCGACGAGGTCTGTATCCCGGATCGGGCAATTCGATAAAGCTGTGATGCATGTGAACGCTGATCGCGAGCGGGTCTGGCACCACCGACCGAACCTCTTTGCCGGGGTTTTCTCCTACTAGCGTGATCAGCGCTTCTAGCTCCGTATTGTTGGGGAATGCCCGCGTTCGTGGCGGGTAGATAGCAGAGCGGCTGGACTCGACCTTGTAAGTTCCCTCTTCCATAGCCTTCAATCGCCGCGCGACCCCATGAGAGTCGCGTAGCAAAAAGTCTGTTGCATCCAGTAAGCGTTGCTGACCGTCTCGGGCGACAACCGGAAAACCCCAGAGCACGGAGCTGGCAAATGCCTGTTCAACCGCGAGCCTTTCCGCCTCGCTCTGGGAATCTGCGCGGTAACGAAGGTTCAGCTTCTTCAACAGAACACGCTCACCGGCAGCTTCAAAACGCACTAGTGCAGTACGGTCTCCCAGTTCACCACGATCCATGCCGATATCGTTTGAGCCAATTCCCCGCGGCAGGCTCTCCTGATAGAGCAGTTCCAGCTCACTGCTCTGGAGGAGTAGATATACGCGCCCTTTGCGCTCGTCGAGATACAGCGGCAAAAACCCATCTTGCCAACTCATGCCCTGCGTGTATTGGCGTATCTGTTCGCCACCCTTTGGCTCGTCACCACCGCAGGCCGACAATAAAACGACTGCTGCGAGTAAATAAAACAGTTTCAAGCTAGGCATAGCGAAGCGCCAATAAGAGTATTCAGCCAAACACGGATGCATGATCGCGGCTTCCCGCTGCCATACGCAAGACGTGATCAGCCCCTTAAGCCATTGCCATTCCGCACACGGTTGTGCAGAATATTGGAATATTTCTCTTATATTGGATTTATGAAGGCGCTAGTAAAAAGCCAAGCCTGTGCCGGTCTGTGGTTAGAAGACGTCCCCGAACCAGCAATTGGGATTAACGATGTACTGATCCGCGTGAAGAGGACGGCGATCTGTGGGACCGATGTTCATATCTACAACTGGGACGATTGGGCACAAAAAACCATTCCGACACCTATGGTGGTTGGCCATGAGTTCGTCGGCGAGATTGTCGAGGTAGGCAGTAACGTCAACGACTTTCACGGCGGGCAAATCGTCTCCGGAGAAGGGCATGTAGTCTGTGGCCGCTGCCGTAACTGTATGGCTGGGCGACGGCATTTGTGCAAGGACACAAGTGGCATCGGGGTAAATCGGCCGGGTGCTTTCGCCGAGTATTTGTCGCTGCCAATGTCAAACGTTTGGGAGCACACGCCGGGTATTGAACTGGATGTGGCTGCGCTGTTTGATCCCTTAGGCAATGCGGTTCATACCGCTCTTCAATTCGACTTGCTAGGCGAAGATGTGCTCATCACCGGTGCGGGACCGATCGGCGCTATGGCTGCCGCGATCTGCAAACAAGCCGGTGCCAGGCATATAGTAATAACCGACGTGATAGAAGAACGGCTCGCCCTCGCCAAACGACTGGGAGCGACACGTACGGTTAATGTACGGCACGAAAAGTTAGGCGAAGTGCAGCAGGCACTTGGTATGAAAGAAGGCTTTGACGTAGGCCTGGAGATGTCCGGCAACCCAACGGCGCTCAATGACCAACTCGCGAACCTGTGCCATGGGGGAAAGTTGGCGCTGTTGGGAATCCCGACCAATGACATCGCCATCGATTGGAACACGGTGATTTTCAACATGCTTACTATCAAGGGAATCTATGGGCGAGAGATGTACGAGACCTGGTACAAAATGTCTGTGCTGATTCAGTCGGGGCTCGATATCAGCGGAGTCATTACCCACAAGTTACCCTATTGGGAATTTCAAGAGGGCTTTGACGCAATGAGCAGCGGAAAAGCGAGCAAGGTCGTTTTGAACTGGGAACACTAATACGCCGCCATAGCGGTAACTAATCCACTCTAGTGCAGCAGCCACCGCCTTTACGCAACGAACAGCGAATCGCCAATGAACACTTCATTTCAGGAACATCTGCGCACCGAACTCGACGAACTTCGAGCGTCCGGTCTGTACAAACGCGAGGTCGAAATCACAAGCGCTCAGGGTGCCTCGGTAGAAATCAATAGTGGCAAACAGCTTCTCAATCTATGCGCGAACAATTACCTCGGCTTGGCCCAGCATCCGGAAGTACGTCAGGCAGCTGCCCAAGCCTTAGCTGATTGGGGTTACGGAATGGCCTCCGTCCGTTTCATTTGTGGTACGCAGCGCTTGCACCGAGAGCTGGAACAGGAACTTGCGGACTTCCTCAGCACGCAGGCATGCATTCTCTACCCATCGGGTTTTGACGCAAATGCGGGTCTTTTTGAAACGCTGCTGAGCGAGGAGGATGCAATCATCTCCGACGCCTTGAACCACGCCAGCATTATTGATGGCGTAAGACTCTGCAAAGCGAAACGTTTTCGCTATGGCAACAACGACATGGGCGAACTTGAACAAGCGCTAAGAGCAGCAGACTCCGCTAACGCCCGCTTCAAACTCATCACTACCGATGGCGTTTTCTCGATGGACGGCAGTATCGCTCGCCTCGATGAGATTTGTGATCTTGCGCAGCGCTACCAGGCGTTGGTCCACTTCGATGAGTGTCATGCAACGGGATTTGTGGGCGAAAAGGGTCGCGGAACCCATGAACATAGAGGCTGCATGGATCGTGTCGACATCATCACCGGAACACTGGGCAAAGCCTTGGGTGGCGCTAGCGGTGGCTTCACGGCGGCTAGCCAAGAGGTTGTTGACTTACTGCGCCAGCGCTCGCGTCCGTACCTATTCTCCAACACGGTCGCGCCGCCAGTGGTAGCGGGAGCTCGCAAGGCCTTGGCGATCGCGAAAGACCAGCGGCAACTTCAAATTCAACTGCGTGGGAACAGCGAGTACTTTCGCGAACGATTGAGTACGCACGGTTTTGAGCTGCTTCCTGGCGAGCATCCGATCATTCCGGTGATGATTGGTGAGGCCAAGCGGGCTTCCGCTTTGGCGGCTGCGATTCGAGACCGAGGTGTGTTGGTGGTGGCTTTTTCTTTTCCGGTGGTTCCGGAGGGGCGTGCTCGAATCCGTACGCAAATGTCAGCGGCTCTCACGCGCGATGACTTGGATTTTGCTGTCGAAGCTTTTATCTCGGCTCGACGTGCGTTGATGTAACGTCTTTCCCGGAAAAGCCCTTTTTTTGGTTTGATTTTTGGCCTTTTCTTCTCTTTGGCAGGCTACGGGCATTGAGTTGGGTTTCTGAAAGCTTGTCGGTTCTTGTACGGCGTTTGGTTTTTTTTGCTTCGAATCGCAGACAAGTCTGTGGGGCTTAGCGGGGGACGCCCTCTACACAGCGGTTGCGACCGCGGGGCCACCAACAGAAAAGTACCAACAAGCTATTGAGCTCAGAAGAGCGCGGGATAATCCTTCCAGTAGTACTGCGGAGTACCGAGACCCCAGTCTCGATAGATGTAATCCCAATCCAGCTCTGGGATTCTCCACCCATGGTGCGGTTCTAAGTTCGTTGAAAACACCGGTGCACCGTAGTCGCAGAAACGGGAATCCACACTCAAGCGTACTCGCTCCGAATCGGTATTCGGCTGCGCGCGATGGACTGTTTGAGCCTGGAAGATGATTACGTCGCCTGCACGAACGTCGGAAACATGCCAATGCTGCTCATCTGGGTAGATTACACACTGAACACCGCCCACCCCCTGGGCTTCATACACCGGTCGTACACCCCGCCGGTGTGAACCCGGCAGCATTGCCAAGCGCCCCATCGAACTCTCCGCATCGTGAAGTCCGACCCACACACCCGACATACGCGGGCCCGTATGGTGGCTGTGCGCGTCTTGGTGCGGTGGGGTTTCGAAACCTATTTTTTTTGGAGCGGCGATCCGTGCCATTTTCATCGGATAGACGAAGGGGTTGTGCCCCGCCACCACCCGCATCAGTCGCTGCACCTCTTCACTGTGGAACAAGCCATGCAGCGCTTCCAGCGATTGAATACGCGGATACAACTCATCCCAAAGCGGATCGCTTTCGAAAAAAGGCTCTCCACGCAAAACCGGAGCACCAACTTTTTCAGACCATACGATGTGTGGCGACAAGGTGTTCAACATCGCGGTAAGAAGGGGTGAGATAAGGCTATCGCTCAGCGCGGCCGAAAAATAAAGGTAGCCTTCCTGTCGATACCGCAGTTGCAGCGCTTGCGTACCGTCATCAAGACGGGAAGCGGTGAGCGGCGAGTAGCGAACCTGGCTGAAGTCGGTAGCGGGCAGTTGGGCAACGGTAGTCATTAGGTGGGCTGATTCAGAAATACTTAAGGGCCGGACATCTCAGATTGAGAGGATAACAAGTACTTTGCCACCGCATGGTAGGCAGGCAGCGACGTGGGGTCGATCTTTGAGTTAAAGGAGATCGGATAGGTCGCGAAACGGGCAATCACCATATCGGCTTTCGGATCGACGTAGATCGCTTGTCCGTGTATGCCGCGCGCCGTGTAGGCGCCATGCTCGTTGTGAAGGTGCCACCACATACTTCGATAGCTACCACCGGGTAGGGTTGTGTAGCCCGCACTGGCAAATTTGGCCGGGTCACCGCCCATCGCCACGGAGTCGACTGCAGATGCGGGAAACACGCGCTCGCCGTCGATAACACCGCGTCCTAGCATCGCCTGACCAAAACGTGCTGCATCTCGAAGGGAAAGGTTCAGTCCCCCGGCCGCCAGCGGCGTTCCGATGCTATCGATCATCATATCGGCTTCTTGCTCGTTTCGCAGAGGCTTCCAGATACGCTCCGACATAAGGTCGATCATGCTGCGATCGGCGGCACGAGAGATAATCCAGGCCAAAGTATCTGTATTGATCGACTTATAGGTGAAGGCGTCATCGTGTTCGCCTTCCGGTTTTACCGTTTGCAGGTACTCATAGAAGTTCCTGGGGCCTTTATAGTCAGCGGGCTTTGGTATTGGGCTGCCGGCCGCCGCATAGACCCAGATGTCGGAGTTTGGATCAGCATAGTCCTCGGTAAATTTAAGACCGGTAGTCATGTCCATGACCTGGCGCACGGTAGCGCTACCAAAGGCACTGCTTCCAAGTTCAGGGACGTACTGGGTTACCAGTACGCTGTCGTCTAGCGTCCCCTCGGCGATCAGCAGCTCGGCCAGCATCCCAATAAAAGACTTGGTTACAGACATAGCGCTGTGCCGACCTTCGCGAGTGAGGCAGCCGCTATAGTATTCGTAAACGAGCCTACCCTTATGCAGCACGACTATGCCGTCGGTATAGTTTGCAGATAACGACTCTTTCCAGGTCATGGTCTCACTGCTACCCAAAGGCGTGAAGCTAACCTCATCGATTTTTGGGTCGATGGCCTCCTGGAATACGGCAGGCGCCTGTATGCCACGGAAGATGCGCTTGCTGCCCTGCCCTTCGCGCATATGACAAAACGCCCAGCGAATTTTGGGGAAACTCATCACCTCCAGTATGTCCGTACCGACCACCTTGTCTGGCGGGGGAGGAAAGCCTGTCATCCATCCTAGAGTGTTCGGATTCGATTCCTCGTCACTCAGATAGGAGATTTGCGCAGAGGCGCTATTCAAGAAACACAGCAGCACCATCAGCGGTGCGATTATGGGAAATCGATTGGTCATCTTCTTTGAGAATGGACGCATTTTGAGTGCCTCTTTCTACTGCTTCGCTTTTATTTTGCTCTGACTTCTATGCCTAGTGAGCGCTTCGATAAATTGCTCAGAAGAATTCTCTTTAATCGTCGCCACTGTCCGTTTGCATGTGCGCTTAGAAATCGAATGCTGGGCAGGGCGCCGCTCAACTTCCCACCTCTTCATGCTCGATTGTCCAAGACTCTTCTTCTGCTAACGCTATCCAGTTTTGAAGATCAGCATCTTCTAACCAGAAAGCGACATAGTCGCGGGCATCTTCTGTCAATTCAAGGTCGTATGCTCTGAAACGAATAACGACCGGTGCGAACATACAATCAACGATACTCAGCGAGCCGAGCAACCACTGCTTAGAGTTGGAAGCTTGCTTAGCCTGGTGCCACAGTTCGCACACCCTCGCGACCTCAGCCGCTACGCTCGCATCGACAGCGACCTTTCGGTTGAGCGCGCGACAGTTCATAGGCAGCGCGTTTCTCAGTGCAGAGAAGCCCGAGTGCATCTCTGCCGCCATAGAACGGCCGAAAGCCCTCAAATTTTTGTCAGCCGGCCAGAGACTGCCGAACGCGAACTCTTCGTTGCAAGTTTCGGCAATCGCCAGTGAATCCCAGACACACTTTCCATCGAGCCAGAGCACAGGCACCCTTCGCGTCGGCGACAGCGTACCGATCTGCTCCTCATACTCTTCGGTATCGAGAGGAACGACGATCATCTCCGGATCAACTCCCGACTTTCGTAGACTAAGCCACGCCCTCAAGGACCAGGACGAGTAGTTACGGTTACCGCTTATCAAACAGATACCTTCTTTGATTGGATGCGTCGATTCACTTTTGCTCACAATGACTCCAAAAAAGATCTCCGATCGAGCGACGGAACCCGCTCCTCATTCCGTATAGTCCTCAGACAATAAATTTCAGGTGCCTTTGGTGTGACACATGCCGGCGGCTCTGACATAAATTGCGGTAAAAGCTGCAGTAACTAGTGCGGTAATTAAGGTCATGCAGGAAAACACTAGCACAGTGGGTAAAACGATTGGGATTGCTGGCCGATCTGTCTTTAGCGAGCCTGCTGTAACGCCTGATATGCGGAGTACTCAAACATCAAACGCGGACCGCGCACTCACTTGGTTTCACGATAGCTTGATCCCGCTGTGCGTATGGGCTGCGATCACGCTTATTTTGGCTTCCTGCGGTGGTGGCGGCGGTAGCGGCAGCGCACCAAGTCAAAGTCCCGTACCACCAGTCAGCGACGGCGGAGGCCAATCACCACCACCGAGCAGTCCCGGCGGCGACGGAACGCCGCCCCCGGATGACAGTGGAAATCCCGGTGACGAAGATCCACCCGCCGACGATGAGGACGAACTAGGACCACTCACGGGTATCGACGCCGCTTCTCGCTTGGCGTCGCGCGCGAGTTTCGGGTCCGACTGGAACACGATCCAACAGATCAACCAAATGGGTGAAGAGGCATGGATCGAGTCCCAATTCACTCTGCCTCTGTCATCACACGACTCGGTGGTGGATGAGCTGGTAACACTGGAGCAAGCTGGCGCTTTTGATGAGCTAATCGAGCGCAACAATATTAATAACTTCCAAGGGCTGTATGGCCGCGCCGCTTGGTGGCAGACGACGGTGAATGCGGAAGATCAGTTACGACAGCGGGTCGCCTACGCGCTAAGCCAAATCTTCGTTATTTCTGATTCGGTCAACGCACTGTTTTTATCAACTTATGCAACAAGCAACTACTACGACATGTTGCTCCGCAATGCCTTCGGCAACTATCGAGACCTGCTGCTTGATGTAACTCTACATCCGTCTATGGGGCTTTATCTGAGTCATCTAAACAATGCCAAGGGCGACCCAGATGCAGGCACCTTTCCCGACGAGAATTACGCCAGAGAAGTTATGCAGTTGTTTTCAATCGGCCTGTTCGAACTCAATCGAGACGGCAGCGAACGCGTTGATGATACGGGACGGCCCATCGCAAGCTACGACAATCAGGACATCGGCGAGTTCGCCAAAATTTTCACCGGTCTTGGCTTTGGCGGAGACAACAATCGCTTCGGGTCGCGGCGAGCGAACTTTCAAGAACCGATGCGCATGTTCAATGAGTTCCATGAGAGCGCAGAAAAGAGTTTGCTTAATGGCGTGTTGGTTCCAGCGGGCCAGGACGGACTCACCGATATCGAAGCAGCGGTCGACAATCTCTTCAATCACCCGAACACGCCTCCGTTTATTGGCCGCCGATTGATTCAGCGCTTGGTCTCGAGCAATCCAAGCCCTGATTACATCAGCCGGGTGAGCGATGCTTTCATTGACAACGGCGATGGAGTCAGAGGTGACATGCGGTCCGTTTTGCGGGCAATCCTCTTGGACCCGGAGGCACGAGCGACTCCGTCAGAAGCGCGCAACTTTGGCAAACTGCGTGAGCCGCTACTCCGCTATACGGCCATGCTGCGACAGCTTAACGTGCAATCACCAGATGGCTTCTACGCGAACGTTGGCAACATTGTCCAAGACCGCATCCAACAGCATCCGCTCTCCGCTCCAAGTGTCTTCAATTTCTATCTTCCCGATCACACGCCTATAGGGGAGATAGCAGAGGCCGGACTAGTGGCCCCCGAGTTTCAAATCACCAATAGCAATAGCGTGGTGGAAATTTCGAATCTGATGCAGCTAGCTGTCATCGGGGATTTCGTAAACGATATACAGGAGCCCCCGTTTGCCGTGGCTACTTTGACATTGAGCGACTTTCTACCACTGGCGGGAG
Organism: Pseudomonadota bacterium; assembly: GCA_039815155.1. Classification (GTDB taxonomy): domain Bacteria; phylum Pseudomonadota; class Gammaproteobacteria; order Pseudomonadales; family Halieaceae; genus Congregibacter. The sequence continues at coordinate 18,764 of JBCBZV010000015.1, forward strand.
ATATTGACGCCCTCCTTGACCGGCTGGATACGGTGTTCACCTACGGAACCTTGAGCGTACAAACGCGCGATTCTATTCGCACGCTACTCACGCTGATTGAGGACGACGAGTTGCGCGTTCGGATTGCCGCATACCTTGTATTGATATCCCCGGATTATGCGGTGGAGATGTAAAAATGATCGCTAGAAGACAATTTCTGAGTCATTGCTGCCAGCTAGGTGTCGCCAGCTCGACCTTAGGGTCCAGCTTGCTCCAACTCGGCCTCGCTAGACAAGCGGCGGCGCAGCCAGGGCAGGACTACAAGGCTTTGGTATGTATTCTGCTGGCGGGAGGCAACGACTCATACAACATGCTCGTTCCTAACGACTTGGAAACTTACAACAATTACGCGGCAATTCGCAGCGATCTTGCCTTGCCTCGCGATAGCTTGCTCAGCCTCGGTAACACAGATGCATCGGGACGCTCCTTCGCGGTCCATCCCGGTATGCCTGGCCTGAGAAGCCTATTCGACAGCGGGCGCGCGGCACTGCTAAGTGGCGTTGGTACCATGCTGGAGCCAATGGACCCGGCGGCCCTGCAGTCCGAGTCGGTGATGACCCCATTGGGTTTGTTCTCCCATTCGGACCAGATACAGCAGTGGCAGACCGCCGTGTCTGATGAGCGTATCGCCCAGGGATGGGGCGGCCGCTTAGCGGACTTGCTCGAAGGCGGCAATCCGGCGAATGGAATTTCGATGAACATCTCTCTGGCGGGGAACAACGTCTTCCAGGCAGGCAATCTCACGTCTCCCTACTCCATCTCCCCGGTAGGGAACGGCGCCCCCGCACTAGAGGGATACGACGACCCAAGCCAACGGGGTGAATTTACCCGGATGGCGATCGATGGCTTACTCGCCACGCAGCAGCAGCAGCTGTTTCGTAAGGAGTTTGCGGGTCGGCTCAGTCAAGCGATCGAGTCGCAGGTAGTGTTTGTTGATGCGCTAGAAAGCGCCGGCGATTTCCCATTCGTTTTCAGCGCTTCACCCTTTTCTTCCGTAATGCGACAGATCGCTCGCGTGATCAACGCGCGAAGCGCCCTAGGCGCAACTAGACAGACTTTTTTTGTCACTGTTGGTGGCTGGGATCACCACGATGACGTGATCGATAATCAGGCAATGATGCTCCCAGCGATCGATGCGGGCCTAGTTGAATTCCAGGCGGCAATGGACGGCTTGGGCATTGCCGAACAGGTTACGACGTTCACTGTTTCTGATTTCGGCCGAACGCTGACGTCCAACGGCAGGGGATCAGACCACGGCTGGGGTGGCCATCACATCATTATGGGGGGCGCCGTAAATGGGGGGCAGATCTATGGCGACTATCCGGATATCCATCCGGGTAACCCGCTCGATGTAGGAAGAGGAATTTATGCCCCAACGACGTCAGTCGATGAATACTTTGGGGAGTTGGCACTGTGGTTCGGTGTAAGCGGAGGCGATTTACGTCAGGTACTACCCAACGTGAACCGTTTCTACTCTCCGGTCACCAATGGAAGACCCTTAGGCTTTTTAGCCTAACTTCTTCGAAACGGCGCGAGCGGTCTAATGACGCGCTCGCGCCGAGCTTGCCCTAAAAATACTTGCTTAGCTGGCCGGTAGGATCACCGAATCGATTACGTGAATTACGCCATTGCTGGCAGCAACGTCAGTCGCAACCACGTTTGCGGCGTCAACAGTCACACCGGCGTCGGAAGCAGCAATGGCTACATCGGACCCCTCTACGGTGGTTGCACTGCTGAGGTTTACGACGTCGGCTGCCATGACCTTGCCGGGCACGACGTGGTACTTAAGGATTGCAACGAGCTGGCTTTTGTTTTCCGGCTTCAAGAGGTCTTCCACCGTGCCCGCGGGCAATTTTGCGAAGGCGTCGTTGGTTGGGGCAAAGACCGTGAAGGGGCCATCACCGGAAAGCACTTCGACGAGCCCGGCAGCCTGTACAGCGGCTACTAGCGTGCTGAAATTCGCGTCACCGGCTGCGACTTCGACTATGTTCTGTTTCTTGGCCATCATGTCTCCATGGCCAGATTCATGATGCGCCGCATGTGTGCTAAGCGCGAAAAAGGCGCTGAGCAAAAACGCTAGCGTGCTGCTAATTTGTCCGAAAATTTTCATCAGAGTGTCCTCAAGAGTTGGTTGGCAGACCCGTCCGATGGATCTAACTTGTTTACGCAACAGAACGGCTGCTAGGTTCCCTTTGTTCGGAATCTGTCGATAGACAAACGGGAATTCTCGGCCGGCTGTACTAAGCTACACTCAATTCGGTTATATCCCTGAACTTTAGACCTACAGAATAATGCTAATAACAGCTCCCGCGGTTGGGGCAAGGAAGGAACAGTGTCAGTAGCTAACGCCGTAACGACGCCTCTTGAGGCGTCCTTCGCTATTGGTCCGAGCGAGCCTCCTGTGCGAGAACTCACCATTGGCGCTGCACTGCGAGAAGCGGCCACTGAAGCACCGGATCAAATTGCTCTCGTAGCAGGCAGTCCCGATCCTGCCTTACGTCGCCAATGGACCTATAGCGAATTGCTCACCGAGGCGGAAACCGCTGCGCGATCACTGCTTGAACGATTCGAGCCGGGCGATAGAGTAGCGGTGTGGGCGCCGAACGTGCCCGAGTGGGTAATCCTGGAGTATGCATGCGGTCTCGCGGGTGTCGTTCTCGTCACCGTCAATCCGTCTTACCAGCCGCATGAATTGGCCTACGTTTTAAGGCAATCAAAAGCGGCGGGTATTTTTCTTCTTCCAGAGTTTCGCGGAAATCCGATGCAAACTCATCTTATGGCGGTGCGCGACCAGTGCCCAGACCTCAAAGAGATAATTTTGCTGAGCGACTGGGAAAATTTTCTCAGCGAGGCTAGGGAGCGACAGCTTCCTGCGGTTACGGCTGATCAAGCCTGCATGATCCAATACACCTCCGGAACAACCGGATTTCCCAAAGGAGCCCTTCTTCATCATCGCGGTTTAGTGAACAACGGCGCCCATACGATGAGCACCATGAAACCGAGCTTAGGATCTACCTACGTGGGCATCATGCCCTTGTTTCACACCGGCGGGTGCGTCCTCGGCGTACTGAGCGCCCTGTTCAACCGATCAAAACTCGTACTCGTCGAAGCGTTTGAACCGGGACTAGTGCTGGAGTTGATGGAAGAGTATCGAGCAGCGGCCATGATGGGTGTGCCGACCATGCTGATCGCGATGCTTGAGCACCCCAGCTTTAGCCAACGGAACCTCAGTAGCGTTGAATGCATATGCTCCGGAGGCTCGACGGTGCCGGCAGAACTGGTTCGTAAGTTGGAAGCCGCCCTCAATGCACCCTTTGTCATCGTATTCGGGCAGACCGAATGCTCTCCGGTTGCGTGCATGACGAGGCCGGACGACTCGCTGGTGGACAAGGCAGAAACCCTTGGCGCCGCGATGCCGAATGTCGAAATCAAAATTGTCGATCCAACTTCCGGAGAAATCCTGCCCATCGGTGAAAAGGGTGAACTGTGTACCCGCGGCTACCATGTCATGCACTCCTACTATGACAACCCGGAAGCAACGGCCAGCACGATTGATGAGGAAGGCTGGCTTCATACCGGTGATTTGTGCTCCATGGACGAACGAGGCTACTGCCGGATAGAAGGCCGCCTAAAGGATATGATCATCCGCGGCGGAGAGAACATTTATCCAAGAGAAATCGAGGAGTGCCTCTTTCAGCACCCAACCGTTGCAGAAGTCGCTGTTGTTGGCCTGCCCGACGATCGCTTTGGCGAGCAGGTCGCCGCCTTTCTGCGTGCCGCACCACAGCAAACGCTCAATCGCAATGAACTCTTCGCCTACACCAGAGAGTCCCTATCTCCTCAAAAGACACCTCGCTTTTGGTTCGAGGTGAGTGAATACCCCTTAACCGGCTCAGGAAAAATTCAGAAATTTGCGCTGCGCGAAGCCTGGGAACAGGGCCAATACCAGGAAATGTTGGCAGAAGAGCTTATTGATTAGCACTGACTAACTTCTCCGACAGATCGGTTCCTACAATAGGCCCATGTCTAAACCCGTTCTTGCCCAGTATCAGCAACGGCTCAGCGCGTAGATGGAAAGGTACTTACCCACGCTAGAGAGCTATTTTTCCGTAGGCGGCGGATAGGGACCAAGCTGTTTGCTTGCTGCCGGAGCGATAGGGGCACCGGAGTCACGTTCCTGCACGGCCTGCTTAAAACCAACGTCGCCGGCGCGCTCACGAAACCACAATCCCTCGGGCGAGTGGCGAGCGACACCATCGAAGAACGTCGCAAATCGCTGCGTATTGGCCAAACCCATGGCTTCATAGGCCTGATTAACCACCAGCTTGTTCATCATCAACTGGTTGAGGGGAACACCTTTGATTCGATCGCACAGGGTTTGCACCGCGGCATCCAGTTCCGACTCCGGCACGGACTGCTGCACAAGCCCCATCGCTGCGGCCTCCACACCGGTTATTAGATCACCGGTAAACAGCATTCGCTTCGCGTTCTCAAGACCCAGGCGGTAAACCCACATCATTGGCGTCGGTACCCCCCATACTCGCGCTGGCGGGTAACCGATACGCGCCGAATCTGCCATCACAACCATGTCGCAACACAGGGCAATATCACTTCCACCCGCAGCAGCGGCACCGTGCACCTTCGCAATCGTTGGCTTACTCGCACGCCATAAGGACATGAAGTCTTCCGTGTTTTTGCCCATCATCTTAAAGTCCAGAGTCGGGTCCCAGGGCATCTCCTGATTTCCGTGCATTTCTCCAGGTGTTTCCGCAAAGGCGACGAGGTCATAACCTCCACAAAAGCCCTTCCCCGCTCCGCAAAGAACGATCACATGCACCGTCGGGTCTGCGTCGGCTTTTTCTACTGCAGCCCTCAAATCACTGGGCAGCCGCTCGTCGATAGCGTTAAGCCGTTCCGGGCGGTTTAGCGTTATCGTTGCGATTCGATCACTCGTCTCGTAAAGAACAGTAGACATGTAGCTTGCGCTCTATTAGTTATGTTTATCGCCGATGATATCGTGCTAGCGTAGCGACAAGACAACCTCTCGACCAATCTTATGGCAGGCTCAAATTCTCAGCTGTTGCAAAAGCAAAACGATGCCGCTGCATGTGTGGCGGCTGAAAGCGGAGCGTCCGTCGCGAAGCAAGAGACAAGCGCTGAGCTGTTGGCGCAGCTGCGCGCTAAGCTCGAACGAGGAGCTGAAGACCCTCAAATATTTCTTTTACGTTTACAGCATTCGCTCGGTATTAGCTCGCTTAGCTTTGGTCTGGGCACGGCCGCTCTTATTACGATCTTCGTTGGCGGCTCTTTCCTGCTAGCAGACGTCCAAAACGCAAATGTACTGGGGGAGCTTGGCTCCATACTATTCTTCGCCACCAGCCTGGGCATGCTGACGGGATTCTTCCGCTCTCTTATATACGGTGCTGTAGAAGACCTATACTCGCTGAAAGGGGTGCTGCCGCTTTCAGAAAATGAGCTTGAAAAGCTCTCAAGAAAAATTTCCACAACAAGCCAGTTCCGTCAACTAGCGCAAGTCGCCATCGCGTTGGTGGCTGGATTAGTTCACTCTTATTTTTTGGGTAACTACAACTCGCCTACACCACTGGCAATCAGCACGAGTGTCGCCACTGTTCTTCTCTGGATAGGTATGTTGATGGCACTCCCACAACTTATTGAAAACGCCCGTTTGTTCTCAAAGCTGGGTCGTATCGCGAATCCCGATCTGCTCAGACCGTCACGCCATGCCGCCTTCGGATCTGCGGCGCTACGTCCTGGACTCACGGTGATTGGGCTTATAAGTGCTTACGGCTTGTTGTTTCTCGGGGCCGTATCGCGCGCCTTTGCGCCCATCGGCTTTGCCATGGGGCTCAGTATTTTCGCCCTCGTGGGTTTGATTGCTCTTCCCCTTCGAGGCATACGGCTGCGTATCCGCGAGACCCGGGAAGGAGCACTCCAAGACCTCGATGGACGACTCGCGCGACTACCGCTCGACAAGGTCGCTGCGGCCGATGCCAAGGAACTTCAGGAAATCGATCTACTCTTGGATATGCGAGAGCGCGTAGCGCAAGCACCGGGGTGGCCGTTCGATGTAAATGGAGTGAAACGAATTTTGTTTTATATCGTACTACCACCACTTACCTGGGCGGCAGCGGCGCTGGTAGAAATGATGATCGAGAGCGCGTTATGAATAAGAGTTTAGGAACACAGCTATGACCGAGAAGGAGAAATCCGTACTACGAGAAGTCGATGATGACGTACGTAGATCCGCAAAGCATATGATCAGGACTGCTCGCTTCGGTTCTCTAGCCTTAATTGATAAAAGTGACGGTCACCCCGTGGTTAGCCGAGTGGGCTTGGCAACGGATACGGACGGTATGCCAATCTTTCCAGTTTCTTCCTTGTCTGGCAGAGACGCAGACATGGCGGCGAATGCACGCGCTTCTCTTCTTGTAGGAGAACCGGGCAAAGGCGATCCGCTTGCGCACGGGCGCATCACGCTGCAGGGTCAAGTGCAGCGACTCGCAAAGGACGACCATGACCGAGCGCGGCGACGCTATTTGGCTCGTCATCCGAAGGCGAGTATTTACATCGACTTCGCCGACTTTTCAATTTGGCGCCTATGTATCGAAACGGCCTCACTAAATGGCGGCTTTGGCAAAGCCTACGCTCTTAGCGCAGATGATCTTTCTCTCGAATGCGAAGACTGGGACGCCTGGAACGCGATGGAAGGCGGTGCGGTAGAACACATGAACGACGATCACAGCGATGCCAATGCGCTGTATGGCGAGGTACTGTGTAAAGCGGGTGCCGGGGCGTGGCGACTGACCGGGCTGGATCCGGAAGGACTCGATCTCGCGCTGGGCGACCAGCACGAACGCTACACCTACGAAAGTAAGCTCACGAAAGCGGAGGAGCTGAGACCGCGCTTGGTCGAGTTGGTGAAAGGCGCGAGAAAGCCGTAGAGAATCGCAGCTTTAAGAGCGATCTCAAGCAGATCGCCCAATATTTGCTACGGAGTCTTTCTTCACCAGATAGCGGTCCCGATACTCGAGCACGGTAATGGTCAGTGCAGGGAGCATGGTTAAGGTAACCATCATCGCGCCCAGGATCCCGAACATCACGATCACGCCGACCCCTCTGTAAAGCTCCGTTCCAGCCCCGGGAATGAGAACCAGGGGTGCAAGGCCAAACAGCGTGGTTAAGGTACTCATAGCGATTGGGCGAAGGCGCGTTCGCAAAGCCTCTTCAACCGCTTGCTGAGGTGATTCTCCCGCACCAGAGTTTTGCAGTGCGCGGTGAACGACCAGTATCGGATTGTTGACCACCGTGCCCATCAAAATAAGAAAACCAAGCATAGAAATCATATCGAAGGGTTGGGTAATCGCCGACATACCGACGAAGGGAAGGGTCGAACCAACAAGATTCAGAAGCTGAAGACCCACCAACCCTCCAGCGATGCCGACTGGGATCGTCGTCAAGATCAACAACGGATACCCCCAGTGGTTAAAAATCGCCACCATAAGCAGATAGATGATGAGCAGCGCGACCAGGTAGTTGCCGGCGAGCGCCTCGCGCGTAGCATCCAGTTGATCTGCAGCACCGGTAATCGATAAGGCCACCGATTGGGGGAGTTGACCGCTATCGCGGAGGTAACCGACGAGATCTTCACGAACCATCGCGACACCGGTCTCGAGCGGGACTGATCGAGGCGGCACGATGTTGAGTGTTACCGTCCTGCGCCCTCCTACTCTTCGAATAGCACTCGTATCGACGGTCTCGTTTAGGCTAACCAGGCTACCGAGCGATACTAGCGCGCCCGTTGGGGTGTAGATCGGAACTTGCTCCAGCCGCTCAAGTACTAGCTTCCTGCCGTTGGCACTGAACAGGTAAATGTCGATCTTGTCGTCGCCGAGAAAAAACTCGTCCACATAGGCACCGTCCGTGAGCGCGGCAATGGAAAAGCCGAGATCGTCGGCGGAGATACCGAGCGCGGCAGCTTGCTCCCAGTTAGGTTTGAGTTGAATCAAGGGTTGCGCCAGGCTCAAGGCAGAGGGCTGACTTTGAATACGAGGATTTTCAAAAAGCTCCGCAGCCCGTTGCTCCGCCACTTGCGCCACCCGATAGATGGTTGCCAAATCGTTGCCAGAGATATCTAAGTTGATGCTGCGCGAACCACCGTCGTTGCTGGAGATAATAGACCCTCTAGCAGCGAAGGCTCGCATACCCGGATACTCGCGAAAGACGCTCGTCAACCCATCCATCAGCGCTTCTATGTTGCCGGCCGCAACCGGCTCGGAGATTACCCGCAAACCCCCGGCATCAACAAACATGGTGAAGTATTTTATCGGCGGTATCGGCGTCTCCTTACGGCGAAAGCGGTCGTCGGAGGCGTCCACTTCCGTGCGAAGCCGGTCCGCCAATTCATCGGCGACCCCATTCATTGTCGCGAGGTTGTAGCCTGGGGGTGCGCTCATTCGAGCGAACACTTTCGGCTCTTCGCCCTCTGGCAAATACTCAGCCGCAGGAGTTAGGAATATGATAATCAGCGCGCTGGTCAGCACAGCACCGACCATGGTCATCCAACGGCGCCTCGCAGAGCCGATACATAGCTGAGCGGTTTTAAGAGCCGCCCGGGCGAGGCCGCTATTGGTGAAGTCGTAGCTTGAAGGCGTGGTCCGCATTCGCGCCGCAGCGGTCGGGAGCAGCGTAACCGCGTAGGCCATCGAAGCCAGGATTGCCGACGATACGGCAATCGCAATATCGGAATAAAGCTGCCCTGCTTCTTGCTCAACGAAGGATACGGGCAAGAACACCAAGACCGTCGTCATAGTCGAGGCGAACACCGCTGGCCAGACCTCTTTTACTCCATTGCGTGCGGCGAGCAGCGCCGAACCGCCGCGACGTCGTGCTAACTCAATATTCTCGAGCACGACGATACAGTTATCGAGGGTCATTCCCAGCGCGAAGGCGATACCCGCAAGGGAGATCACATTGATCGTTCGACCTGCTAGCAACAGCCCCAAGAACGCAACCACAATACAGACGGGAATACCCAGAGCGCCGATTAGCGTAGCCTGAAGAGATCGAAGAAACAGAAACAAGACAACGACAGCAAGAACAGCCCCGAGCATCAGGTTTTGCCATACGTTTGCGATCGACTCGCTCACATAGCGAACGTCATCGGACATCAGGCTCATTTGCAGGCCTTCGGGCCCAAGCTCCGTTTGATTCAGCTCTCGAATGGTCCTCAGCATCGCCGCTTTGATGTCCAGCACATTGGAACCGGCCTCCCTGCGCACGGCCATCATGATGTGCGGGCCACCGTTGTAAAGGGAGGTCGAGCGAGACTCAAAATGGTCGAGAGTGACCTCAGCAACGTCACCCAAGCGAATAATTTGGTCATTCCGCCGAGCTAGGATCAGCTCCTCTAGCTCTTCGATATCGGCGAAACGGCCGACGGTTCGGAGCAAGTACTGGCGCTTGCCCGACTCGACGTCGCCCCCAGATCGATCTCGGTTGCGGGTTCGGACAGCGCTTCTTAGTTCGCTCAAGGAAATACCCCGCTGAGCGAGTTGGGATGGATCGACGCTGATTTGGATCTGGCGTGGCGAGCCGCCCCAAATCGCTATGTCGGACACCCCGGGTACCGCAGCCATTCGCGGTCGCACCGTATCGCGAAGATAGTCCAGTGAGAGATCCATATCGATTGCGCGAGGGTTGCCTGCCAGCGGTCGCACGGAAAAAAACATAAACGCGTTGGAGGAAAAAGAACTCGCCAAGATTTGCGGCTCGTCAACGTCTTCTGGATAAGATGGCACCTGGCTCAGCGCATTGCTGACCCGAATCATCATTTCAGTAATGTCCGTGCCCTGGGGAAACTCTAGTTCGATTTCTGCTCGACCGGTTGTAGCACTCGCAATAATTCGAACCAGATTGGGGAGGTTACGAAGGTAGTCTTCCTGCTCAATCAGAATCTCCTGCTCCACATCTTGTGGAGTAGCACCGGGCCAGTTCGTTCGGACGCTAATAACACGCGTATCAAGATCTGGAATCATCTGCACTGGGATTCGCAAGGCGGCAACGATCCCGACGATGCAGATGATCAAGGTGACCACGGTCGTCAGAATCCCGTTTTCGATAATGCGTTGAAACACTCCTGCTATTCCCCCACGGCCAGATCAGGCTCAAAGGCAGCGCCCGGCGACCTCATACTACCGCGCTCACCTGAATCAACTGACCCTAGTAGCGCAGGCAGATGACTAGTCATTTAAAACACGGACTGCTTGGCCGTTACGTAGCGCTTCGTTTCCCTCGACGACAATCCGATCACCGGCTCGAACACCGGATCGTATCTCTACGAGTCCGTTGAAATTAACACCGGTCGCTACAAATCGCTCAATAGCGCGCTCCGAGCCATTGTTTGACTCGATAATCCAAACCAGACTTCGACCATCGGAAAATCGCAACACCGCATCCCGGGGAACAGTCACTGCGGAGCGACCCGCGTCGAGAGCGAGCACGCCAATAGCCGAAGTGCCGGGTGCGGCTGGGACCGCCGAAGAGTCCTGTTTGAGTACAAGACGCAAAAGAAAGGTTCGCGCATTGGGGTCGCTCACCGGAACGGCAACCGCTACGCGGGCGTCGTACATCACCGTATCGTTCCCCGCAAAGTAAATCTGCGCGTCCGAGCCTACTTCGATGCGGCCTTGGTAGGCTTCAGACACCTGGAAATCGATAAACAATCGTTGCAAAGACACAAGATCTAACACCGTGTCGCCGGGAGTGACCCATTCGCCGGGATCCACCGAACGTCCACTAACCACCCCCGCAAACGGAGCGCGTAATGTGTGGCGTTCTAGAACGGCGGCTCGAAGGCCCACAACCGCTTCTGCGCGTTTAAGCTCCGCTTCGTCTTCGAGCACCTCCGATTCGAGGTCTCGAACGGCGGTTTCAGCGATCGTTTGCTTTGGCACCAACTCCTCAGCCTCAGCGAAGCGACGTCGCGCATCTGCGAGGGCTTGGCGAGCGCGCGCGGCGGCGGCTTCGTCGCTGGCGAGCTGATAGCGAGCAAGTTCATCATCGAGTTTGAGCAAAGCAGCCTGGGCGTCGACCCGATCACCCGCATCGACCAATATCTCAGCAACCAGACCGCTGGTGGCTGGTGAAAGCGCTGAGTCGGACGCGGCAGTCACCGTGCCCGATAAACGCAAGCGTTCTTTCACTGGACTGAGCTTTGCCTCAAGCACCCTGACAGGTACTAGGCGCTCGTCTTGTGCCCACGCGGAAACGAAAACAAAGTTTGCGCAAAGTAGCGATAAAGCGCATCCCTTAGTGAGCTTGTTACCAACTGTACGTGCGCGGCCACTCGTACGTTCAAAAACCTCTGCAATAGAACGCTCTCGACCAATACCTGTATACGCTTTTGCTACCAAAACTTGAGGGACCGAAATTAGAGCGGATAAGGGCTAAGTTACTCATTGAAGCCCAAGTGCGGGCTATGCCACCAAGCTCAAAAGCTTACCACGGCAACACACCAGCGGCGGCTCTTGCGGCACACCCGTAGCACTTGAGTTCAGCTAAGAAGAAAGGCGTTGCTTTTAGTTAAGGGCAAGCGCGGGTTGACGTTCCTAATTGACGAATCTATATTTAACCATATGGTTAAATATAGATAGCCCCCATGAAAACAATCGACTCAGCGCTTGGAGCTCTTGCCGACCCGACCCGCCGGGCGATCATCGAACAGCTTTTAGATGGGTCTGAGCACCGGGTCAGCGACATCGTCGAGTTCCACTCCATGTCTTTCGCTGGGGTCTCAAAGCATGTTCGAGTTTTGGAGTCGGCGGGGCTAGTGGGCAGAAGAAAGTCCGGTAGAACTCATTTTCTGCATTACAGGCCAGAGGGTTTACAGGACGCAACAGATTGGATCGATCAAACAAAAGCCCTTTGGAATCGCCGCTTGGGCAAGCTAGAAAGCTTGCTGGAGAGCGATGAGTCGAAAAAATAAGTGTTGTTAGGAGTGACGGTAGCTATGGACAAAGCGCAAAGACTCGATGAGCAAACAGTTCGTTTTGTCAGAGTATTTCAGGCAAGTCCTGAGCAGGTATGGGCTTACCTAGTCGATGGTGATAAGCGAAGTAAGTGGCTGTGTGGAGGCGACTGGGAGCTCAAAGCCGGTGGCAGAGCGCCAATGGTTTTCGATAACCCAGCGCTGAGTGATAGCGACGACCTTCCACCAGCACGCTACACGGAGGAGACGGGCGAAGTTATCCACGAGGGTTCGATCAAAGAAATCGATGCACCACAGCGATTGGTACTGCTATGGGTGGAACATGATGGTACCCGTTCTGAAGTCAGCTTTGAGCTAGCCGGCGGATCGACGCAAACAACACTAACGCTCACCCACCGAAAGTTGAGTAACGAAGACATGCTCACTGGTGTTTGCGCAGGTTGGCACGCTCATCTTGATATTTACTTGGCCGTGATGGAGCGTCGAACGCCGCCCTCTTTTTGGAGCCGATTCAATGCACTTGCCGAAAACGTATACCACCATCGAATTGATGGGGAAGTATAAAAAGCAGCCGGTCAAAGCCCGTCTGCGAGAGCAGCATTGGTAGGCGCGCCTCAGAATCTGAAAGAATCGACCCGCGGGGCGAACTTAAAGCGAAACCTAGAATGATTTTGTATTCACATTACTAGGTGTAATAGCTTAGACCCGAATTTGAGATAGTGTCACTCTTGGTCAAGATTCACTCGTAGGAGGTTTTCAGATCCATGTTTGACTACCGCCGTTATCGGCCAGCAGCGGAAATTCGAGTCTCCGATGTTGGGCGTAAACCAATGGAAGCACTACAAACTCAGCCATAGCCGATCGGGGTAATTCAATGACAATTGAGCAGTATGCTTCGCTGGCGGAGATTTTAGGCACAGTGACGGTCGTGATTTCACTCGTGTACCTCGCGGTCCAAGTGCGGCAAGGAATAGCTCAGGGGCAGGCAGAGGCTCGGTATGCCTTCGTAGAAGCAACAAGCGATATCAACATGACGATCGCTCAAGACAAACAGCTTGCGTCGGTGTGGCGCCGCGGCTTGGAAAATCCAGAAGCGCTGGACGCCGACGAGACTATGCAGCTGTGGATGCTTATGGGCCAATACTGCAACGCTTGGCTCGTGATGCATCAGCTTCACGAAGACGGACAACTCGCAATCAACCAGTGGCACGTTGTTGCGAACGACATTGCCGCAATACTGTGTTCAGAGGGTGGCCGCGCGTTCTGGAAAATCGGCCGCGGTGCTTTTGATCCTGAATTTACGAGATTCATCGACGGCATGCAGGCAAGGGGCCAACAACCCTACGACATGCTCGCCCGCTAACGGGATGGCTGCCTTGGGTCGATCTGACAAGCCGCTGAATTTGGCCTATACGCAGATTTAGAGGCTATCCGTTCTAATGCTGGCCAGCTCACTCAGAGCAGCGAAGCGATTTTGGAAAAAAGCCTTCGTGTAATTGGCGGGCAATACGTGGGAGTGATCGTTATTCTCGCCATGTCGTCAGATTCCATTAGGGCAGTGAGAACAATGCTTTTTGCGAGTTTGCCTACCTCAATCTTCTCTCCGGTCTATTCCTAGAGTGTAGGCGCAGGTCGGTATTCCTGGCAGATCGTGGATGTCGAAAAGCGATTAATCGACAAATTTCTAGCTCCATCGTGTAGCCTAGTGACCAGCTATCGACAAGCATAAACTCCCACATCATCTATGACGACAACGTTCTTGAGTGGCGCAGAATTCGACCTTCCCGCCTATAACGACCGACCCAAAACCAAGTATTTGATCTGCTCGACCCCGCGCTGTGGTAGCACGCTGCTTTGTGGACTTGCTGCAAGAACAGGTACGCTGGGGATGCCCCATGAATACCTTCACCTTTCGCAACATGGGCAGGTTATGATCGACCGGTTGCTGCCTGGCGACGCGCAGGTGACGCTGGAAAGCTACTTCGATGCCGTCACGCGCTGCCGAACAACGGCTAACGGTGTGTTTGGCTTGAAGGCACATTTCAACCAGGCGATTCCACATTTCAAAAGCGGATTCATGGCGCATTACTTTGGCGAGCTAAAGTTTATCGTCGTCAAGAGGCGCGACAGGTTAGGACAAGCCATTTCGGGTGTTATCGCTGAACAAACGGGTAGTTGGACAAGCCTCGAAAATCAGAAAGCAAGTCCAGTATATGACTCGCAGGCTCTCGAGACCAATATAGGCAGCATCCTCTACCAGGAGTTCCTTTGGGAACGTTTTCTCGAGGTCAATTCATTCTCTTTCCACACGGTGTTCTACGAAGATCTGGTAGAGAACACCCACAGTACGCTGAACAGTCTAGCCTCGTATCTGGGCGAAGAACTTGGCACGTTTGACCCAGCTATGGGAGCAAACGCTTCTGGTCTTACTCGACAAGCTGACGCCACCAACGTTGAGTGGCGCCAGCAGTATGAGGACAACTTCATTCTTGTGTAGATAGCAGCGAGTTATTGCGGGGGTCGAGTAGCAGAAAACCGCTCCTAGGAGCGATCTTAGGGCAAATCTCAACCGAACTACGCCGCCGATGCCTGCAGCATCCCACCCATCCGTTGCTGGATGATTTCTTCCGCCTCGGCCATGATTCGATTGATAAGCTCTGAGCAGGTAGGCACATCGTTGATCAGTCCGGCGACCATGCCACAAGACCAGGCACCGATCTCCATCTCGCCCTCTTTCATAATCCGCGGATAAACGCCGGCCACGTCATCGATAATATCGTCGAACTGTAAGTCGGCACCTTTCTCCTTCTCCGTCGCCAAGATGCGTTCGACCGCCTCGTTTTTGAGAACCCGCTCTGTGTTTCGCAGGGGTCGCATAACCAAACGCGTATCCAGCTCCGACGCCTCCACAATCGCTTTTTTAACGTTGTCGTGAACCGGAGCCTCTTTTGTCGCGATGAAACGCGTGCCCATATTCATGCCTTGCGCACCCATCGCCAGGGAAGCAACCAGCGAGCGACCATCAGCCATTCCGCCAGAGGAGACAAAGGGAATTTCTAATTCATCGGCGGCGCGCGGCAGCAGTATCATATTAGGAATGTCATCCTCACCGGGGTGCCCGCCACACTCAAACCCATCGACCGATACAGCGTCGCAACCTATTTCTTGCGCCTTCAAGGAATGGCGCACGGAAGTGCACTTATGGATCACCTTAATGCCTGCATCCTTTAGAAAAGGCAGCACTTGCACCGGGTTGCGACCAGCGGTTTCGACAACTTTTACCCCGCCCTCAATAATCGCATTCACATAACCTGGGTAATCGGGCGTATTCACAATCGGCAAAAATGTGAGATTGACCGCAAAGGGCTTGTCGGTCAGGTCGTTGCACTTGGCGATTTCGTTCGCAAGATCTGCCGGCGTTTTTTGCGTCAGCCCGGTGATGGTGCCAAGGCCACCCGCATTGGACACAGCTGCGGCCAGTTCCGCGAAGCCAACGTAGTGCATGCCGCCCTGAATGATTGGATGTTCGATGCCAAAGAGTTCTGTGATTGCTGTTTTCATGGCGTTTTCTTATCCCCCAGATGTTGTGTTTCGCCTAAATTAGGGTCGCGATTGTAAAACAAGCTCGCGAGAGGTACACGAAGGAAATTAGCAGGCAAAAAAAACCGAGAACTCCACTATGGCGTTCTCGGTTGATCAGGGGAAACTCTTCTGGAACTTACGCGGCCAGTCGCAAGCCTAGGGACTCTGCAACCGCCCTATGGCGTAGGTGGCCAGCGTGCACGTTCAAGCCTTTTTCGAAGCCCGAGTCAGCTTGGAACGCTTTATCTAAACCCATCGCTGCCAGTTTCTTCACGTAGGGAAGGGTAGCGTTGTTTAGCGCTTCCGTTGACGTACGAGCTACACCGCCAGGCATATTAGTGACGCAGTAGTGAACGATGCCTTCTTCGACATAGGTCGGGTTTGCATGCGTGGTTGGCTTACTGGATTCAAAGCAACCACCTTGATCGATGGAGATATCGACGAGCACAGCACCGGGATTCATCTCAGCCAGGAGTCGATAGTCGATCAAACGAGGAGCTGCAGCGCCAGGAACCAGAACCGCACCCACAACTAGATCTGCTGCGCGTACTGCGGTCGCAACATTCTCTGTCGATGCCATCAACACCCGTGCACGGCCAGCAAACCCCTTACTCAGTTCTCGTAGTCGATCTTGCGACTTGTCCAATATTGTCACGTCCGCCAACAAGCCGCAGGCCATCTGTGCCGCGTTCGCACCGGCCATGCCTCCACCCAAAATCACGACCTTACCGGGCGAAACACCGGGCACACCCCCAAGCAATACACCGCGTCCACCCGCACTCTTTTGGAGTGCTGCTGCGCCCACTTGAATAGACATTCGACCAGCGACCTCGCTCATGGGGGTCAAAAGCGGCAAACGACCTGCGGAGTCTTCAACGGTTTCGTAGGCGATAGCCGTGCAGCCGCTAGCCATCAGCGCTTGCGTTTGTTCCGGTGCCGCGGCGAGATGAAGATAGGTGAACAAGGTTTGACCACTACTCAAGCGCGCGCACTCCTGTAGCGACGGCTCCTTTACCTTGACCACAAGATCGGCGCTGAAGGCACTGTCGACGTCTACCAGTTGAGCGCCGGCACGATGATAATCCGAGTCGCTGAAGTCAACCGCCGTACCCGCACCCTCCTCTACCAGCACGTCATGCCCCGCAGCAGTAAGCTCAGCTACGCTCGCGGGAGTCAAGCCAACTCGATATTCCTCAGCTTTTGTTTCTTTTGGTACACCAATACGCATTGCTCGACCTCCCTGGCATTTAACAGAAACAGCAGACACAGGGTAACGACGCTTAGGTGAAATTAACTTGTGAATTTACGCTTATTTGACAATATTAATCGCATATAATTCTAATTATTACGAAACTTTGAGCAATATCAGTGAAGATAGACAGGATTGATAGAAAAATCTTGCGCGCGTTACAGCTAGACGGACGCCTGGCCAATACGCAACTAGCACAGAGCGTGAATCTCTCGGAGTCGGCCTGTCTTCGTCGCGTGCGGGCGCTGGAAGACAGCGGCCTGCTGAAAGGCTATGTGGGTCTGGTCGATCAGGCGAGAGCAGGCTATCCAGGGAATGTATTCATCCAAATCACTTTGCATTCGCAACAAGAGCGCGACCTCGCCAACTTTGAAAAAGCCGCAGGCGATATACCAGAAATCATGGAGTGCTACCTGATGAGCGGCGACTCAGACTATTTGCTCAGAGTCATAGTGGCTGATGCGAGCGATTATGAGCGAATTCACTCGCAGCACTTGACCCGTCTCCCTGGAGTCGCAAGGGTTCATTCGAGCTTTGCTTTGCGCACGGTCACAAAGAAAACGGAAATGCCCATTCGAGCAATCTAGTCGCAGACGAGGCTTCTTCGACCTAGGCTACTAGCGTGTACACTCCTGGATTCAGCGGTCCAGATGGACGCTAGATCGAGAGAAAGCACTATGCCCAGACTCAGTCCACCCACCACGCAACAACTTCAGCCCTTCGCCGACTCCTTAGCTCTCGTCGAGCAGCAGATGGGGTTTGCTCCGAATAGCATGCCCCTGATGGCGCATCGTCCGGCAATGTTCGGGTCGGCCATGCTCTTTATTTTGCAGAGCAGCATTTAAGCACGGGGGATTGGAACATCTAGCTAGGACTTCTATGAAAAACCCTCTCGCAGAACTGACCGAAAATGAGCGCTGGGCGGAAGTAGCAGAGCACTTCAATCAGCTCGGCTTCGTAAAGCAGTTGGGGGTGAAGGTCAGTTTTGACGGGCCTGATAAACCGCGATGTGAATTGCGCGACGTCAAAGACCATCATCTAGGAGGCATTGGCCAGGATTACATTAACGGCGCGGTCACATCCGCAGTCATCGATCTAGCCCTAGGCCTGACCGCGGTTAGCAATGCAAGTCATGGTTATTTTGCGACGAAGAACATTCACATCGATCTTGCCAAGCCCGTCGAACGTGATGGATTCTATGTGCTCGGACAGGCGAATCAACGCATCGGTAAAAATGTCTACTGCGAAGCGACCGTGTACAACTGGCAGCACGAACCCAGGGTATACGCGACCGGCCTAGTCCGTGTGGGCATTGCGGGTAAAAAAAGTAGAAAGACACAAGCACTCGGTATCACCGAAACATCCCTCGACTAGCGAATCAGCAAGCTAAGATATGGACACGAAGACTAATCCTACGGACGCAGCACTGGACCGGAGTTTGGGGCCCTTGATGTTGTGGGGTTTGGGTGTCGGCTATGTGATTTCCGGCATGTACTTTGGATGGAACCTAGGACTTCCCGCAGGCGGAACCCTTGGACTCGCAGTAGCTACCGGCTTCGTCATTTTGATGTATGTAACGTTCGTCTTCGGTTACACCGAGTTGGCGTGCGCGATTCCAAAAGCTGGCGGTGCTTTTGACTACTCGCTTCGGGCCCTGGGTCCTAGCTGGGGATTCCTGGGAGGCATTGCACAAATTGTTGAGTTTGTTTTCGCACCCCCCGCTATCGCGTTTGCCATTGGCGCTTACGTCAACAACCTGTATCCGAGTTCAAACATCCTGCTCACAGCGATTGCGGCCTATGTCGTATTCACCGGACTGAATATTCTCGGCGTCAAATGGGCGGCGCGTTTTGAGCTTTGGATTACGGTTTTCGCCGTTGCTGAACTACTTGTCTTCGCCGGCGTTTCAATACCTCACTTCGAGGCAGAAAATCTCGCAATTGACGCCTTTCCGAACGGCGTTCCAGGCATCTTTGCTGCAATCCCCTTTGCACTTTGGTTCTTTCTAGCCATCGAAGGAGTAGCAAACGTCGCCGAAGAAACCATCAATCCGCAGCGCAACGTGGTTATCGGATTCAGCTCAGCCATCGCAACACTGGTGTTTCTTTGCGTACTGACCTTTACTACCTCTGTCGGCGTCGGTGGCTGGGAGATGATCGTCTACCCGGAGGGCTCGAGCGAAGCATCGGATAGCCCACTTCCTTTGGCCTTGGGAGCAATTTATGGGCAGGACCATGTCCTTTACAAAATGCTCATCGGCATTGGGGTCGGCGGACTGATTGCCTCTTTTCACGGCATTATTTTGGCCGCAGGGCGCGCGACTTTCGAGTTCGGACGCGTTGGCTATGCCCCAAAAGCCCTCGGCCGGGTCCATCCAAGATTTAGAACACCCGCCGCTGCTCTGCTGGTAAACATGGGAGTTGGAGTATTAGCGCTCTTTACCGGTAAAACGGGCGACATCATCACCTTAGCGTGCTTTGGTGCACTCAGTCTCTACATCATTTCGACGGTGTCGCTTCTGGTACTGCGCAAAAAAGAACCGGAGCTAGAACGGCCGTTCAGAACGCCCTTCTATCCCCTCACTCCTCTAGTAGCTTTGACCATCGCCGGTACAGCTCTCGTAGCGATGAGCTTCTATAACCCGCAGCTCGCGCTGATCTACTACGGCATTCTTGGAGCGGCTTTTTTGTGGTTCAAACTGTTCGTCGAAAAAACGGCCACCGAAGTTCCCTAGGAGCATCGCGACGCTATTTCTACTTGTGTTCTGTCTTCATCTTATGAATTCTTGTCTTCAACCACTGGGGAATGAGCTATGACTGAGGACATATTGCAAGCCGTCAAAGCATCCGGCGCTGGCAAGGTGAAACTCGCCGTGACCGACATCGACGGTGTTCTTCGCGGTAAGGTCATCCATGAGGATAAATTTGCCACCGCTCTCGAAAGCGGCTTCGGCTTCTGCAACGTTATTTTTGGCTGGGACTCGGCCGATGAGTGCTACGACAACGCCGACTACACGGGCTGGCATACCGGTTACCCCGACGCGCTGGCGCAGATCGATCCATTAACCTTTCGCAAAGTACCCTGGGAAGACGATCTACCTTTTTTTCTTGCCGACTTCCGTAACGAACTCGGACAACCCCTCGCCGTATGCCCGCGCCAATTGCTAAAGCGCATACGCGAACGAGCGTTAGCGCAAGGATTCTCAGCCAGTTTCGCGCAAGAGTTTGAATGGTTTAACTTTCGTGAAACGCCGGAAAACTTGCACGATACGCAGTTTGCGAATCCCACACCACTCAGTAGAGGCATGTTCGGCTACTCGCTACTGCGGGCGCAGGAAAACTCGGAGTTTTTCAATGCGCTGTTTGATTTACTTGGTGCTTTTCGGGTACCCCTAGAGGGCCTGCATACGGAGACCGGGCCCGGTGTCTATGAAGCAGCCATCCTGTACGACGATGTTTTAGAAGCCGCCGATCGGGCGGTTCTGTTTAAAGGTAGCGTCAAGGAAATTGCTCAGAAATACGGCGTGATACCAAGCTTTATGGCCAAGTGGAACGAGCAACTTCCCGGTTGTTCTGGCCATTTGCACCAGAGCCTCTGGAGAGAGGGACGCAACCTGTTCCACGACCCGGACGCCGAGCTAGGAATGAGCTCTCTCATGCAGAGCTATATCGCGGGCCTGCTGCACTGCCTTCCCCACGTCCTCCCAATGTTTGCTCCCACTATAAATAGCTTTAAACGATTGGTTGAAGGATTATGGGCTCCGACAACGTTAACCTGGGCTGTCGATAATAGAACGGTCTGCGTTCGCGCCCTACCGGGAAGCGCAAAAGCGTCGCGCTGCGAACTTCGCGTAGTCGGAGCGGACGTAAACCCCTACCTGGCGATGGCCGCAAGCCTAGCGTCTGGACTCTATGGAATTTCTCAGGGACTCACGCTGGAACAGGCTGAAACAAAGGGCAATGGATACCAAGACAAAAGCAACGGTGTCCTGCCGGCGAATCTTTGGGACGCGACTCAAGCGATGAAACAATCGGATATTGCCAAAGAACTCTTTGGCGAAGAATTTGTACAGCACTTCTGCGCTACTCGTGAATGGGAATGGCGGGAGTACGCTAAAGCGGTCACCGACTGGGAACTAAGACGTTACTTTGAGGTGATCTAGTGGGACCGATCGATTTCGCTGAGCGCAGATCATTCAGCTTCCCCACCCAGATTCGTTATGGCTGCGGTTGCATTGATGAGCTTGCTGGTCATTTGCACAGTCAGGGTATTAACCGCCCCCTGTTAGTAACCGACAAAAACTGCGCCGAGCTGGACTTCTTTCGGGTGATCAGTGAACAGCTCGCAAGTCAGCGTCTGCAATGTGCAGTCTATACCGGCGTCAGCGCTAACCCGATTAAAAGCGACGTTGATCGCGGTGTTGTCTTCTATGAGGAACATCGTTGCGACGCCATTGTCGGTATCGGTGGTGGAGCAAGCCTGGATGTCGCCCGAATTATCGCGCTAATGGTTCATCACCAAGACTTCGATTTGTTTCATTTCGAGGACGGTAGCGGTAACGAGACGGATGTAAGGAACGAGATCCCTTACTTTGTGACCATACCAAGCACGAGCGGCACCGGAAGCGAAGTAGGCCGTAGCGGCGTGATCATCCATCCGTCGACCTTAGAGAAGAAAGTCATCTTTGCACCACAGCTCATGGCCAAGCAAGTGTTTGTGGATCCAGAGCTTAGCTTGTCATTGCCACCGTCGATCACCGCAGCCACGGGAATGGACGCATTGACCCACAGCATCGAAGCTTACTTAGCCCCTACCTTCCACCCGCTTGCTCAGGGAATTGCTTTAGAAGGTATACGACTCATAGGCGATGCACTCATTGATGCCTGCCAAAAACCGACCATCGAGAGTCGAGGCAAAATGGCAATGGCTGCACTAATGGGCGCGGTTGCGTTTCAGAAGGGCTTGGGCATTGTTCATGCGCTCGCCCATCCACTGTCAAGCCTATGCGGTCTCCATCATGGCCTTGCCAACGCGATCATGCTGCCTCACGGAGTGGTCTTCAATAGGACGGTAGCGGCAGAGAAAATTCGAGAAGTCGAACGCGTACTCGACACGGGAGATCTTGTCTCCTATCTTCACGCGACGAACACTTCTATAGGAATTGAGGGAACTCTTTCGAGCCACGGTGTCCAGGAAGAGCTTCTGGAACCACTGGCTAAAATGGCTCGGAACGACATTAGCTTGGCGACTAATCCTCGTGAAGCGTCTGTCGACGAGCTAGTCTCACTGTATCGTGACGCCCTTTAGGCGATCAGTACTCATTTAGTAACAACGGAGTTAGTCACACCTATGATCGACGTTAGTCAAAAAACCGCCGTGATCTCTGGCGGAGCCGAAGGCCTCGGCTTTAACCTCGCAAAGACCCTAGGCCAGCAGGGTATGAATATCGTGATTGCCGATATTGAGAAGCCTCAGCTTGCTAAGGCTTCCCAAGCGTTGGATGAACTTGGTGTTTCTCATCTTGCCATCGAAATGGATGTGGCCCTGCGCGAAGACTGGGTGCGGACTGCGGAAGAGACGCAGGCTAGGTTCGGCAATATTCATCTACTCTTCAACAACGCGGGGGTTTCCGGCGGCGTGGGGGCAATCGAGACGCTGGACGATGCTGGTTGGCGCTGGTGCATCGATGTCAATCTGATGGGCGTAGTCTATGGAGCAAATGTTCTCGTGCCCTTGATGAAAGCGCACGGCGAACAGGCCTGGTTAATCAACGTAGCGTCGATGGCGGGAATGGCAGGTGTGCCGATGGCAGGTGGATACACCGCGACTAAAGCGGCGGTAGTTGCGCTTACGGAAGCATGGTCTGCCGAGCTCGGATCCAGCAACATTCATGTCTCGGTACTTGCGCCGGCGTTTGTAAAGACACGGATACACGAGTCCTATCGCAATCGTCCCCCTCGCTATCCGATGGACGTGAAACCCACGCCGGATGTCTTCCAGGTAGCAAAAGCGAGTACGGAAGCGGTCTTAAACGGGATCGACCCGGACTTGGTGAGCGAGCGCGTAATAGAAGCTCTGGCGGCGAGGGAACTCTACATATTCACCCACCCAAACTACAAATCGGCGACCGACAAGCGTAGTCAGGCAGTTTCCGATGCGTTTTCCAGCGCAGAGGCCAGCGCAATTGTCGGCCACCTGACAGAAGAAACCATGGATACAGGTTTTGGAAAGATTTGAGGTGAAATAGAAGTAAATAAATAGACCTGCCGCGCTCGAACGCACGTGAAGCAAAGCTATAAATAAGGTCTTCCCAAATCCAAGTACGGTCTAAAAGAGGGCTCATCGGTGGTGCTAGGCGAAACGGATCCTGATAGCTGCTGCAGGTATTCACACCATCCTAGCCCTTCCGGGAGCGACTCGGTATTCGGTATAGAGTCAAGCTGCGCCTCAAAATTTATTGAAGGGAACAACTCCTCCAAAACCACTTCCAGACGCTTGCGTACAACGGGCGTTGCCACTCGGTTTCGCTCTCCCCAAGCGAGCACATAATCGTCGCACTCTTGGGGGTCTGTCGGCAGGGACGTAAACGCGACATCTCGGTATGCATTGAAATAGGCAGCCATCATAAATTCCTCGACTAGCATCGCGAGATCCTCAAACGGAGTGCTGAAGGAGTAGAGGGCATTAGCCCGATCCGCCGCAAAAAACTGGCCAATATCGTTAGCAC
Organism: Pseudomonadota bacterium; assembly: GCA_039815155.1. Lineage (GTDB taxonomy): Bacteria > Pseudomonadota > Gammaproteobacteria > Pseudomonadales > Halieaceae > Congregibacter. Next base: position 42,368 of record JBCBZV010000015.1, read on the forward strand.
TGTATGACCCTTCCGCTTCCGTTGGGGTCGCGCCGAAGAAAAGCACCTCTGCTACGCCAAACAGTTCCGGTGACAGAAGCGGTGAGGTGTTAACCAAGGTGTCGGCAACTCTGTTCACGTTCTGTTGAAAAGGCGCGAGAAAAGGATTTAGCGACCCATAGGCGCTGCTGGGTATGGCATCGTTGGCGTGCGCTAATTCGTGGAACAGCAACGCTGCAGTCCATGGGGCCAATTGGGCAATTGTTCGATCGCCATTTTCATCCGTGTCGTACGCCACTCGGCCGACACTATTGCCGTCTTTGACGTACCTACTCAAATCGGAGAAGGCGACATTGCTCTGGAACTCGACACGGAAATCAGGATCACGGGAAATTGTGTCACGCTCTTCCGACGTCAACCAAATAAAGTCTGCGTCCAGATACATCGAATTTGTCGCGGATGTGAAGTACGCGGGCCGTACCGTGTCACCGATCACAATCGACGTCAATGAACCCATCATCGTTAAGATTATGGGTGGCATTTCTTGCAAAAGCTCTTCAAAGCGGTCCGCCATCCACTGGTGGGAAACCAGCACACGCTCCATAACCTGATCGACGTTTGCTTGCGAAGTTTCCTGGCCGATTAGCGGGAATTCGAGCATGGTGCAGAGATCTGCGATAAAAACGGGAGAGGAACAAAACAAGAGATCCTCCGCGAGCGGTCCCTCAGAGCGCGCTGGAAACCAAGGCGCCCGTTCAACCAGTTGCAAGGCATTCAGTGCCAAAGTATCTGGCGGAAAGGCAAATTCAACGTTCCGGCGCAGGCGGTCTGTCAAAAAGCTTTCGCCGCGAAACAGCTCTGGAAAAGCAATTCCTGACCAGCGAAGAAGGTCCGTGTGATCTACCCCGCCATCTCCGTCGACATCGGTCACGACCCTTGCCGTCGCAGCGTCGATAGCCGCCGCAAGTTGCGCGTCGTCCAGTTCGTCCAACTCCGGAAGCACTTCTTGGTAAATAGCCTCTGTGAGGACCGATACACGCGTGATGCCTTTGAGCTGCGCTCCAGTGAATATGCCATGCCACTCACCGAGGATAAGCTCGGCCCGTTCATCAACAACGCCATCTTGATCAAAGTCGTAATCAAAGCCACCACTGGCCGTCACCAGGTAGTAGGTCGAATCGTCGAACTGGTCCTTCGGAATATCAACTGCACCCATTAGCGATAGTCGTTCGATACCGGAAAGCCCATTCCACTGCGCCTCAGAAAAGAGTCCACGTGTGCGCTCAAGAGAATAAGAGGAAGCGCCTTCGAGAAGGGCAGCACCACCGCGAAGGGGAGCTATCGTAATAGACGCGTCTGCAACTGGGCCGTACAGTTCCACATAGAGACAGCCCTGGAGACCCAGAATCGAAAAAAGCAATAGACAGAGGTGTTTCAGCCGTCGCGAGAAAGTACCCAGACGCGAGTAGGAAGACGAGTGGGGAGATAAGGAGCCATCACCTCCTGGTGACGAGCTGACAAGCCCGAGGACTGAATCTTTATTCAGTCCTACTTTATTCAAGTTCTTCAATCGCACGCTTTCCCCCGGTTACACGACTGACGCGTGACCCTAGCGCTATGGAGTAAGCTTAGGACCGCGGTTGGCGAGTTAAAGACCATCGATCCCTGGCTAAGCTAGATCCGGGGTTCGCTGTCTACGACTCACCACGCCATGTAAGAATATTCATTAATGATAATTATAGAATGATAATTTTCAAAGAGATTTTAGAAACAAGCCCTAGCAAGCCCTGCTTGCAATGAGAGCATTGTGCTGAGCGTTACCTATGACCGCGCTGAACCGAGCTATCAAGACTTTTAAAGCACCAGCCCTTGCGCTGCTCTGCTTCGGCTCCTCGCTAGCAGGAGCTGACCCCTATAGCTACTATGGTGGCGACGTCGACGCAAAAGAGAAGAACCGTGCGATCGAGGCCTGTGAATACGAAAGGCTTGTTGAAGCTCAGGCTTGTAATTCCTCGTTCAATAAAACGGACTGCATAAGTAAAGTTCACGAGGAGTGCGCAAAAAGACATGCCGTACAACGTTCTGGGATCGTGGACGATACCGAAAAAGAAGTTAATACCCAGGAACAAGGCGACAACACAGAAAGATCAGGTTTACAAAACCGCATCGATTAAAGGAAAGGCCCTTGAGCTGCATCAATTTTGAAATTCAAGAATCCGTTGCCGTTGTCACAATGGCGAACGGTGAAAATCGTCAAAACCCCTCCTTTGCAGAAGCAATGCTCGACGCCCTCGCCGCTGCGGAAGCTGAGGAAACTGTCCGTGCAATCATTCTGACTTCATCCGATGAGAAAAACTGGAGCCAGGGGGTCGACCTAGCTTGGATGATGGAAGCGCAACAGAAGGGCGATGAAGAGGCGATTCGGTCGTTCATGTACGGCATGAACAAAGTATTCGCCCGCTTGCTCACCATCTCCGTTCCGACGATTGCGGCCATCAACGGACACGCCTTTGGGAACGGCGCAATGTTAGCCTGCAGCTGCGACTTTCGATTTATGCGTTCTGACCGTGGCTACTTTTGCTTTCCGGAAGTTGATATCAATATTCCGTTTATGCCGTCGATGATCGGTTTCGTTAGGAAAGCGATTCCAGAGTATCTATTTAATGAACTCAAGCTCACCGGGCGCCGCGCAACGGCTCCAGAGCTTGAAGAAGACAAGGTATTAGTGGCCGCCTGCGCCGATCGAGCCGCTACCTTCGAAACCGCGATGGACTTTGCAAAGACCTTTGATAAAGGTCGCGGAATCTTCGGTGAACACAAAAGGCGCATGCATAAATCAATTCTAGCGACGATGGAAAACGAGGACCGGCCTTTGATCGAGTCCCTGACCCTGACTGCCTAGAATCTGAGTGAAGGGGCTTAGCAAAAGCTTAGCGACAGTTCGCAGCGCGGGTTGCCAGCCTAGGTTCGTGGCGTCTGCGCGCAACCCGTAACGTCGCGCGCTTTTCTTTGCTTCTTCCGTTGTTTGCCTAGTGCTCAGCATCCCCGACTTTTTGGTTACATCGCTAGGGTGCTGTACCGCCGGGAGGAAACTGCAGTAAGACCTCGTTCACCGCTGTGTTGACGGCTTCCGTGGGATTCTCACGCATTTTGTCTGTGATTCGGGCCCTTGCGACTCCATGCCAAGCCGGCTTGTGCTCAGCCACATCAAAAACATCAATCGCAAGCGTGCCCTCCGTATATTGGCGCACATCCACACTCTGCGATCCGACACCGGCATAGTACGGTGCGCCCCAGCCCCAGGCGCCATAGTAGGGGCGATAGGGCTCCGGGTAGCTGTTCACCTGTACTTTGTCCCTGGCACCGACGGTGAAGGCGACGGTGAAATCAGCCGTCTCAGGATCATCGACTTTGTTAAATCCCTTCGCGGTGAGGACAGCGTCGGTCGCGTTCATCAGTCGCCCTTGCAACAGTGGCGAACCGGGCGGGGTGTCTGGAGCTCGCATCAACGGGCTATCGCTGATGAACGCGTAGGTTTTGTAGCCTGAGAAATCGACCGTGTTATCAAAGTCCGTAGTGACCGGATTAGAACTGCAGGCTCCGAGATACAAAACCGTCATCAGAATTGTTAGATAGTTGCGCATGCTTCCCCCCAAATCCTTTTGTCGTCGCTTATCGATGCGAATAGCGCTCGGCGGGCATTGTAACGTCAATCGATGGTAAGAAAATTCTTTCGCAATTTTTCTCTAAAGGCATAATCGATAAGAATACTCGTGCGAAGACATGCCTATCTGCCGTGCGATCAGGGTTCTCTTATGAATAAACGTTTCTACGCCTATATGTTTGCGCTCTTCTGCGCAGCAAGCTGCTCTGGAGGCACCTGGGCGCAAGAAGAAAGTGTCGATGCGCCTCTTGATTCGGACACCAACATTCGGGAGATGCTTGAACAGGAACAACGCGCTGACGAACTCATTGAGGCGAAAAAGAATGAGCTCAGTGGTGATTTCGACCTTCCCCGCACGCCCCTGCAACTGATGATTCTTATCGCGGATGCCGCTGATCGGAATGATACGGAAGGAGCGGGCGAATATCTGGACATGCGCTACCTACCGGACGAGCTAAATGGGTGGAACAAGGCCCAGTTAATGGGCGCACTACGTGTTGTATGGACCCAGCAAAACCTGATCGACATTACGGAGCTTAGCGATAATCCGCAGGGCAGGCTCGACGACAACTTACCAGAATATCGTGATCTACTCGGAGTCATCGTTAAGGTAGATGGCGAACAGGTTCCTATTTACCTACAACGAATACCCGATGGCGCGGGAGGGAAAACCTGGAAAATCTCCAATGCGAGCGTCGCTCGCGTTCCAGAGCTGTGGGAAGACCTTGGCTACGGTCCGATCGCCGTCTGGCTGCAACGTCACCTACCCAGCAAACGGCTTTTTGGTCTTGATTCGTGGCAGATAATCGCGGCGATTATTTTTCTATTCTTGTCCTGGTTTGCGACCAGGCTGCTCTGCGTAGCAATTCTAAAGCTGGTGCAACTCGCTCCGAATAGTTTCGGCACGGAATTGGACTCCTTTTGCCGCGGTCCTCTGCGACTGTTTTTGTTCCTTCTTCTGTTTCGTCTGCTCATGGACGAGCTTGCCCTCTCCCTTACCGCTCGCGTCTATCTGAACTCCTCCGGTCTTGATTACATTGCGATTACGATATTGCTACTGGGATTGATCTCCCTTGTTCGCGATTACAACATCAGGCGCTTAGCAAAAGCGGACAACCGACACTACGTGGCCCTGCTAAAGCCGTTTTCGACGATCATTAAGTTTTTCGCGGTAACGTTGATTGGGCTTATCTGGGCAAACAGAGCCGGCTATAACATGAGCGCAATACTTGCGGGTCTCGGTGTAGGTTCGCTTGCGGTGGCTCTTGCAGCACAAAAAACCCTCGAAAACGTTATCGGCGCGATTACTTTATATACCGCTCGGCCGGTTAATCCAGGTGATCTTTGCCGCTTTGGCGATGTCGTGGGAGTCGTCGAAGAAATAGGTCTTCGGTCGACCATGATTCGAACACTTAATCGCACAATGCTCGCCGTTCCAAACTCCGTCTTCTCTTCAGTAGAAGTTGAGAACTTTAGTCACCGAGACCGGATCCGCTACTACCGACATCTAGAGCTGCAAATGGCGACGGCGGACCAGCTTAGGGTAATTCTTGGGCGTCTACGCGAGTTGTTTTTATCCCACCAAGAGGTAATCCAGGACACAGTCAGCATCCGGCTAGAAAAAATCGAGGCCGCGACTGCGGTGATCCGGGTCGACTCATCCATAAGCACGACGGATTACCAGCATTACCTCGCTGCTGCGGAAGACCTTAATCTGCGAACGATAGAGCTAGTCCATGACGCGGGCGCGGTGTTTAGCGGACCGGGGCAGGTGCTACAAGTCAGAGAGTTTTATCAAGCTTCAGAAGAAACCCAGGCTACGATCCAAGCGGAGCTGGACAGCTGGCAAACGGAGGGCGGCCCCTTCCCCGATATCAGCGCGGAACGAAAATCTGCGCTGAGAGGCCTAATTAAACTGAAGCCAAAGAGTTAGCCAAGGCTAGCTTCCGTGCTTTCGAATTAATGCTTCACCAGTCCTAGCCGGTCGCGGTAAAAGTTTCCAGCTTCGAAAGCTTGTCGCTACCGATCGCCAGCCGGTAAATTTCGAGCAACTCATTAACCACATTATGATGGTCCAGGCATGCGACTGCCTGATGGTTACCCCGGCTTAGCTCTGAGACCAGTTCAGGCCGTTCCGCAAGCGCGTCGATC
>JBCBZV010000100.1:0-14781 GCA_039815155.1 Pseudomonadota bacterium
AAGCAGGCCGCATTCACCGTGGTCAGGGCTTCGCATCGATGGAGGGTTCTTTACGAATCGATGGCGGCTTTGCAGCACTGATCGCTGCGCTTGAAAAGCTGGTTCCCGAATCGTAAAAACGACTAGAGGCGGAAACGGTGTCTGTTGAGTTCAAAGCAGACCGGTGTGTGCTCACTTTGGCAGACGGTAGTAAAGTCATGGGCGATCAGGTAGTGATCGCCATGCCTCCACGAGTAGCTGCTGGGATTAGCTACTCCCCAAACTTGCCTGATGAAGGCGCGGCACTGCTCGCCGCCATACCAACCTGGATGGGTAGCCAAGCGAAAGTCGTTGCAGTTTACGATACTCCGTTTTGGCGCGAGGCGGGCTTATCTGGTGACGCAATGAGCCGCAAAGGCCCTTTGATCGAGATACATGACGCCTCGCCGGCATCTGGTGGCCCTTATGCGCTTTTTGGATTTGTTGGGCTGCCCACGCACGCTCGTTCAGACCAAGAGATGCTTCGCAGATCCGCAGTAGAACAATTGATTCGCATTTTTGGCGCCAGTGCTGCCACACCGATGGCGGTCTATGTGAAAGACTGGGCTTTCGATCCGCTCACATCGACAACAAGCGATCATCGCCCGCTACAGGGGCATCCGGTTTACGAACAAGCAGCGGCGCTGCGGGGCATTTGGGATGGGAGGCTAATTTTCGCTAGCACCGAACTGGCAGGCCATTTTGGTGGGTATATAGAAGGAGCGCTGGAGTCTGCAGAGGCCGCGATACTAGAGCTGGCGTCGAATACCTCAAGACACGCGCGAGCCGCTGTTTAGTTCCAGATTGTTCTTTTTGTCATTTGATCGGAAGCAGAATTCTGTCTGCGCGCCAATAAAGACCGGGGGACGAAGCGTTCTTCTCCGCGGACAGCCTTTACGTGGACAGCTTTTAGTGGCCGAGCTTGGGGAGCCTAGGGCTTAGGTGCCCCTAGTGGTTAGTGGGCAGCAACAGCAAATGGCCGCGCCGGGCTATGCCTACGCAGCCCGGCATTTCATTCAGGCAGCTTCTTTTTCTTGCTGCTCGTCTGCGGATGATTCGGTTTCTTCCGCTGACTCCAGTGCTTTCAACTTCGCTTCAAGCTCTTCCACTTGTGCTTTTAGCGCGGCGTTGTCCTTCTTGTGCGTGTTGAGAGACTTCTGTAGGAGGTCGTTCGCCTTGGTCTTTTCTGCGAGCTTCTTCTTGTTCGCATCGAGATTCTTTCGCATGCGAGCGGGATCGTACTGGGTCAGCGTTTTGTTCTCATCGCGTAATTCGACGATTTCTCGCTGGACGGACTTCACGCGTTTCTTCAGCTCACTGATTTCGCCTAGCTGCTTTTCCGAGCGGTTAGTGAGCTCTCGGTTTTGCTGCTCTACGCGATCGTTTGCAGTCGCTTTGACGGACAGATCCTTGATGCTGGCAAGCTGTTTGTCGATCGTCGCTTGCATATCGGTCTTCAGCTTTTCCAGTTGAGCACGAAGCTCCTCGAGTTCTTTGTCTTTAGCTTCCAGTTGTCCCTGGTACTGGTCGCGAAGACTGTTTTCGAGTTCCATGATTTTTTCTAGGCGATTGGCTGTGAGCATAGTGTCCTTAGTTTCTTTGGTGTAATGGTCGTAAATATAAAATCGTCGTTTATCTAAATTCGTGAGATTTCGATTGCCGTAGGTGTCGAGTCCGCTTCGGTCTTGCCTCCATGCGCTTAGCTTCACTTAGTGCTTGACCGCATTGTCCTTGGATCAAGCAGGTAGCCAATCGCAAGCAAGAACTACTTCAATGAACATCTAGCGGAACGAGCAGAATCACTGTTCGTTTCATTAGACGCGCTTGCCTCAATACAGTCGGCCATCTTTTGGATGGGGAACCGCCTATTGAGCTAGCGGAAAAAGTCTCAGGAAATACAGAGCGTTACGAGTCGAAGTGGTGCTCTCCACGCGCGCGCGGATTCTAGTCGAAAGCGATGCGCTGTGCAAAAAGTAATCAGAAAATGTGCAAAGTACCGCTCTTGAACACACTTCAGAGAAAGCTGGTCAAGTGAGCGAGTGTCAACCAGGGCGTGTCGTCTTAGTCCTCTGCGGTCGCGGCACCTATTCGTACTGCCGCCGCTTATCGCATTCACCGATGTGAAAGACCCGCCTGCGGGTGTCTTCCATATTTAATTTGCGAATTTCGTCCACCAGCTTGACACATTCGGGATTGCTGGTGTCCATGTGGGATGACCAGTGGACCGAGGGTCTTTCAGTTTGTATCGCTTCTAAGTCCGGCCGGGGAGAAGGCGCTTGGAACGCTTGCTCTGTTTGGGTCTCACTCGACGGTCTGGTAAACCACCAGATAGTTACGAGAACACCCAAGAGGGCAAGTTGCAAACGCAGCAGAAGTTGCCGACGGTTCAATCGCGATCTCCCTGAGGCAAAAACATCGGTCGGCAACAAAAAAGCCCCCGATTCAGGCGCTATGTCCCGATGTCGAAGGCTTTTAAGATATTGGCTCCGCCTGCTGGGCTCGAACCAGCGACCCAATGATTAACAGTCATTTGCTCTACCAACTGAGCTAAGGCGGAGTAGTTGGTCTCGCATGCGGCACCGCCGCTGCGAGGGGCGCGATTTTAATCAGCCATTCGGCGGTAATCAACACTCAAAGTGATAAGTCTCACTATAATGTGCGGTTGTTGTGAGCGAGGCACCATGAGTAAACCGTTTCGAGTCAATTCGCCCTTTAAGCCTGCGGGAGACCAGCCGGGTGCTATTACGTCGTTGGTAGAAGGTATGCAGGCAGGTTTGGCCTCGCAGACGCTGCTGGGCGTGACCGGTTCGGGAAAGACTTTCACGATGGCTCACGTGGTAGAGCAGCTGCAAAGGCCCACCATTGTAATGGCGCACAATAAGACGCTCGCGGCACAACTCTACGGTGAGTTTAAGGAGTTCTTTCCCGACAACGCGGTCGAGTATTTCGTGTCTTATTATGACTACTACCAGCCGGAGGCCTATGTGCCTTCGTCGGACACGTTTATCGAGAAAGATGCTTCCGTCAACGATCACATCGAGCAGATGCGTCTTTCTGCCACGAAGGCATTGATGACCAGAGAAGATTGCCTGGTTGTGGCGACCGTATCGGCGATATACGGTCTTGGCGATCCGGAGTCCTACTTTCGCATGGTCATGCATATCTCGCGCGGCGAAATGATCGACCAGCGGAAGGTTTTACGTCAGCTCGCGGAGTTGCAGTACACCCGCAACGATGTTGACTTCTCTCGCGGAACCTATCGGGTGCGCGGAGACGTTATTGACGTGTTTCCGGCGGAAGCAGAAGCGGAGGCTGTACGCATAGAGCTGTTCGACGAAGAAGTCGAAAATATCAGCCTTTTCGATCCGCTCACCGGTGCGGTCATCGCAAAGGTTCCGCGCGTGACGGTCTTCCCTAAAAGCCACTATGTGACTTCTCGCGATGTGATGCTGAATGCGGTCGAGGAAATTGAGGTTGAGCTGGATGAGCGAGTTACCCAGCTTAAAGAGGTGGAAAAGCTGGTAGAGGCGCAGCGTCTGCAACAGCGGACTCGCTACGACATCGAAATGATTCGAGAGTTGGGTTATTGCCAGGGCGTAGAAAACTACTCCCGTTACCTATCCGGCCGCGCCGCAGGGCAACCGCCACCGACACTATTTGAGTATCTTCCCGACAACTCGTTGCTGGTGATTGATGAGTCTCACGCGACCGTACCGCAGATCGGCGCGATGTATCGCGGAGACCGGTCGCGAAAAGAAACGTTGGTTGAGTATGGCTTTCGACTGCCATCGGCGCTGGATAATCGACCGCTCAAATTTGAAGAGTGGGAGCAAATGCTTCCGCAGACGATTTTCGTATCAGCCACTCCCGGCCCCTATGAAGGCGAGCATGCTGGCGCCGTCGTGGAACAGGTCGTGCGGCCTACCGGTTTGGTCGATCCGGATTTGGAGGTTCGTCCCGCCAGCACTCAGGTAGACGACCTGCTTGGGGAGATTCATCAAGTGGTCGAGACAGGTGATCGAGTATTGGTGACCACGCTCACCAAACGGATGGCTGAGGATCTCACCGAGTACCTCACAGATCATGGAGTTCGCGTACGGTACCTGCATTCGGATATCGATACGGTTGAACGAGTCGAGATCATTCGAGATCTCCGCCTTGGCGAGTTCGATGTACTCGTCGGCATCAACCTGCTGCGCGAGGGCCTGGATATGCCCGAGGTTTCCCTGGTGGCGATTCTGGATGCAGACAAAGAGGGCTTCTTACGTTCAGATCGCTCGCTTATTCAGACGATCGGTCGCGCAGCGCGAAATCTCAATGGACGGGCCATCCTCTACGCGGACAACGTCACCGGCTCTATGCAACGGGCGATGGACGAAACGGAGCGACGTCGCACCAAGCAAGAGGAGTTCAATAAGCAAAACAATATCACTCCCAAAGGCGTAACGAAAAGCGTCCAGGACATCATGGAAGGCGCTAGGCGCATGCCCACGAAGGGACGAGCCAAAGGGCAAAAAGTTGCGGAAGAGTCGCTGGCCTACAGCAAGGAAATTCTCAACCTATCGCCATCTGCGCTGGCGCGGAAATTACAGCAACTCGAAGCTACCATGCAGGAGCACGCGAAGAATCTGGAGTTTGAACAAGCCGCTGCGCTGCGGGATCAGATAACGGAGATTAAGCAGCAGACGTTTGTTTCTGGATAGCTGACTGGGCCGCGGCTGCGATGGCTAAGGATTGAGCTGGCAGTCAGTGTCAGGCTTGTTCGAAAGTCTGCTTCAAAGCGGACGTGGAAGATTCTTGTAACTTGGCGGTTTAGCTGGCTGAGATCGGCCAGGAGCAGACGAAAGTTGAAGGGATTGTAACTACCCAGAGTAGGAAATCATCTAGAAACAGGATTATCGAAAAACCGGAGCGGCCCCTAGCAATTTAGCGATAGAGTTGGGGTCCAAGGAAGAACCCTGGGGGAAAGGAATGCTGCTCCGTAGACTCGCCAAACATGTAGAAGATCAGAATTGGTTTGCTGTCGGGATCGATCTTGCCATAGTGGTCATCGGTGTTTTTATCGGTATCCAAGTTGCGAATTGGAATGACGTGAGGGTCGAGCGATCCATCGCCGCAACGTACGTTGATGGTTTTGAACGAGACTTGACAGCCGATCTCGAAATCATTGAGGTAGAACTGGCCGGCCGAAGTGCTCAGCTGCAAAACGCGAAAATCGTACTTGAGTTTTATCGCGGTAAAGAACTCGATGTTTCCGAATTTTTCGGCGCGTTCTATCCCGCATTGGCATCGCGAAACATGCGCCCAAATCGGAATACCATTGACGAGGTGCTGAACTCGGGAGGCCTTAGGATCATAGAAGATTCTGATTTGCGTTCCGGATTGTTAGAGCTCTATTCCATCTATGATCAGATTGCAGATACCGAAGCACATATTGCTCGTGACTTCGATGTTTATCTTTACGATCCGACATTTGAGTCGGTTCCGATAGACATCTTTGGTCCTTGGGAAGACAACGCACAAAACCGATCTTCAGCCGAATCGCTTCTATCCAGTCTTACTATCGAAAACGGGTTTCAATTGATTGTCGTTAATATAGAAGCTGCAGATGGTTTGTTGTACGAACTCACCTTAGCCAAGGAAAAAGCTCGTCAACTATTGAAGAAAGTTCGCCAATAAAGCTAGTCCCAATCGCTTTGGGACAGCGGCTTAACACAGCCCTAAAACGGTTGCTCGTCTGGTCTGCTTTGGGTGGGGTAGAGCCAACCTAGCCCACAATCACTCATGGCTGCTTACCGCTAGCGCTACGGTACAGAGCCAGTGCGCTCTAGCGTGCCACTGGCTGGAAGCTGCGGACCCTTTGAATAGGGGTACGAGTAGTGGTCTCTTAGCTCATGCTTTTTTCCGATCCTACCCATCAGGGTAAGCTGAGTCGGAAGAGAGACCATCTGTGTATTCCGGTGAAAGCTGACTTCAAGCTTGTTCAAGTGATTTTCGGAGCCTATTCTTGGCCAAGCTCACTAGAATTGACAGCCATGCATCTTTTCGGATTAATCGTTGATTAAACCTCCTTCGCTACGGTCATTGGTGACGTCACGCTATATTTATCCCAAGCAGTGGATGGAAGGTGATTGATATGTGCATCTTTCGGGCGTTTGTTTTCCTTTTGGCTTCCTGTCAAGCGTTGGGCGCTTCAAAGGAACGCAGAGGTTATGAAGTAGACCTGGCAACTTCGTTTGCTAACAACCGATTCACAGTGAGTCGACCATCTACGCCCTATACCAACGCGATTGTTCGGCTGCTGAGTGAGCGTGATGCCAACCGGCAGCTTGAAGAGCTAATAGCAAAGAGGAAACAAGAGATCGGAGCGAGCAGCAATTCAGAAGCTGCGGATCAGCTTGGGTGGATAGGAATCGCATCGGGGCCAGGCATTCAGCCTCCGACCCCAGAAGCCGATCGAGTACTGGATCAAATGTGCGAGGGCATTAATTTGGAGGATCTACCAATTGATGTTTTGGCTTCGAAAGGGAAGGACTTTAATCGATACTTCGATGTCGGCAATAGAGAGAGGGAATCATTCTGGCGTGACTTTTACACGACGATGAGCGATGAAGACAAAGCCCTTATCGATAGCAAGGTCGTTGGTGCGCCGAAGACAGTGGAAATTTCGCGCTCTCGCTTCGGACAAATCGCAATTGAATCTCCCACAGATTTTCGACTCTATTTGAAATCCAGATGCTTAAACATTCAGGGGCGACGGTGACATTTTGCATTGCTCCGCTGCTCTATGCCGTTAAGATAAAGTTTAAACACGCACCTGCATATCTCTGTTAATCCTAGCCCGTGCCTTTGTCTATGAGTGTCGGCTGTGGATCGGGTTTAGCCGGATCCAAGCAAGCATTGCGAACGACCGCTTACAAGAAAAGCCAGAAGCTCGCCCCGACAACTGAATTGGAGGTAGGTACACTACTAGATTGTTCGCTTGCTACGTTCATCCTCGCCCCAATAGCAGAGTTTTCGTCGACATCATTCAAATCACGCATTTATTAAGTACACTTTTACCGCGCTTTCCTGTGACGGAGATGATACAAGCATGCAAACTTTCTTACTCACCTATACAGTTCTAGCATTTGCGCTTTCGGCGCAAGCCATAGCGGCAATGCAGTCTCAGAAGAAGGTTCGATTCTCCCTACAAGTGGTCGAGGAACGCTGTGTTGATTCGACTAACACTGATCCGTGGTGTGACAGGCTGTTGCTCGAGTCAGGAGTTGTTCCTGAAACTAAGGTGGCAGACGGCCGCACCAGGAAAAAAACGGAGTTGGCTGGGCATCAGGTACTTGCGGTGGGAGATTCCGGTGTGTTGGCAACATGTTTTCCTGAATATTCGTATTCCTGGGATGTGACTTTTAAACAATGGCACGACGATGCTGCGCTCATAGATTTTGTTTACGAGAGCGATAGTGCAAGCGATTGCGAGGACGACGGCCTTGATACCACCGCCTTATCAACACAGCTCGTTATAGGGGTTCCAAGTCGTCAACGGGTTGTTTTAAGCACTATTAAGTCATCTAAGGGCAGTCAACGGAGCGTTGTAGCTAACTATTTGGTGCTGACAGCAGAAGCGGAATGAGCAAAGTAATTGGTCATAGCTAACGGTAGATAAGAATTAGGCGAGTATCACCAAAGGACCGACCCACGACGTTCGAGTCTGAATTGCACAAGCGTCCGCTTTCTGGGCATCCGGCACTGGCTGTCATATCAGAGTCCGGAGCTTACACCCCAACCGCGTACCGGCACTCCGTTACCCAGATCTATCGCCTTTTAGACTCAGTGACCAGCTTTTCTCCCTCCACACCCTCACTCGGCAGTTCCAACGCCACGACAACTCCAGAACCGTTTTGGCGATTACTGGCGCGCAGCTGACCGCCGTGTGAACGGACGATAGCTCGCGCGATGAAGAGTCCGAGCCCCAGGTGGCTGGCCTGGCTCTTTTTTCCATCGACTGAGGTCTCGCGTAATGAAACCATCGGTTCAAACAGTCGATCTCTCAGCTCATTGGGCAACAGCGGTCCTGGATTACTCACAGAAAAAACGATGTGATCTCCTTGTTGCTGTAGCCCCAGTTCAATCTCGCATCCAACCTGGGTAAAGCTGGCGGCATTTTCGACTAACTTATCGATTGCCTGCGCGATCAAATCTCCGTTACCGATGAAACGAGCCTTAGCTGCAGAGCTATCCAGCGTAATCACATGGTCCGGAAAACTGCTTTGATATGCCCGCGCCAGCGCGCTTATTAAAGCGGATGCATCAACGATTTCTTTCTCTAGGCTGACCAGGCTGTCTTCGATCCGAGATGCCTCGCTCATCGAACTCACGATTCTTGTGAGTCGCGCCAGGCCATCGCGTGCTCGCAGAAGATATTCTTGTCTGCTGATGTCCGAGCTGATCGTCGCCGGTGCTTGAAGCATCTTAGGTTGTTGAGCTTCGCCCTGCAGCGTTTCCTCTTTTTGGGACAGGTTGTCTAGGGAGCTAGCAATAACGGCGATGGGTGTACGCAATTCGTGTGCAAGAGTGCTGGCGAGTCCGCGCAGATATCGGTTGTATTCGCTAATCTGCGAAAGAAGATCCGCATAGTTGCGCGACAACTCTCCTAGCTCATCTTGGCTTTTACTCCTCGGGAAGCTGCTGGCCGGCAATTCTTCCCCTGCGATTTTTGTCGCTGCGATGCTCAGACGGCGCACCCGCCAACTCAGAATGCTCGCGTAACCCACGAGAGCAACAAAGGCGCACAGCAGAGTCAGTGCGGTAACGCCCAACAATCGACTAGTCGCCCGGTCGGTCAGTGCAAGGTAACGCTCCGTCGTTTCAATTACGTTTACCTCACCTAGTTGAGCGCCTCGAAACCAAATGGGTGCGGAGGCACTGATAGTCCGCGGATCAGTGGCTGACCGAGCGATGGTCGCCTGATCGATTCCAACTTTATCGACCACGCTCCCTTGCTCGATCGCGCGTGATGCACTCGGTGTTTTCTCACCAGGCGCGTCGTTTAGGAGTGTTCGATAGAGCCAGCGCAACAGCCAGAACACCGGCTCCGAATCACCGGCTGCGCTTTCTGTTGGTCTCGAACGTTGAGCAATGTTCGCTTTCGCGCGATCTTCGATCCGAATAGTGCGACCCGCTTCTGCGAACGCATCGAGCCACTGTTCCAATTCAGGGCGTCTGTAAACGATCCAAGGAGCCAGACCAGTCTCTTCCTCATGGGTGTCGAACAGCATCCTTTCACCTTCCGGTCGAACATCGATAGCTTGGATAGCCAGGCGAACACAGCGTTCGTTTAGTGGCATTTGCAGCTCAACGAGATAGCCCGAACTGTTTTCCCGCCATGCGCCGCGGATATCGAGCGCATCCGCAGAACCGGCATTAGCTACGCTTTGCGCGACCACAAGGCCGGGCGCCTCGGCACTGACGGTGTATCGAGCGTGCGCACCGAGCAGGTCGACGCAATGAAGTTGTAGACGATCGCCGCGTCGATAGGGCGTTTCATAACGCGGCTCCGAGTCGCTGATCGCGGCTAAGATAAAAAGCTTCCGTTCCCAGCTTGCAGCCAGGAGTTGGCTCTCACCGCTAGCGGGCGCAGCGAAAGACTGGCCGCTCTCGTAGCGCGAATCCGGTGCGGGCGAAGGTGAATCCGAAGAGATGTCTTTATCTGGAAGTGGGTTCGTGATCGCAGCCGTCTCCCAATCGCTGGCAAAGCCATCGGCAAACAATGGCGTTTCAGCTTGAGGAATACGCCATTCGGGATGGGATGCGGCGAGCTCTTGCCGGCTTGCAATGGGGTAGAGGAGATCTGCATTTTCACCCAGCGCACTGGCGATAGCTTTGGCGGTTGCCAAAGCAGCGAGGTATTGGCCTTGCCGAAGCGTCGCTTCGGTCTCGCGAAGAAACTGACAACCCACCCAGGGCAAGCTGAGTAGTACCAGGCTGACAAGTTGAAGTTGACGCTTCAGACTCACTGTTCTAACCAGCGATAGCCCATTCCGTACGCGGTCTCGATCGCGGAAAATTCCGAATCGCTTTGCTGAAATTTGCGGCGAATCCGTTTTATATGGGACGTAATCGTACTGTCGTCCAAGACCGTGTTGGCTGCGTCCATTAATTGCTGGCGACTGCGTACGTGTCCGGGTCTTCGTGCAAGCGCCTCCACCATCCAGTATTCGGTAACGGTCAGCGCAACGGGTATTCCTTGCCAACGCGCTTCCATGCGCTCTATGTCCAAAAGTAATTGACCGCGCTCAAGGCGCGTTTGCTGCTCTTCGCGGCCTCGCAAGGCTCTTGATCGTGCAAGCAATGCGGAGATTCTGGCCTGGAGATGGGCAAGACTGATGTTCTTCGTTAGGTAGTCGTCAGCGCCCAAGCGGAAGCCAGAGACGATGTCGATGTCCTGGTCTCGGGCGGTGAGGAATACGATGGGTAGCTCAGCGGATCTTGCCCGCAGCGAGCGACACAATTCGAAACCACCTTCCTGATCAGCACCGAGCGCGATATCGATGATTGCAACGTCCGGCAAGCTATCGGCTACGGCCGCTTCAGCGGAGGCTCGGTCGCTTCGGTGGGTGACCTGAAACCCGCGTTCTTTCAACGCGTCACAATAATTCGCGGCCAGCGTGAGATCGTCTTCCACGATTAGGATGTGCTCGGGCAAAGGGGATCAGTTCTCCGTACATACGGTGCCCCTCAAACTCTAACAACAGACGCTTCCGGGCGCATCTGGCAGATCGCGATTGCCATATTTCGCCATTTTTGCAACAGCTTTCACCACCGTTCATCCCTACTTTTGTCTCCTCGATGCGTTTCCCTGCACGAGGTCACAAGTTAATAGGAGAGCGAGATGCAAGAATGCGGCGTATCGAGGAGCGAGGGCAAAGACGCTCGGAGAGCCGGTAGACATCGTCGCACCCGGCATGGTCTCAACTGCTTGTTTGCCTGTGTGCTCGCGTGGTGGGCTGCGATTTCCTTTGCGAATCCTCCCTCCGATGAGGCCGAGGGGCCTCAACTTCGATTGCACAGCTTGGATGGCAGCGTTCACTCCGCGGCGCTGCAACTCTCTGCTCACCTAGAGATCGAGGTCTCCGGCCTGCTCGCGAAGGCCACACTCACGCAGCGTTTTCGTAACGACAATGCCGATTGGGTAGAGGCGGAGTATCTGATGCCCTTGCCTCACGACGCGGCCGTCACTCAGCTGGAGATTCAGCTAGGTCAAAGAAAAATACGAGGCCAAATTCGGGAGCGGGCAGAGGCGCGGGCGGTCTTTGAAGCGGCTAGAAAAGCGGGCAAACGCAGCGCGCTCCTGGAGCAGCAGCGACCACACTTGTTTACCACCCGTGTAGCCAACATTCCGCCGGGTGAAGAAATTGCTGTACGCGTCGACCTGGTTTTGCCAATCGCTTTTGCTGACGGTGAATTCTCTTTGCGTTTTCCAACAACGGTCACCGCACCTTTCATGCCGGGCGTAGCGCTTGCGCGGGAAGCTGAATCCCAGTCGTCTTGGCTTCCTCTGAACGGTTCCGGTTGGGCGCTTGCCACCGATCAGGTTGCAGATGCGCCATTGCTGAGTGCACCACAGACGGGCGCGTCTCTGGCTGACGATAGCCCTAAAAATGCCATCTCCATGAACGTTAGGTTGAAGACGGGTATACCCATGGCCAAAATTCGATCTCGCTACCACGACCTCGCCGTTGAGCGCGTTGGCGACGTTTTCGAAATAGGCCTCAAAAACAAAGTTGCTGAGATGGACCGGGATCTAGTGCTGAACTGGCGACCGCAAGCTAGCGCCCTACCGCAAGCCGCGGCATTCACGGAGCGCTTCGAAGAAGAGCACTACGCATTACTTATGGTGCTGCCACCGCAGCAGCAGGAAACCGGTCGGTCTATGTCACGAGAACTCATCCTCGTACTGGACGTCTCTGGCTCAATGCAGGGAGAGCCGATCCGACAAGCTAAGGAAAGCGTGCTTTATGCATTGGCCACGTTGTCGCCCCGAGATCGATTTAACATCATCGTATTCAATGATCGTCACGCTTTTTTGTTTGCCGACTCGGCGCAAGCGAGCGAGGCCAACCTAGCGCGGGCGCGTCGCTTCGTGCGCGGAATGAACGCTGCGGGCGGCACGCAAATGATGCCCGCACTGCGCTTCGCGCTTCAACAGAGAAACTCCGCAGAGGAGACCGATAGCGAGTGTGTCCGACAGGTGATCTTTGTTACCGATGGCGCCGTTGGCAACGAAGATGCGCTGCTTACTATGCTTGAGCACGAGCGTGGTGAGGCGCGTTTATTTACCGTCGGCATTGGAAGTTCGCCCAACAGCTACTTTATGCAAGAGGTCGCAGAGGCCGGGCGCGGATCGTCCGTGTTCATCGTGCGCCCCAGCGAAGTAGCTCCAGAGCTTAAAAAGCTGTTCACCCGTATCGATACACCAATAGCCACTGATCTGCAGGTGACCTGGCCCGGACCTGTAGAGCCATTTCCAGCGCGTGTACCCGACCTTTACGCGGGTCAGCCGCTGTTGCAGGTTGCTCGATTCGACGGAGTGGAAGCAGCCGGTTCGGTGCGCGTGCTCGGGCGAGTTGGAGAGCGCGCTTGGGAGCGTCAGCTACCGCTACCTACGGCAGAGGAGGGAGATTTAGTCGCTCGTAACTGGGCTCGAAGCAAGCTAGCTGCGATTCTCACCGAGGGCCGTCGCGGAACCGCACCCGCAACAACGCGAAGTTTGGCCCTGCCGCTGGCTTTGCGTTATCAACTCGCCTCCCCCTATACGAGCTTTGTAGCCGTCGAGGACGTTGCGGTTCGACCGGAGCAAGCCGCCGTAAAAGCATCGCAAGTCCCCAATGTGGTGCCTAGGGGGCAGGTGCCTCAGGCATTTGCGATGGCGCAAGGGAGCACTGCTGGCCTTCTTAGCCTGTACCTCGGTTGTTTCTTGGCCTTCTTCGGCGTAATCGCCTACTCCATGAACCGGGCTGAGCCATGTTAATGGGTGGTCGGACTGATTCTTCTGCTTGCGCTTCGGATACTCGAATGGCTGTGTCCGACTCTCATCACGCTCTCTCTGTACTCGCTAATGCACTTAAATGCGACTGGCTTCACCAGATCTTTACGGTACTTGTCTATAAGACTTGTGACTAATTGGCGCTTGGGACTTGCCGTACTGGCACTTCTAGCTGCTCTATCGCAGTTTGCAAACGCCGGTTTGATTTATGCCAAAGCCTGGCTCGCGCCTGTTCTCATTGCGGATGCTTTCAGCCGATCGCTGGCAAGTGGTGAACGGGTGAAACCATGGCCCTGGGCGGATACCTACCCGGTCGCTCGCCTGCAGATGGCGCGTCTCGGTGTGGAGCGATTCATCATGGACGGTGATAGCGGGCATGCGATGGCGTTTGGCGCTGGCATGGCTGGCGGTACCCGTCCTGGCGAACCGGGAATGGTGATGGTTGGAGGACATAGGGACACGCACTTTCGATTTTTGTCAGAAGTGCAAGAAGGCGATGACATCGCGCTTGAATACGATGGCGAGGAGTACCTTTATAAGGTCTTTGCGACGGTGATTGCCGATGCGAGATCGGGCTTCATTCCAAGCCTCATGCCTGCGCAGGGGCTGCTCATGGTGACTTGTTATCCGTTTGACGAGGTCATTCCGGGCGGTTCGCAGCGCTTTGTAGTCGTTGGTGAGCGAATCTGGCCCAAAGCATCGCCGCAATGACGGCCGATCGAGCTGGCGGGTGATAATCAGCGCAAGTGCTAGGGCGCTGAAGAAGCCTTAAAAAACAAAGGCTTTGGGGCACTTTTTGGGCTTGAGAAACAAAATAAACGGCTTATAATCCGCCCCCTCACGATTCGGCGATTCTGCCAGGACTCTTATTTGAGACGATCTTGGTAGAGTCTTGGCAAGTATTGTGTCGGATCGGGCATTGTGACTGTGCGGTTTTCTTCTGGCAAAGTCTGGCAAAGACTGACAAAGATTCGATTCTTATTCGCCGAGGCTGTTGCTTGGTGGCGACAAGACTTGGATCTGTCACCAGATCACTATCGCACGTGCTAGCCGTTTTTGGCGATCCTGGTTCTTACGACCCTGCGTGAAGCTGAATCTGAGTCCCAAGCAATTGGGGTTCATGCGTTCTTTGCGGTGCAAAAAGGTTATGGATGCCGGTAAGTAGCCGACAGTAAATCGGCAAGGGGTGAGTGATTTAACCAACGCTCATTTCGTTGCCGAGTATTTTAGAGGTTCCAGATAGGTTCCAATGAGATACCGGCTACAGACGAATGATTAAAGCCCCCTTGGGGCGACGTAGTGGAGACAGACAATCAGTAAAGATAGCGGTAAGGGCAAGCGGGCTCTGACCAATGATGAAATCGAGGCGAGCCAGGTTCGCCTGATCGGCGCGGACGGCGAGCAGGTAGGCATCGTACCAATCGCCGAAGCAAGAGCAGCTGCGGAAGCGGCGTCTATGGATCTTGTTTTAATCGCTGATCAATCCGACCCCGTGGTCTGTAAGGTCATGGATTACGGTAAGCACGTTTTTGAAGCTAAAAAGCAAAAGAACGCGCAGAAGAAGAAGCAGCGGCGAACGCAGCTTAAGGAAATGAAATTCCGTCCTGGAACGGAAGAGGGCGACTACCAGGTAAAGCTCAAAAATCTGGTTCGCTTTCTTGAGAATGGCGACAAGGCCAAAGCCACACTCCGTTTTCGTGGACGAGAGATGGCCCATCAGG
>JBCBZV010000209.1:0-4726 GCA_039815155.1 Pseudomonadota bacterium
AATCACAAGTACACCCTTCGCGCGTCGCGTCGCCGAATTCACTCAACTGTATCAGGTGATTGATGTTTCTGATGCGGAGCTGACTTACCGCGCTTACACCGCAACCGGTGAGCTCTACGATGCGTTTACGCTGGAGAAGCGAGCAGACAAAGCGAACAGATTGCGCGAGCTATTGCCGGCGGAGCGACGGCGCGCTGATGATCCGTGAGTCGACTTACCTGATCCTCGATTGGATGGCTGATCGCCGTTCTCTACCTCTACGCTAGCCACACACCATGCTAGCCACACACCACGCTAGCCACACGCCACGCTAGAGGTAGCCCCTAGTGATAAGGATTTTCGACTCTCAGTTGCGCAGCGATCCTAATCTTCGACTCAATAGTGGGAACTTCGACGGACAAGCAGGTCCAGTCGAGAGAATCAGCGAGGATGTCATGCTCTTAATAGGCGGTTAATACTTCCTATACTTTATAGCTCGTGTAGATTCAGATCACCGGAATTTATGTCCATTTGTCCAAATGAGCCAGATCTCCGACTTATTTGAGGTTTTCCGCGCGACGCCCCCCCAGGTAATGCACCCACACGAAAGGCCGTAGCAGAAGTCAATGCCTCCAGCTCTCTCAGCTTTGACAAGAGCTTGGAGGCTAATGGGGTGGGCTTGCTGTGTGGCCATCTACAGATGCGACATGCAACCGCCAATCCGCTTCTCTTTTACCCTCCTGCTGTTGTGGCATGGAGAGCAGCCACCGATAAATGGACGAAGGCGCGGCGATGTCTCGTTCGGCGTTCAGCGATAAAATTAGTTCTCTACTCCTCCAGTCGCCTACGAGTAATTTGGTGCATTGGCGCATGCAGCGAGCAGTCCTATGGCTTAGAGAAGAAGGCGCCCCCATCGCTGTCGTTGCAGAACACGGTGGATACGATAAGGAATCTTCATTTTCGAAGGCCTTTCGGAAGGTGATGGGAGAGTCGCCAGGAGCGGTTTGCGGCGCGGGATAGGCCTCAAATGTTTGCAGTCGTATTTCTAAAACGGCTCATAAAAACAACTCTCTGTAAGCCATTTTGATGGAGTGCGACCAGTCGCCCTACTCTCTAGCGAAATGCAATCGATGGCCCAGAGAGGGTCTAGAAAACGCCGATAACGCCCGGAACGTCGACGGTGCCGAAAACACGTCCGGACGGCGATCCGGTCAGCGATCCTCCGGGTGGCTCCTCGCTTACTCCCAGAGTGAGCACGCCTTCGACTGCGGCAATAGCTGGTGGCATGGCAAGCCGTATTGTTTCGCCTTCGGGCCATACCCCAACGGAGATCGCAGGCGCGTCCGGGCCGTGCGCCCAAACCTGCAGAATTCGGCCTTCAGGTGCTTCGCCAAGCGTTCGCGTCATGATCACCTCGTTTGACGATTTGTCGACGACTGCAACGACTCGGAAATCGCCCGCAGCCGCGGCGATCTCCGCCGTGTAGAGTGGGCCGCTGGACGGTGCTTTACCCGCAAAGTCGAAAGCCGTGACGAGGGCGAGTACGACGACGCTCAGCGCTGTCACGGTTCGCCAGACCCACAGGCTTTGCCAGACGGGCTTTTTATCGGGTTCGTGGAACATCCTTGCAAGCAGCACCGATTTCACGGCGGGGCCTGGCTCTTCCGGCGGTAGCTCCTCGGTAAACGCGGCCAGCGAAATTTCCCAATCCGTCACCATGGCTGCGAATGCCAATTCATCCCCCGCTCGCTGCCTGGCCTCAAGCAAATCTTCCCCGGTCAGCAGGCCAAGGGCATATTCGCCGGCCAGTGCGCGGTCATCCTCGGGAGAACGGGTTTCTAAGGTCACTGCGACATGCACTCCCTTAGTGACAGGAGGCTTCGGCGTAACCACGTCCGCATAGTGTTGAGTGGCACGTTGAATTGCTTAGCAAGGTCTTGATAGCTACGGCCGTCCAGATACGCCCCTTTAACCGCATCGCGCCGCTCCATGGCCAGTTCACCGAGGCACGTGCTCATCCGGCGGGCTTCGGCGGCCACGAGAGCCGACTGCTCGGGCGTGCGCTCGGGAGCGGCAATGCGGTCGCTGAATTCCGATACGTCCGCATGCACCTTACGTCCTCGCAAGCGGTCGATCGCCGTATTGCGGGCAATCGTAATCAACCACGTCATCGGCGAATGGCCGGTCACCTTAAACCGGCTGGCATTCTTCCAAACCTTGAAGAAAACCTCTTGCATGGCGTCCTCTGCGGCAGCACGTTCGTCTAAGACACGCAAGCACACGGATAAAAGTTTCCCGGAGGTTGCATCATAAAGACGCGAAAATGCCTCTTTATTGCCCATCGCGACCTCAGCAATCAGTGCCTCTATGTCTTCTTGGCGGCCTTTGGTCATCGAAACTTCACGCCTTTGTTACTGCTTCCATCGCCACTTTTTTGCCGGATACTATCGCAAGTAAGGGTTACATTCGCAAAAAATTTGCCGCCGTGCATTTCAATTTCAAACTCAAAAAAATGTGTTCATTCCAATAAATTAACTTACCCGACTGAAGCGGCGCACGGGCAAATCAACTTTTTTTATCGGTGGCCTGAAACTCTTTGAACCCCGGCCTCGTTACTCCTATGAGCTGGTTCGATGTCTGCCAGCGAAACCCAGAGCTAAGCACTCTAGAAGCATTCATATACCTAAAGGACGAACAAAACATGATTTACCGTACTCTGACACTCGCCGCCGCTGCAATAATGTGCACGTCCGCTGCTCTTGCAGACGGGCATGCCAAATTAAAGGGCTATGCCATCGCTGGAAACGGCAAGACGCTAGTGACCATGAAAAGCCTTGGCAAACCAGGCGATGTTTCCACTTTTGATCTGGCAAATAAAGTCAACGCCATTGCCTACCGTCCGGTTACCGGCGATCTCCTTGGGTTTTCAAGCACAGGCGCCGTTTACAGCATCGATCCGGCCTCCGGAAAAATGAAAGACCTCGCCGCGAAATTCGCCGATGAGGCAACAATCGGAGACGTCGTCGCGTTCGATTTCAACAACAAGATAGACGCGGTGCGGGCCGTTGGGAAGGACGGTACAAACCTCGTTTATTTCCCAGGTAATTTTGGCGATGACCGTGCCGGAAAAGTTCTACGTTTCACCGATACCCATTACGTGGACGGCGATGCCAATACGGGTAAGACGCCCGCCATCTTCGCCAACGCCTATACTAACGCAATCGCTGGCAGCAAGGCGGGCAGCACATTCCAGTATGCGCTTGATGCGGAAACAAACGCTCTTGTTAGCCTTGCAAACAATGCTGGTAAATTGCAAACCGTTGGCAAGGTCATGATTGATGGAAAACCGGTTGATCTCGCAGCCGCAGGTGGCTTTGACATTGTGTCCGAGAAGGAAGGAACAGACGCCGCTTTTGCTGTTTTACAACTAGAAGGCGCCAAAACCGCCGGCCTTTACAGCGTCAACCTTCAGAGCGCGGAAGCGACCCTTCTTGCCGATCTCGGTATTGGTGGCGTAAGCGGTTTTGCTGCTTCAGGCGCCCGGTAACGCTTCGCCTGATTGTTTGCCAACGCTCTAACATTTGCACCGGTAAGGTGGGCTACGCACTAAAAGTGCCGTACCGGGAAAGCTGGCCCCATGAGCTTAGACAGCACGTAGGACATGGGGCTACGCTGGCGGTCTTCGAGACACAGAGGGACCTACGGTCGTCCAAATCGGTCGACACCCGTCCACACGGTGTCCCGCACCGAACGACCGCTGGCTTGATGAGGTCACGCCGGTGCAGGTGTTTAGAAGATAAATAATAGCGGGTATAGCAAGCGACGCGCTAAGCTCCTGGAGTATTGTCATTTTCTCCCAAATGCCCGAAAAGATGCAGATGATCCGTGAGTCGACTTACCTGATTCGCGATTGGATGGCTCCTCGCCACACTTCACGCTAGCCACACGCCACGCTAGAGGTAGCCCCTAGTGATAAGGATTCCAGACTACCAGCACTACATCAGCAAGGAAGCCAGTGAAAACCGCATAGCATCAGCTTTCGCTTACACCCGTTTAGGAATGAACGGATTTGAAGGGTGTGATCAACGCCGCGATCCGAATCTTCGACTCAATGGGGGGAACTTCGACGGACAAGCAGGTCCAGTCGAGAGAATCAGCGAGGATGTCATGCTCTTAATGGGCCGTTAATACTTCCTATACCTGAGTGAACCTTCTCGACCGAATCCGCTTTTATCTCTCAGTAATACGTCCAGTGGAACCCCTTTTGTACAACTCACCTTTGACGCCGTTGAGGCAAGCCACGGCAGTGTGGCAGCATATCTCGATGCGGTACTTGGCATTTCTCCAAAAGAACAGTCCGAGTTGCGAGCGATGTATCTCAAGTAATGCCGACCAACCACACAAGGTGTCGAAGCACGAGCAGTAAGTCACCCGCACGCACTGCCCGTGTATTTATGAGCAGGCAGGTGAACAGGTAAAGAAACCCTGCACAGCAAAACGGCTGAAAATGACTCAGCCGATACACGCTGATTAGGAGCGCTTCAGGAGATTTCGAAACCAGGCACATACGGGCTATGGAAAGGGGATCTGGAAAGCCTGTGATCGGATCAGAGCTTGTCACGCTGCGCGATCGCGAGCGCTATCAGAGCATTCGCACCCGTCAGGCCGAGCTTTCGGCTCATACGCGCCCGATGATTCTCAACGGTCCGATGGCTGAGAAAGAGCTTCTCAGAAATTTCCTTACTGG
>JBCBZV010000023.1:0-40499 GCA_039815155.1 Pseudomonadota bacterium
GGCAGGTTTTCCCGAAAAAGTCTGCTGCATAAGACTTACTCCATATACTGTATATAAATACAGTAGTCCGGAGTTGGTGATCTTGCAAGTTATCGGAGTGTTGCCTGTCGCTTCAGGCGGCAGTTTTAAAAGTTTGCCGGTATTGGTCGGTATTTATAAGTAAGAGACGAGCCCTAGTGGTCGGTCTGACACGAAAAAACTTACCGGTGTAATCGAGAGTGGTTACTTGCGCCGAGCTAGCTCGGCATTTTAAGCGGATAATGGCCATCTCCCGCAAGGCCAAAAACCAGCCACTCCAACTGCTCCCACGCGCTTCCCGAGCGAAAACCCTTTACCGCACCGTCCACATCCGCGGCCAAAGAGATGAGTTCATCAACCCCTGCAAGCGTGTGGCGTTTTATCGCGGCAGCAAGAATGCCTTGGCGGTTTTTCCAGACGCGTGCTTCATTAAGCGCCTGGGCGGGGCTCATGCCCGATTGTACGGCGAGCAATAAGTCCTGGAGCCCCCGCAGTTCGCGTATGAATGCCCAAAGAAGTGCGGGAGGTTGCGCGCCTTCAGAACGAAGGCTATTTAGCATCTTGAGGCTTTCCGCCTGCCGTCCCGCCAGGGCACAGTCAACCATTGCAAAAAGATTAAAGCGCGCGCTATTACCAACGGAATCGAGGACCAATTCTGTTGTGACTTCTTGATCGCTACCTAGGAGGCGTAACTTCTCTAACTCCTGGGCAGCCGCGAGTAGGTTACCTTCTACTCGCTCAGCCAAGACGCTCAAGGCCTCGCGTTGAATCCGTAGCCCAATGGCTTGCGCGCGCTGTTGCAACCAGCGCGGCAGTTCCTGCGCGTTAATAGGCCAAATTTGTATCGTAGCGCCGTGACCATCAATGGCTTTGTACCACTTGCTATTGGTGCTCGCGCGATCAATTTTGCCTGCAACGATTAGCAGAATGTCGTCGCCGCCCTGGCTTAAATACGCAGTGAGTGCTTTGCTGCCATCGGCGCCAAACTTCCCATTAGGAACGCGTAACTCTATGAGTTTACGTTCAGCAAAGAGCGACATACTGCTGGCGTCTTGCGTTAGATCGTCCCATCGGAAGCCACTCTCATTGGCGTCGAATACGCTGCGCTCACTACAGCCGTGCTGTCGAGCAGCCGCGCGAACTTGATCGGCGCACTCCTGCACGATCAATGTTTCATCACCACTGATGAGATAAACGGGGTGCAGCTGGGAGCTGAGACTAGCTTCGAGTTTCTCCGGGTAGATGCGCATGGATCTCGTAGCGTGCCTAAGGGGCGCTTTGTGCACTCGCTGCGTTCGCCGCGAAAAAGCTGATCCGGCGGTAAACTTGCACCGCGAGCTCTGCCCGCAGCTCGCTGCGAAGAATGCGCACCTCTTCCGCTTTTCCCACTACGTTTTGCGGGTCGTTCTCCATCTGCTTGTTCACACCGGCCCTGCTGCGTTCCATGACTAGGCGGCCTTCCGCGTCGAACACCTCAAAAAACGCACTCATTTGCAAGTCAAACTCGGCGGCCCGCGCTTGCGCATTTACCGATAGGTTTCGCTGGCTAAACTGTTCCGGTCCCAGGCGTAGGAGATAGCTGGCTTCTTCCCTAGAGGTAACCGTAACCCCGTTACTGGTCATGGTTGAGGTCATTGTGCGTGCCAGCTCGCTGTTAGGGTTATCTGTTAATAAATGGATTCGATTCCATTCTTCCGGGAGGCTAGAAGCGCCATCTAGTCCTCGTAGTTGGAATCCACAAGAGCTCATTAGGCAGGCAAGCAGAACAGCTAAACCGCCGTTAGCCATAGATGTTCTATTGAAACTCTTGCTGATCTTCACTGACCAAACCTCGATGCGTCTCATCATGGTGCACTAGCTCCGATCGCTCGCTAGGCGACAACGATATTCACGAGCTTACCGGGTACAACAATGACTTTGCGCACGGTATTTCCCTCGATAAATCGCTGCGCGTTTTCCTGGGCAAGGGCGCTGGCTTCTAACGATTCCTTGGAAGCGTCGGCAGCCACTTGCATCCGAGCTCGCACCTTGCCATTGACTTGCACCACAATCTCCAGCGAGTCGCGGACCAAGGCTGCTTCATCCACCACTGGCCAGGGAGCATAGGTAGCGTCGCCTTCTCCCCCTATGGCTGCCCACATATGGTGGCAGGCGTGTGGGATGATAGGCACAAGCATTCGCACAACCGCACTGATGCCTTCACGGACAACTCTTTGTGCGTTCTCGTCGCTGGGACTAAAACGACCTAACTCGTTGCACAGCTCCATGACCGCCGCAATCGCGGTGTTAAAGGTCTGTCGTCGTTCCATATCGTCGCTGACCTTCGCGATCGTTTCATGGACCTTGCGGCGCAACGCTTTCGAGTCCGCATCTAAGGTAGCGGTAGTTATCTTAAAGTCTAAGGCCGAGTCCGAATGGCTGTGGTTTTCATACACCAAGCGCCAAACACGCTTTATGAAGCGTAAGGCCCCTTCCACACCGTCTTCAGACCATTCCAAGGACTGATCGGGAGGCGCTGCAAAGAGACTGAACAAACGCACCGTATCGGCGCCATGACTGTCTATGAGCGACTGTGGATCAACCGTATTGCCCTTTGACTTAGACATCTTCGAGCCGTCTTTTAAGACCATTCCTTGCGTGAGCAGCCGAGTGAAAGGCTCATTACTTGTTACCAGCCCTTCGTCGCGCATGAGCTTGTGGAAAAAGCGCGCATAGAGCAGGTGTAAAATGGCGTGCTCGATGCCGCCGACATACTGATCGACCGGTAGCCAATAGTTCGCCAAGACGGGGTCGAGCATGCCGTCGGCAAAGTCAGGGCAGGTGTAACGAGCGTAGTACCAGGAGGACTGCACAAAAGTATCGAAAGTATCGGTTTCTCGTTCGCAGGCCGTGCCGTTAAGGTCAAACTGCTTCCAAGTTGGATCGCTCTTGATTGGCGACGCAACTCCATCCATAACCACGTCTTCTGGAAGCAAAGATGGCAAACGATCGGCGGGTATGGGTATTTCTGTGCCATCCGCCAGGTTGAGCATAGGAATCGGCGTGCCCCAATAACGCTGGCGAGAAACTCCCCAATCGCGCAGTCGGAATTGGGTCGTTACACGACCGAAACCCTTGGTCGAAAGTGCCTCTGCAATGGCCTCGAACGCTTCCTCAAACGGTAGCTCATCAAACGTTCCGGAATTTGTTAGCCGACCATGAGGCGTGTAGGCGTCCTCACTGACGTCTGCAGGCTCGCCTTCTTCATCACAGATGACAACCTGGATCGGCAAGTCGTAGGCTTTAGCAAACTGATAGTCCCGCTCATCGTGAGCCGGTACCGCCATCACCGCTCCGGAGCCGTAGTCCATTAGAACGTAGTTGGCGACCCACAAAGGCACGGACTCACCCGACAGCGGGTGGGTGACGCGCACGCCGGTGTCGATGCCTCGTTTTTCTGCCTGGGCCATATCCGCCTCGGCGACGGAGTTTTGTCGGCACTCGTCAATAAATTCGGCGAGAGAACTATTGCTCTTCGCGAGTTCCAAGCTAATAGGATGTTCCGCGGCCAGACTCAGATAGGTAACACCAAACAAAGTATCGGGCCGTGTCGTGTACACGTCGATGCGTTCGAAACCGGCTATGTCGCTTTCTAGGCCAAAGCTAAGCTCCACGCCGCGGCTCTTACCGATCCAGTTGCGTTGCATGATCCGCACGGCATCTGGCCAACCAGCTAGCTCATCCAGACCTGCTAGCAGTTCCTCCGCATAGGCCGTAATACGTAAAAACCATTGAGGAATTTCCCGGCGCTCTACCAGCTCACCGGATCTCCAGCCGCGACCGTCGATAACTTGTTCATTGGCAAGCACCGTTTGGTCTACCGGGTCCCAATTGACCGTCGCCATTTTTTTATAAACGAGGCCTTTTTCATAAAGGCGGGTGAAAAACCACTGTTCCCAGCGGTAGTACTCCGGGGTGCAGGTGGCTAGCTCGCGCTCCCAGTCAAAGCTAAAGCCAAGGGCCTTGAGTTGTTCCCGCATGTGCTCGATGTTGCTGTAGGTCCACGCAGCTGGGGCGGTTTTATTGGCTATCGCCGCATTTTCAGCGGGTAAACCAAAGGCATCCCAACCCATGGGGTGGAGTACGTTCTTACCTCGCATCCGCTGGTAGCGGGCAAGCGCGTCGGAAATAGAGTAATTGCGCACATGCCCCATATGCAGCTTGCCGCTTGGGTAGGGGAACATAGACAGGCAGTAATACTTCTCCGCTCGCAGGTTGTCCCGGGCGGCAAAACTCCTCTGCTCACCCCAGTAGTCCTGTGCGTCCCTCTCTAAGCTTGTTGGGTTGTAACGTTCTTCCATGAAGATCAATCAGTTGTTTCAGGTGCAATGCGTATGTGGATCCGATGGATTCTTTTAACTCGCCATCATCGGTAAGAAACTGGCGCCAGAGCCTTGCCATCGGTCTCGCGAAAGCCGCGCATAGTAGCAGTTCTCGGCTTTTCTAGAAGCTACTCGTGCACTAGTCGATTGTCTCCTCCTCGTCTTCTTCTTTCCAAAGAGTGCGATAGAGAACGACCATCGAAAGCAGTAGCAAGGCCAGCGCGATGAGCAGCGGTGCCGATCCAAAGCTGCTGAAGGGCGTACTGCCTAGCATGACTTGTGCTTCGCCTTCGACCACGGCCACAACAAACTGGTCGCTGGCAGCGACGATCTTGCCGCGGTGGTCGATGATCGCGGAGACGCCATTATTTGTTCCCCGGAGCATGTAGCGACCGTTCTCAAGGGCTCGCATTTGCGCCATCTGTAGATGTTGGAGAGGGCCAATAGAATTGCCAAACCAGCTGTCATTACTAATAGTAAGCAAGAGCTCCGCGCGCCGTGCGGCTTTCGCTGCGAGTTCTGGATAGACGACCTCGTAACAAATGAGGGGCGCAACCCGATGGTTTCCCGCCTGCAGTGGTTCTTGGTCCAGGGCGCCGAGGCTGAAATTCGACATGGGTAGGTCAAAAAAATCAATCAGCCCACGGAGCCATTCCTCGAGCGGTACGTATTCACCGAAGGGCACCAGGCGCTGCTTATCGTACTGACCACTACCTTGGCCCAGGGCAACAACGCTATTGAATACCTGCCGCTGTGCGTTTCTCGTCGGAATGCCTGTGATCAGCGTGGTGTCGCTCAAATCAGCACGGCGAGCAATCGGATTCAGAAAGTCCCCCGCTAAGTCATACACTCGGGGAATCGCCGATTCGGGCCAGATGATTAGGTCATTAGCAAAGAGCGGCGCGAGAGACTTGCTGTACTGATCCAGGATGGGTCGGTAAAAGCGGCGGTCCCACTTTTCCTCTAAGGGAATGTTTGGCTGGTAGAGCGCAACCCTCACCGGCTGTTCGCTAGCGGGGGCAACCCATTCGATTGGGGTCAGCATTAGCCCGCCGCCCCAGAGCGTGGCGAGAAGACCGCTATAGGTAAAGAGCGTCGCCGCTTGCCGACTCCTCCAGGCAAGAAACGCGCAGCTTGCGCTAAAGGCGACGATGAAAGAAAGGCCAAAAATCCCAAATACGGGCGCCCATCCGGCCAACCAGGTCTCCACATGAGCGTAGCCGAGGTACATCCAGGGGAAGCCAGTCAACAACCAGGTTCGCGTCCATTCACCAAATACCCAAAGCGCAGCGAACCCCAGTAGCATGCCACCGGGTAAGGGTCTCACCACGCGCACGTAAAGCCAGGCTTGAGCGGCATGAAGTAGAGCGAGGCCCGCGCAGAATAAAAAGGTCAGCAGGCCCGCCAGGGGGACACTTGCATGACCGTAGACGTGAATGCTGACATACACCCAGGAACAGCCGCTGCCAAACATCCCAAGGCCAAAAAGCCAGCCACGCCAAAGCGCTTGAGAGGCGCTGCATCCAGCGAGTAGGTAGGCCAGTAGCGCGCAACCGATTATCGCCGTAGGCCAGAGATCGAAAGGCGCGAGCGAGAGAGTGATCGACACTCCGCCCAAGGGCGCTAAAAGCAAAACCTGCCAGCTCGGCAGTTTATTCCGTTCAGCTGCCGATGGCGCAGTCATAGAAGAGTTGTGCCTCTATAAAAAGCTTTGGCTTCGCTAGTGGCAAAGTTAATGTTGGGAACGATTAGTTGGCGAGATTGCTGGGTGGGCGAAGACGCAGGCTATGTATTTTACGCTGGTCGGCGTTGATCACCTTAAACTCAAAGCCTTCAATACGGGTAACCTCATTGCGGGTGGGCATGTGCCCAAACGCATGCATCACCACGCCGCCAATAGTGTCAAACTCGTCGTCACTGATATCGACCTCAAAATAGTCGTTGAAATCATCGATCGGTGTTAGCGCTTTAATGAAGTAGTCGTCGTCGGCGATACGGCGGATATATTGATCTTCTGCCTCATCGGTTTCATCTTCGATCTCACCGACGATCTCCTCGAGCACATCTTCGATGGTAACCAGTCCTGCCACACCGCCATATTCGTCGATGACGATTGCCATGTGGTTTCGGTTTTCACGAAACTCGCGCAGCAAGACGTTTAGGCGCTTACTCTCTGGTACGACGACGCTCTGCCTAAGCAACGTTCGGATATCGAAATCTGCCTTATCGTCCCTAAGAATCTGGGGTAGCAGGTCCTTGGCAAGTAGCACTCCCAGCACATCGTCTGGGCTGTCTCCAATGACCGGATAGCGGGAGTGCTTACTGCGAATAATCTCTGGCAGAATTTCTTCGAGCTTACTGGATGCCTTAATGCACTCCATCTGAGGCCGAGGAACCATGATGTCCCTAGCCTGCATGCCGCTCACTTCCATGGCGCCTTCGATAATCGAATGCGCGTCTTCATCGATGATGTCGTTATCAACGGCGAGCTTTAGGATACCCTTAAGTTCCTCGCGGCTATTGGGCTCGGACGAGAACGCTTGGGCGATTCGGCCAAGGAAGGATTTCTCCTCTTGCCCGTTGCGGTCGTCGTTCACGCGCTACCTCCGACCGCAGCTTTGTCTTCAGCCATGAGGCCCCTTCTAGCTACCGCTGAGTTTTTCACTGTCGATTCCCTAGCGGGTTCACAATAGGGATTGGGCCAACCGAGGGCCTTCAAGGCCTCGACTTCGATGCGCTCCATGCGCTGTGCTTCCGTGTCGTCCTCGTGGTCGAATCCAAGCAGGTGTAGCACCCCGTGAATCATCATGTGATCCCAATGGGCTTGAGTTTCCTTTCCCTGTCTTTGCGCCTCCCGATTTACGACCGGCGCGCACACAGCGATATCGCCGAGCAACTCGTTTGGAAGTTTGTCCTGGATGATGGGGTCGAGCTGCGCGGGAAAAGACAGAACGTTGGTGGAGTAGGCTTTGCTTCGATAATGTTGGTTGAGCGCCTGCATCTCCGCTTCATCAACAATGCGCAGGCTGATTTCTATTTGTTTAGGCTGCTCGCGACCCGCCAATTTTAAGGCCAGGGCCGCGGCGGCCGTAAAACTTTCGTCGTCCGGAGACTCCTCGGCAGTTTCGCGCTGTACGTCTACGACTATCATTGACGCTGACTCTGGTCGATGCTCGCTGCGGGGTTTTCCCGGCTGTCGTAGGCGGCAACGATCCGCTGTACGAGTGGGTGGCGTACCACATCTTTATTTGCGAACCAGCTGAAGCTGATTCCACTCACATCCTCAAGAATACTTGCGGCATGGGTTAGACCTGATTGCATACCTTTGGGTAGATCGATTTGCGTGGCGTCGCCCGTGATCACTGCGGTCGATCCGAAGCCGATTCGGGTAAGGAACATTTTCATTTGTTCCCGAGTCGTATTCTGCGCCTCGTCGAGGATGATGTAGGAGTGATTCAGCGTGCGTCCACGCATGAAGGCCAGCGGCGCGACTTCTATTACGTTTCGCTCGATATACTTATTGACCGTCTCAAAGCCGAGCATTTCATACAGCGCGTCGTACAAGGGCCGTAGATACGGATCAACTTTTTGACTTAAATCCCCCGGCAAGAAGCCAAGCTTTTCGCCGGCCTCAACCGCCGGACGAACCAACAGTATTCTCCGCACCTTTTCCTCGAGCAGCGCTTCAACCGCGCAAGCCACGGCCAGATAGGTCTTTCCTGTGCCCGCGGGGCCTATGCCAAAATTAATGTCGCAATTTTGAATGCTGCGCACGTAAGCTTGCTGATTTCGCCCGCGCGGTTTGATCGATCCGCGCTTGGTTCGAATGACCTGAATCGACTCAACGGTGCCGGACTCGAGACTGTCCGCAGACTTTTCCTTAAGACTTTCAAGCCCTGACTGCTGTAGCTGCAGATGCAAGGACTCGGGAGTCAAGGCAACTCCCTGACAAATCTCCGCATACAGATGCTGCAGCAGTGACAGGCAGGCTTGCTCCGAGTCTTGCTCGCCCGAGACAAAAAACCTGTTGCCCCGTGCGTTGATACGCACAGTCATACGTTCCTCAATCTGGCGCAGGTGCGCATCAAACTGGCCGCAGAGGGTGGCGAGGTGTTTTGCGTCGTCGGGCTCAAGCGTGAGCATCACTGGCTCACGACTGGTACTGGGAGGTTCGGTGGTCAATGTGTGTGGTTCGGCGTCCGCCGTGTATTAACTCGAAAGCGTGATTTTGGAAAGGATAGCTGTGAATACGCGCCAGTCAACCCGCCGTGCCGGGGATCAGTTCCCCGCGCAGCGAGTTTGTCAAAGCTTGGCCAATTTTGACATCCACAAAATGGCCGATCAGTCCTTGATCGTTAGTGCTGAAGTTCACTACCCGATTGTTCTCTGTGCGACCCTGGAGTTGGCCTGGATCCTTCTTGGACGGACCTGTCACCAATATGCGCTCGGTATTTCCCACCATCCGCCGACTGATTTCTTGCGCGTGCTGGTTGATTCGCGCTTGCAAGACGTGTAAACGCGCTTTTTTTGTTTCATCGTCAGTTTCGTCCGCTAAGTCCGCTGCGGGTGTGCCGGGCCTGGCGCTGTATACAAAGCTGAAAGACGTGTCGAAACCGATGTCTTCGATCAACTTCATAGTGGCGGCGAAGTCCTTCTCCGTTTCACCGGGGAATCCGACGATAAAGTCTGATGACATGCTTAGATGGGGCCTGATTTTGCGCAGCTTGCGAATTTTCGATTTGTACTCGATCGCGGTATGCCCCCGCTTCATGGCGGCGAGTATTCGATCTGAACCGGCCTGAACGGGCAAATGCAAGTGGTCCACTAGCTCGGGAATCTCCGCATAGGCGTTGATCAGCGCATCGGAGAATTCAAGGGGATGAGAAGTGGTGAAGCGAATACGATCGATACCATCAACGGCAGCAACGTGATGGAGGAGCTCGGCAAAGTTAGCGATACCACCACTGTGGGTGGCTCCCCGGTAACCGTTAACGTTTTGGCCAAGGAGATTGATCTCGCGCACACCTTGTTCCGCAAGCGTTACCACCTCGTAAAGAACGTCATCTAGCGGTCGTGACACTTCGTCTCCACGGGTGTAGGGGACCACGCAAAAAGTACAGTACTTGCTGCAGCCTTCCATGACGGAAACGAACGCACTTGCTCCATCTACCTCTGGGTCTGGTAGCCGGTCGAATTTTTCGATTTCAGGGAAGCTAATATCGACGACGATGCCGCCGCTGTCGTTCCGCTCCTCCAACATCTCCGGAAGTCGATGCAACGTCTGCGGACCGAAAACAAGATCCACATAGGGCGCACGCTTTCCTATTTCAGCGCCTTCCTGACTAGCGACACAGCCGCCGACGCCTATGATTAAGTTTGGGTTTTTGTTCTTGAGCGGTCTCCAACGTCCGAGTTGATGAAATACCTTTTCCTGCGCCTTCTCACGAATGGAGCAAGTGTTCAGTAGAATTACGTCCGCTTCGTCTTCGTTTTGCGTTGGCACCATGCCATGGCTATCCACCAATAAATCCTGCATGCGCGCAGAATCGTACTCATTCATCTGACAACCGTGGGTTTTTACGAAGACTTTTTTGACTGCGTTGTTCAAGGTAACCGCTCTATTTGCTGATATCGTGCCTTCGT
Organism: Pseudomonadota bacterium; assembly: GCA_039815155.1. Taxonomy (GTDB): domain Bacteria; phylum Pseudomonadota; class Gammaproteobacteria; order Pseudomonadales; family Halieaceae; genus Congregibacter. The sequence continues at coordinate 10,023 of JBCBZV010000023.1, forward strand.
AACTACTGCAAAGGCTCGACGCTGAATTGCCGCTTGGCTCTGGGCGATCATTTTCGCACAGGGCGCTTATGTTACGGCAGTGCTTATACGATTTTTTACTATGACTAGTTTAAGCGCCACAGTGCCGCTAGACTCACTGTTCCAGTAGTTTGCCGCCCCTTGATTATAGTCTTTTGGGACCCCATTTCCTCAGGAGCAACAGTCTTACAGGGTCGCCAGCAAGTGTCTCCAGGAAAGATTACTAGCAAGGGTCGCTAGCAATGGTCGCTAGCAGGGATCGCCAGCAAAGAATCGATCGCAAGGGAACCGCCAAACGTAGCGGTGGAGAGCACCGAGAGTTGCAACTGGCGACTGCTAGCATGGAACGTCTGGCAATGGATGGAGGCACACTAAAGTTGGTAACAAAGCCGTACATCGGTCTAGTTGCAGACGCGCAAGAAAGTGAAAAAAAAGCGAGAACAAACCAGTCAAAAGCCAGCTCCTGATCGGCGCGAAACAGGCTACAAAGATAAAACATATGGCATCTAATCCAGTCTACAAAGTCATTTTCCAAAACGGCAATCAGGTCGTAGAGCTTTTCGCTAGGCAGATTTACCAAAGCGACATGTGGGGATTTATCGAAGTTGAAGAGTTCGTATTCGGCGAGCGCTCTGCAATTTTGGTCGACCCGGGCGAAGAAAAGCTAAAAAACGAATTCAACGATGTGAAGCGTAGCTATATCCCTCTCCAGTCGGTGATTCGTATCGACGAAGTGGCAAAAGAAGGCGTTGGAAAAATTTCCGAAAGCAAGCCGAACGATGCGGGGAACGTGGCACCCTTCCCAATGCCAAGCGCTCCAGCCAAACCACGCGGCGGCGACGAGTAGCCATCCCGACAGACCTAATCGAGTAGCTGGTCGTACTCCGTACCGCCGACCGTTTCCCGCAAGATAGTCTGTTTCCTGTGGCGTTGAATTCAGGGTGGCAGCCCCCACTTCATGTGGCGCAGGCAAGGAACTTTCAATGAGCGACCAACAGAACGATTCGGAATTACTCGATCAAGCCAATGCAGATGGTGCTGCAGTTAATGCGGAGGACTCTGCTGCGGAAAAGATCGGTGCCACACCCGCCGTTGCCGACGATGTGCTGCCGGACTCGTTGTACCTGATACCGGTGCCGCAGCGGCCTTTCTTTCCCGGGCAGGTACAACCCGTTGCTATGAATCTCGAGGAGTGGGGTGGAACATTAAAAGCCGTTACGGAAACGGCGAACAGTTTGGTCGGTCTGGCCTATGTTGATCAAAAACGGCATGCGGGAGGGGAGCCACAGCCAAGGCATTTCCCTGATATTGGTTGCGTAGTACGCCTGCACAAGCCGCCGATGGTCGCGGACAGTCCGCACCAATTTCTAGCTCAGGGCATTCGCCGTTTTCGCATAGTCCGATGGCTCAACGACAAGCCTCCCTACCGGGTACAGGTGGAGTATCCGCGCAGCCAAGGCGATCGTGAAAGCGACGATATCAAAGCCTATACGATGGCAGTGCTTCAAGCGGTCAAAGAACTACTGCCGCTTAATCCTCTCTATAGCGAGGAGCTTCGTCACTACATCGCTAATTTCAATCCTAATCAGCCGAGCCTTCTTGCCGACTTCTCCGCCGCGCTCACTACCGCGAAGGGTGAACAGCTACAAGAGATTCTCGACACGCTGCCGCTGCAATCGCGGATGCAAAAGGTCTTAGCTCTGCTTGGCAAGGAGCGAGAAGTCGCTGAGCTTCGCGGCAAGATTACCGAGCAAGTGAATGAGAAGGTCACCGATCAGCAGCGTGAGTTTTTCTTGCGCGAGCAGATGAAAGTGATTCAGAAAGAGCTTGGCATTTCTAAAGACGACCGTACTTCCGATGCGGAGCGTTTCCGAGCGCGTCTAGAAGGCCTGATTCTGCCGCAGCAGGCCAGGGAGAGAATCGATGACGAATTAGAGAAGCTTGCGGTGCTCGAGCCCGGATCCCCGGAGTATGGAGTTACCCGGAACTACCTAGATTGGGCGACGCAGGTACCCTGGGGTGTGCATTCAAAAGACAATCTCAATCTGCGTCATGCTAGCCGAGTCTTGAACCGGGATCACGATGGGCTGGCCGATGTAAAGGATCGAATTCTGGAGTTTCTCGCCGTTGGCAGCTTCAAGGGGGAAATCGCCGGCTCAATACTGCTTCTAGTTGGTCCTCCCGGTGTTGGGAAAACGAGTATCGGTAAGTCGGTTGCATCGGCGCTGGGTCGGCAGTTTTATCGCTTCAGTTTGGGTGGAATGCGCGACGAAGCAGAGATAAAGGGCCATAGGCGTACGTATATCGGTGCGATGCCAGGAAAATTCGTACAGGCTTTAAAAGAAGTAAAAGTGTCCAATCCGGTCATCATGCTCGATGAGATCGACAAGGTAGGGGCGTCATTTCGCGGTGATCCGGCGTCTGCGCTCCTTGAAGTTCTCGACCCAGAGCAAAATAGCGAGTTTCTAGATCATTACTTGGATTTGCGCGTCGATCTTTCGCAGGTATTGTTTATCTGTACCGCTAACCAGCTCGACACCATTCCTGGTCCGTTGCTTGATCGCATGGAGACTTTGCGGCTGTCAGGTTACGTCGCCGAAGAAAAGCTTGCGATCGCCCGTAACCATCTGTGGCCGAAACAGCTCGAACGACACGGCCTGAGCGATGCGCAGCTAAAGGTGAACGACGCTGCCCTCAAATACGTCATTGAATCCTACTGTCGAGAGGCGGGCGTCAGGAATTTAGAGCAGCAACTCGCGCGGATTATGCGCAAGTCGATCGTGGGCTTTGTAAAAGGCAAGGAAGATAAGCGTCGCATCGGTAAAAAGGACATCGACGCCCTACTCGGTAAACCGCTTTTTCAGAGTGAAAAACCGCAGCGTGGTGTTGGCGTTGCTATGGGCTTGGCATGGACAGCGATGGGCGGCGCGACGCTGCCGGTAGAATCATCGCGTATTCATACGCTCAATCGTGGCTTCAAACTTACTGGCCGTTTGGGCGATGTGATGAGAGAGTCGGCGGATATTGCCTACAGCTATGTCGTTGCTCATCTTAAGGATTACGGCTGCGACCTCGACTTTTTTGACACCAGCATGGTCCATCTTCACGTGCCCGAGGGTGCCACGCCAAAGGATGGACCTAGCGCAGGCATCACCATTGCTACCGCGTTGGTGTCCTTGGCACGTAAGGAAAGGGTCAAACGGACTCTTGCGATGACCGGAGAGCTCACCCTCACGGGTCAGGTATTGCCGGTGGGTGGGATTCGCGAGAAGGTGATCGCGGCTAGACGCGCAAAAATCGGTGAGCTGATCCTGCCTCACAATAACCGCCGAGATTATGAAGAACTACCAAACTACCTGCGCAAGGGTATGAACGTTCACTTCGCGCGCACCTACCGGGAAGTGTTTGAAACCGTGTTCGAGGAACATCGCAAGAACAAGTCGCTCCATTGATTAGGCTCGCACTTATGTTTGGCGCTTCGCTTTTTGGCTTACTAGTCGTTGTGACCTGATGGCTCAGACTGTGAGAGTGTGAAAAGGGTGAAAGGGTGAAAGGGTGAAAGGGTGAAAGGGTGAAAGGGTGAAAGGGTGAAAGAGTAATACTTACGGTGCCTCCGCAAGGAAAATCGCTCGCCGAGGTGCCGGGTATCCCTCGATAGTTTTGGACCGATCCTTCGGGTCTAAGAAATTAACCAGCGAGTGAAATCGCATCCAATCGGTACTTCGCTGCTCGTCAACGCTGGTGACATTTTCATCGACTAACCGCGGGTTCTTCCAGCCCAGCTTACGGAGCCAAAGTAAAAGCATCGCACTGCTCGGAAGAAACCAGACATTGCCCATACGTGCATAGCGCCCGCCGGGTACAAGGCAGTCCGTATCCGCTCCTTCAATGACAAGCGTCTCAAGAATCAGTTCTCCCCCACTGACAAGGCAATCCTTCAGCTCTTGCAGGTGATCAATCGGTGAACGCCGGTGGTAGAGAACACCCATGGAGAATACGGAGTCGAAGGCGTGCAGCTTTGCTGGCAGCTTTTCAATCCCTAGCGGCAGCACACAAACACTCGAGTCTTGCACATAGCGCTGCACGGCCTGAAATTGAACGACGAACAGCGGTGTGGGATCGATGCCGATGACCTCCGCCGCGCCTGCACCGCGCATCCGCCAGCAGTGATACCCATTACCACAACCAACGTCGAGCACGCGCTTACCGAGTAGCGAGCGAATATGCGGCGCTAGCCTCTGCCACTTCCAATCGGAGCGCCATTCCGTATTGATCAGAGTGTCAAAAAACTGGAATGGGCCCTTACGCCACGGGTGCATCGCTTTTAGCGACTCTTCCAGCTGCGCCGACTCTGCCTCATCGATCGGGTTAGCGCTGGTTAGAGTTACCGTATCGGCATCGCTGCGCAGGTCTACATCATTGATGCTCGGCAGAGCTGCTAGTGCCGCCCTCCAGCGTGGGAGGTCACCGTAGCGACGCTCTGACAAACCAGCTTCCACCTGTGCGGGGAGAAGCTCTGCCCAGGCGGCCAACTCACTCGAGCGCCAGCGACCTTGAAGGGTTTCCCAATCAATCATCGATGTGGGTAACTGCGCTCACCATCACTTGATTGCGATAAGTGAGGCAAAGTTGAAACATTGAAACCAGACGTCACAGGATTTAAAGCCAGCCAGTTGCAGCCGTTCCCGATGGGCTTGGAGCGTCTCCGGAACCAACACGTTTTCAAGGGAATCTCGTTTTCCAGCGATTTCTAAGTCGCTATAGCCATGCGCTCGCTTAAAATCATGATGAAGACCAATATTGAGCTCCTCTAACTGCTCGTCTTCAAAAGCGATTTTCTCCGATAGTACTAAAACGCCCCCATCGATCAGCTTGTCGCAAAGATGCGAGAGAAGCGGGGCACGGTCCGCAATCGGCACGAACTGCAGGGTGTAGTTCAAGGTAACCATGGAGCAGGTTCGATAGCTGATCTGCTGGATGCTGGCCTCAATAAGCTCTACAGGAACACTGCTGTCGCTGTCTTTAAGCAGCTCCAGGCAACGGCTGATCATCGCTGTTGAATTATCGACCCCGACGATGCGGCAATCGACACCCTCGACCTTTTGCCGAAGCGAAAACAGCGTTGCACCGAGAGAGCAGCCAAGATCGTAGAGCACCGTGTCAGGCCGTGCGAAGCGGGCGGCGAGCAGTCCGCTCATAGCAACCACCGTCTCATAGCCGGGGACTGATCGTTTGATCATGTCCGGGAAGACGTCGACAACGGACTGATCAAAGCGAAAGGGCGCGGGACTGCGCAGCGGATCACTAAAAAGTGTGTCTTTGTCTTGATTCACCGGTACTAACTCTTGAGTCTGGTTGGAACCGTCCTTGATAACAGGCAATTGGTTCGGCCTGGGCTACACTACGCGTCTTATTTTAAACCGCGCAAGGAGAAAGTCGGCGACCCTATGAAAGGTACCCACGATTATGTCGGCGCTGAAAAGAATCAAGGCATTCTGATAGACGTTAACGGCGAGCACTTTCCTAGAGATAAAGCGCAGATTTCCGTCTTTGACTCCGGTTTTGTCCTGGGCGATGGCGTTTGGGAGGGTCTGCGTGTGGCGCAAGGCACGGTGTTGTTCCTAGAACGACACCTGGAGCGGTTATATGAAGGTATGCACACGCTCGACTTCGAAAACCTACTGTCACCGGCAGAACTCAGAGAGCGGATTTATCGTATTCTGGAAGCGAACAGCATGGAAGATGGCGTTCATATTCGCTTGATGGCCTCTCGCGGCGTGAAGTCTACGCCCTACCAGGATCCGCGCGTAACGATCACGCCGCCTACCATCGTTATTATCCCGGAACATAAAGTTCCGGCCCCGGACGCGGAAGCGAGGGGAATTAGCATGTTTACCGTTCATGTCCGCCGAGGCTATTCCGATGTTCAGGATCCAACCTTAAATACCCATTCCAAACTCAACTGCATCACCGCGTGCATTCAGGCTGCGAAGGCCGGGTGTGATGAAGCACTAATGCTAGATCCGCACGGCTTTGTCGCGACCGGGAACTCTACCCACTTTTTTATAGTTCGACGCGGTGAACTTTGGACCAGTACCGGCAACTACTGTCTGGATGGGATCACCCGTCGGAAGGTGTTGCAGAACGGACAGGCACTAGGTCTCGCAGTGCGCGAGCGCAATTTCACATTGACCGATGTTTACAATGCCGAAGAAGCTTTTGTGACTGGTACCTTCGCAGGCTTATCACCAGTTGCGAGCGTCGATGGGCGTACGATAGGTGAGGGGCCACCGGGACCAATATTGCGGAGCCTGCAAGCGGCGTATCAAGAGAGTGTTGACGACTACGTTCGCGCGGTCGGTAAAAGGCACTGCTTAAAAGTGATCGAGTGAGGATAGCTCGATGTGCGGGCGACAAGCTTCTATGCGCTGGCGCCAGCGCTTAGGTCAGGGCGTCACCGCATGAGCCCAGTGAATGACAGCTGCTTGCGCGTCGCGATGTGGTCTGGGCCGAGAAATATAAGTACTGCGATGATGCGATCCTTCGAGAATCGCAGCGACTGCGAAGTCGTGGACGAACCATTTTATGCGGCATACCTAGTAAAAACTGGCCTGGAGCATCCAGGCTCTCACGAGATCGTCGCCAGTCAGCCAACAACTTGGCAAGCGGTGGCCGACAGACTCATCACCGAGCACCCCGCACCGGTGTATTTCCAAAAACATATGACTCAGCATCTGCTGCCGGGTATGGATCTGTCTTTCACAAAACAGCTGAGTAATTGTTTCTTGATTCGCGATCCCGCACGAATCATTTTGTCTTACGCCCGGGTTAGGCCCACCTTTAGCCTTGAGGAACTCGGAATTCCGCAACAGGTGGCTTTGTTTGATGCGGAGTGTGAACGCTTGGGTGAGCCACCCCCGGTTCTAGATGCTGCGCTAACTCTCGCGAACCCAGAATGCGTATTGCGCAAGCTGTGTTGGAAGCTAGGTATTCATTTCGAAGAGAGGATGCTGCGCTGGCCGGCCGGGCCGCGGGATTCGGATGGGGTGTGGTCGCCTTACTGGTACTCGCGAGTGCTCAAAAGCACTGGTTTTGAAGCGACTCTTTCGTCTTCGTCCGATTACGCTGGTGATGAAACCGCGAGCAGAAAGCTGGCGCAGCGGGAGGTCCGTTCAAGCGACTACGGTACACCGTCGGACAAGGCGCTAGACCAGCAGCCGGGCTATCAATCAGACAATCAATCAGACAATCAATTTACCAATGCATCAGGCAAGGAGCCGGCGAGGGCATCACAGAATGAGAAGCCCTCGACCCCATCTAAGCCCGTTAAAGAATTAGACGGCGAGCAGTTAGAGATGTGTGCGCTGGCAGAGCGTTCCTATGAGCGACTTCGACGGTTCGCGATTGATGGAGGCAGCGTTTAGTTGGCGCTGCGTACCCAGCCATCGTCGTCATTGGGGAAATCCGCAGCTTTTCGCGCACAGCTCTTCAATCGAGCAAATCCGCGGTTAAGCCCCGAAGGATCCCTCGTGCTTGTGTAGGAGTCTGCACCGACGCCGCTGTTTGTTCGGAATTTGATCGCCGCAAAAAAGGCGGCTAGGCTTTTGCGCTTACTGTTTTGCTCAACAGTGCTCTGCAAAACACGCTTGTCCGATGCGCTCAGATCAGAGCCTTCCCTTTGCTTTGCTCCGCTTGGTAAGTCTTCACTAATTTTCATGGTCTTCTCTATAGTTTGGTCTGTAGTCTGTTCTCTGATTTGATCCTTGGTGTTTCCAAAGATCCTGGCAAAACCAAGTATTGATGTACCGGTTCGCCCCCTCACGTACTACACGGTGCCTTTTAACGGCACTCTTACTTACTCAATTACTCAGCTAATCACACAGCACTTTTGTATTGTGCTTTTCTTGTGTTGGGTCAGCTCGTTCGATAGACTGTTTTTCTCGATGAGACTACTGCCTTCGTTGAGACTGCTTGGGGACCGAAGTAGTTCCCCACATCTCCAGCTGACGTTGCTAGCATAAACTTTGCTCATCTCGCAACAAGGCAAAATTCCCTAAAAAAAATGTGAAAAGTCAACATCGGCTGGCTTCTGAGCGCACAGGTCCGTTTAACAGCCGCGGGCGCTCGCGTATTCTTCTGATCAGTAACTAGCCCTCATGCAGGAAGACCCCTGATGCTCGATGAGCTTGAACAGCTACCAGGAGATGCGATCTTAGGGATTGCGGCGGCATGCCAAGCCGACCCAAATCCGGATAAGGTCGATCTCACTGTTGGTATTTATATGGATGAAGACGGCGTTTGCCCCGTGTTCGAGGCTATCCGCTTGGCACAGCAGCAACTGATCGCTGAAGAGGTCAGCAAGTCCTATCTCCCACCGGCTGGAGTAGCAGGATTCAATGAAGGAATGCAGCAGCTCGTACTCGGGGCAGACAACGATGCAGTGACGAGCGGGCGGGTAACAAGTATCCAAGCTCCCGGTGGCTGTGGTGCGCTGAGGATTGCCGCGGAACTGGTGTATTCGGCAACCCCTGATGCGACCGTCTGGGTATCGGATCCGTCCTGGCCAAATCATCTTCCGCTGTTAGGAAGCGTGGGTCTGACGATCGCGAAGTACCGCTACTACGACCCCGTAAGCCACGGCGTGAACTTTGATGCGATGGTTGACGACCTAAAGCAAACCAAAGCCGGTGATGTTGTTCTAATCCATGGGTGTTGTCATAACCCCTGCGGGGCGGACTTGAGCTCCGAGCAGTGGGAGCGTGTCGGTGATCTCGCGGAACAGCGAGGGTTTATTCCTTTTATTGATTTTGCTTATCAGGGTCTGGGGGAGGGACTGGACGCAGACGCCGTTGGTATTAGGAGCTTGGTACGCCGCTTACCAGAGATGATGGTTGCATCCTCCTGCTCGAAAAACATGGGTTTGTATCGAGAGCGCACTGGCTGCGCGATCTTTCTGGGCCAAGATGCGGATACCGCAGCTGCGGTGCTTAGCCAAGCTAAGGTTGCCGCACGAAAAGTCTATTCCATGCCGCCAGCCCATGGCGCGCTGCTGGCAAGTAAGGTACTGGGTGACGCCGCCTTACGGAAAGTCTGGGAAAGCGAGCTCAACGGGATGTGCGAGCGAATCAATCGTGTTCGAACCGACTTGGTCGAGAAGGTAAACGCTGCTACCGGCCGTGATTTTGGCTTTATCGAGGCAGAAAACGGAATGTTCTCATTCCTAGGTTTGAACGGTGATCAAGTAGCTAGGCTCCGAGACGAATACAGCGTGTACATGGTTGGCTCGTCTCGTATCAACGTGGCAGGAGTGAATTCGACAAATGTCGATTACCTGGCCGCTTCAATCGCGTCGGTTCTTTAGTCTTCATCTAATTCACCGCGATCGATGCGTGAGCAAGTGCGGCGTTTAGCTGATGAGCGGCAACGTTATTAGAAGTCCATAGGTAAAAAACGCAGCCTAGAGTCAAAGACTTGTGCCGGGTCGTGAACCCTTGTCTGGAAGACTACGCTCGATCTTCAAGATCCATCCAGCGTTCGACGGCAGATTCCAATCGTTCCGTCGTTTGGGTGAGGGTCTCTAATACCGTTTTTACCTCTTCAGAGTCTTTTTCGTAAAATTTGGGATTCTCAATCATCTCATTGAGCGTTGCCTGTTCATCCTCGAGCGCTTGAATTTCTGCGGGAAGCTTTTCGAGCTCGAGCTTCTCTTTATAGCTGAGTTTCTTTTGCTGTGAGCCCCGATCTGCGTCAGCTTCCTTATGCTCAGGCAAAGCTTGAACTTCTGGTGAGTCGCTTAGCTGGCTACCATTCGTGGCCTCCGTCGACGCGATTCCGCTGAGCCCACCCCAGCTAAGCCCTCCGCCGCGGGCTTCCCAATCGCTGTAACCTCCGGCTTGTTCATCGATACTGCCGTCGCCCGGCAGTATCAATAGGCTCGTGATCACGTTATCCAGAAATTCTCGATCATGACTGACAAGTAGCACCGTGCCGGTAAATTCCATCAATCGCTCTTCTAATAGCTCCAGAGTCTCCACGTCCAGATCGTTGGTAGGTTCATCAAGAATAAGCAGATTGCTCGGTTGACTGAATAGTTTCGCTAGGACCGCGCGGTTTTGCTCGCCGCCCGAAAGGGCGCCAACGGGAGTTCGGATGCGTGCAGGTTGGAATAAAAACTCACTGAGATAGGAGATCGCGTGCTTCTGCTTGCCGGCGATCGTAACGAATTCCCGGCCGCCGCAGACATTATCGATGAGGTCTCGCTCCGGATCGAGTTGGCTACGCAATTGGTCGGCGTAAGCGATATCGAGTTTGCTGCCAAGGCGTACCGATCCGGAGCTTGGCGTAAGCTCACCGGTCAGCAATCGCAATAGAGTACTTTTGCCAGCCCCGTTCAAACCCACGATGCCCACTCGATCACCACGCTCTATCGTGAGCGAGCAGTCTTTGAGCACGGTTTGATCGCCGAGGTGCTGGCTCACCTGTTTGAGTTCGGCGACTAATTTGCCGCTCCGTTCTGCGGTATCTAGCGAGAAGCTGGCGGTACCTTGCTTTTGCCTGCGATTCCGCCGTTGTTGACGCATGTCTTTGAGCGCTCGTACCCGGCCTTCGTTCCTAGTACGTCGCGCCTTGATGCCTTGCCTAATCCAGCGTTCTTCCTGCGCTAGTTTCTTATCGAAAAGCGCTTCCGCCTGTGCCTGTGCATGCTCCGCCTCGGCTCGATGTCGCAGGAAGTCTGTGTAGTTGCCCTCCCAGATAAATAGATGACCCCGATCTAGCTCCGCTATTGACGTTACCGACTCGCGAAGAAAGCGCCGATCATGACTTATTAAGACCAGCGCACAATTCAACGCCGTGAGCTGGTCTTTCAACCAGTCGATTGCGGGTATGTCGAGATGGTTGGTCGGTTCGTCGAGTAAGAGCAGCTCTGGATCAGAAACCAGTGCTCGTGCCAGCGCGGCCCTTCGGCGCCAGCCTCCCGATAGTTCAGCAAGCTCCGTATCCGCAGGCAATTCAAGCTGGCTCAAGACCGTCTCAACCCGGCTGCGCAGGCGCCACCCATCGAGCTGTTCAATCTTTTCCTGCACTCGCGCGAGCTCGTCTAAATCAGCATCCGTGCTGCTACTCAAGCGAGCGTGCTGCCGCAATAAGTCTCCAGTCTCCTGCAGGCCGCCGGCCACATAGTCAAAGATCGATGTATCAGTCCTCTCCGGCAAGGTTTGCTCTAGTGTCGCCACCCGTAGACCCGGTCGCACCCAGCGTTCTCCATCATCGGGCTGCAACTCGCCGCTCAACAGTCTGATCAAGCTACTTTTGCCTTCACCGTTTCGACCCAGTAAGCCAAGCTGGCTCGTTGAATCGAGGGCTAGATCGACGGCGTCCAACAGTACTTGCTCACCGTAGCGTAACGACACTTGATTCAGACGGATGAGATCCATTGGTGAAAGGCTCTGCTTCTGTTTCGCTAAACAAGCTAAAAGAGAGGCGAGTTTTGACTCGCCGCGGGCGCGTGATTCTAACGATACTCCAACGGTAACGCTTCCTTTTACCTAAGTCGTAGCTGTCGTCGGCTCGAATCCGCTAAAATTCAGCCAGTCACGGAGGATCTATGATTTCTCGAGCGTATCAGCCCCATCACGAACGGCAGCTAGCGATCTGGCTGTTTAGCTGTGCGTTTGTGATTTACGGGATGATCTTGCTAGGCGGCGTTACACGACTAACCGAATCCGGTCTGTCCATGGTGGAGTGGAGACCCATCATGGGTATTTGGCCACCGATTGGCGAAGCCGCGTGGATGGAGGTGTTTCAGAAGTACCAACAGTTTCCCGAGTATCAGGTTCTCAATCAAGACATGACTCTGGATGGCTTTAAGGTCATCTTCATGTATGAGTATCTGCACCGCGTGCTCGGACGTTTAATCGGCCTCATGTTCATTTTGCCGCTCCTGTGGTTCTGCCTGCGTGGGGTGATTCGACCCGGACTAATGCCAAGACTCCTACTCTTGTTGGTTCTTGGAGGGTGTCAGGGCCTTCTTGGCTGGTATATGGTCAAGAGCGGGCTCGTTGATCGGCCGAGCGTGTCCCAGTACCGCCTGACTGCTCACCTGGGCTTAGCGGTCGCCTTGTTCGCGGCCATTGTCTGGCAGGCAATGAGCTTGTGGAGGCATAGAAGCGTGAGCGCGGCGGGTTCTGCGACCGCTCCATCTGTGGCGACAGCAACAACAGCAGCGGCGAGTCGGTCTCAAAAGGAAGACCCTCGGGCCTCCCGCTGGGCGCTGCTAATCGTTGGACTTGTTTACATGATGGTCTTGTCCGGCGGTTTGGTTGCGGGCACCGATGCCGGATTCTTCTATCCAACGTGGCCACTGATGGGCGAAAGCTTCGTTCCACCCGGTTTGTACAGCGCCGACCCCGGATGGCTTTCGGCCTTTGAAGACGCGATAACTATTCAGTTTAATCACCGAATGTTCGCCTACTTCTTATGCTTAGTTGTAGGAACCTTTTCGCTGTGGCTACTGTTCCAGCGCTCACGTCCAGGCCTGCGCTGGTTCGGGGCGCTGATCTTGTTTGCGTTACTGCTTCAGGTCAGTCTGGGAATATCTACTTTGCTCACGCACGTCGCCGTACCGGTGGCTGCCGCGCACCAGGGCGGCGCGATTTTCTTGCTGCTAAGTCTACTGCTGACGGCGCATATGCTGCGCTATCCGGCCAGCGCAGTCGCGACCGAGGCCGCATTGGCTAGCGATAACTCACCACCAAATAGGCTTTCAAGACCTGCGCGTCTCCCGCGCGGATTGTATGGGGAAGGTCGGCCCGATAGTGTCCCGTATCGCCCTCGTGAAGCGTAATATGACTGTGGCCGACGATGATTTCGGCACTGCCCGTCTCTACCGTTAGCATCTCTCGCGTGCCCTCGAAATGCGCTGCGCTAGCGAGCGCCGCTCCCGGCTCTAGCCTCACCGCATAAAATTCGATGTTCTTTTCAAGCTGCAGTGGAGATAGGGTGCGCAGTTCGCATTCCGCGTCCGTGCGGAACAGCGTTGCAGGATCGTCGCCGCGAACCACGTCGATATTGGCTGAAACGGTGGGATCATCGACCAGTTCACCGATGGATATCCCAAAAGTCTGCGCGATTCGCTGAGTTACTGCGAGCGTTGGATTTGCGCGACCTCGTTCAATCTGACTGAGCATGGAGCGGCTCACACCGGACGCCGCTGCCAGTTGCTCCAGGGTCATCGACTGCAGTTGTCGTAGTTGGCTTACCCTGTCGCCTAGCAGTCTGCTGGTACTATCGCTCATCCGCTCATTATATGCCGGAACCTATCACTGGTAGCTAAGCCGGGCTTAGCTACCAGTGCATTTCACTGCCTTAAATGCTGATCTCAATTGTCGCAGTGCGACAGCGGTTCTCGATAGGACGAATAAATTTTGCGCAAAAAAATGCCCGCGCAAAGCGGGCATTTTTGAGGCGTTCGCTAGCCGTTAGAAGACGTACTTTAGACGGGCTCCGAACACGGCGCTTTCTTCGAGGTAGCGTGAGTGCGATCCAGCAAGCACTGGTGTGTCGTAGGATTGCATGAACACTTCTTCGTCAAAGATATTCCGACCGTAGGCCATGATTTCCCAAGCGCCGGATCGTAATCCGAAGCGCAAGTTTGTCTTCGTGAAAGAATCGATTACGTCGATTGGGTCGTTGTCACCCGCGGAGTTGAACTCATCGCGATAGTTGAACTCACCACCGGCAAAGAACTCCATCTCACCAATCGGCATCGAGTAGTCGAAGAAGATCGAGGCGCTGGTATCAGATGCGTAGAGCGTTGGCTCTCCGGACAGCGGGTTCGCGGTTGCGCCGGGGAGACCGGTACCGCAAAGTGGATCCGCGTCTAACTGCTGGGCTGTGCAAGGACCGTTATCGAAATCGTCGTAGGTCGCATCCAGCCAGGCGAAGTTTGCGCCGAGGCGCAGGTTATCGGTTACCTGCCATAGCGCGTCGACTTCGAGTCCGAGAATCTCGGAGCTGGCCGCGTTCTCAACGACGAAGCCGATGCCCTGGAAGATCGCGACTTGCAGATCTGAGTACTCCGTGTAGAACAGCGCCCAGTTTAAGGTCATGCCTCCATCGAGAAGCGTATGCTTACCACCAATCTCGAAGGCATCAACTTCTTCGTCATCGAACTCAAACTGGTCGTTTGGATTTGTCAGGTCATAGCAGGCGGCCAGATCCACGCTGAAGTCTGGGTTCGGCGCGCAGGGAAAGGTGCCCTGTTGCAAATCGCCTGGTTCCCCGTCGTCTGCTGCGGTGAAACCGCCGGACTTGAAACCTTGCGAAAAGCTCGCGTACAGCATGCTGTCGTCTGATACATCCCACTGGAGGATAAATGACGGAACTAACGCATCTGTTGTTCGATCTTCGGTAAAGTCGTAAGCATACGCGTTGAAACTGGTAGCCTGAATGCTGTGTAGGAAAAAAGCGTCACTCGGCGTCAGAAGGCCCGAGGTTTGATCCGACAAGAATTGAGTACTTACCACATCCTTGTTTTCTTCCGTGTAGCGCACACCGACAGTCAATCGCAGTGAATCGGTGAAATTGAAAGTGCCCTGCGCAAACAACGCCCATGAATCAGAGTCGAGCTGATAAAAATGGTTTCGCGCTATTTGGTTCTCGCTGTAAGCACCACCGGTTAGTGCTGCGAGTAGGTTTTGTGGCAGCACTTCGGGAGGAGGATTGCCCGGCGTTACAATCGACAGAAACTCGGGGAACAGACCGTCAAAGTTCGTATCGATCGCGACTTGCCGATCGAACTCAAGGTCCGACTGGTCGTAGTAGAAGCCAGCCACGTAGTCGAAGAACTCACCACCGGGCGACGCAATTCGTATTTCCTGACTGAACTGCTCAAAGGTTTGATCGTCGTCACGAGAGATAAACTGAAGCGGTAGCCAGTCCACGTCGGCACCGTCGATATACTGATACTCGGACCAGCCGGTGACGGAGGTCAGGGTCAGTTCACCGATTTGATAGTCGACATTCAATACGAAATTGGTGATGTCGTTATCGGAGCTGTCCGGGTTGAGGCCGATTCCCAGGCCATCGTCAATTGAACGGCCAAAGCCGTCGTCTTTAAAAACCTCAAATTCGCGACCGGTCTGTGCCTGATAATCCGGGAAAAACACGTCCATGATGCCATAGGCCGTATCCGCGAAAGCGCTGCGATTCGGAACGATTTGGTTTCGTTCTTCCGGTGACAGGAATACGGTCCCTGTTGTGGAAGCACCCACCCTTTCATAATCCGACTGGCTAAACTTAAAATTGACGTTCAAATCGTCGGTCGGCTGCCAGTTTAAGGACAAGCGATAAGACAGTTCTTCGATCGCACCTACGGGTCGTCCATTGAAAGCGTTATCGGCAAAGCCGTCGGTCTCGCGATACTTCAGAGCAAACCGCGCACCCAAGGTGTCGGTCAGCCCGCTACCGATATGTCCCTCAATAACGCGTCCGTCGAAGGATTCAGCAGATGCCATAATCTGCCCTTCAAGCTCATCACCAGCTCGAGCGCTTGCGGTGGTGATATTGACAGCGCCAGCGACCGTGTTGCGGCCAAACAGCGTTCCCTGAGGCCCGCGCAGCACCTCTACGCGCTCTACATCCAGAAACGCCGCGCGGTATTGGCGGCCACGACCCATATACACGCCGTCGATATACATACCGACCGACTGTTCAAAACCTTGGTTATTACCGGAACCAACACCGCGCATGTAAATATTGGTGTTTACCGGCGCATCGGCAATGTGCAAATTTGGAACGTAATCCGCCAGCGCTGCCATGTTGGGGATACCCGCATCCTGAATCTTTTCTCCCTGCACAGCGGAGACAGAGATGGGCACATCCTGGAGACTTTCCGCACGCTTTTGCGCGGTAACGATCACTTCCTCGAGTTGTTGGGCGTTTACGGTGAGAGACTGAGTTGCTAACGATACTGCAGCAATAAGCGGCAGCACGCGAAAAGACGCGGACACGTTCGGAGACATGGATAACCCTCTTGTCAGTATTATATTTATAGCGGGGTACGATGAGGCTCTTACCCCATAACTGGATGCTAGGTAATTTGCTGAGGCAAACGCAAGGTTTCCGTATTGGTATTTCTTCGCGATTTTCGAGTTTTTAGGCACCAAAACGGTGCAGTTCGAGCTAAGTACGCGCTTGATCATTTGAGGTGATCGATCGACTCATCTGCTACTCGATTCACAAGTTAGCGCATCCGCAAGGCTTGTTTGCTTTTGGCTTTCAGATTTTTCGGTATATTTCCACCGAAACTTTACAGATGTGCGATGCTCCAGGAATGCGTTTGAGCTTACTCAGCATGCGACTCATGCCACTCGTGCGACTGGTGCTAGCGATTCTCGCATTACCATTCATGCAGGCGGGCGCCGTTGCCGCGTCGGACTTTGAACGCGATCCTCCCTTTCGCCGCTACTCCACCGCCGACGGTCTTATTCAAACCCGAACCACCGGCATCATCCAAGATGACAAAGGCTATTTTTGGATTGCTTCTTTTGCTGGGATCAATCGCTTCGACGGCAGCACTTTCAAAAGCTACACGGTACGCGACGGACTTCGCCAGAGCGTGATCTACTACCTGTATCTCGACGAAGCCGGGCGAGTCTGGGCCGGTGATAGCCAGGGCGGCCTCACCCTGATTGAGGACAGTGAAATTACGCTCACGGTTCCCCCCGCAGCGCAAGCGATGGGGGTCGTACGCGGAATCCAACAAGTAGCTAATCAGCTGTTTGTTGCGACTGAACCTGGTGGACTACACGTATTGGATCTAGACGACGTGGCCAGCGGCTTGCAAGCGGTCGCCGAGGCGCCAGAGCGGATCCAGAGGCTCATTGCTAGGAGCCCACAAGAGCTCTTGCTGCTATCGAATAACTCGCTCCTGTCCTTGGATCTCCAAACCAATTCGGTGGTGTCGTTATTCGATGGAATAGCCTCCGTACAAAACTGTGGTGACCAGCTGTATCTGGGAGATCAAAGCGGCCGACTTGGAGAGTTGGCGTCCGATGGCGAGCTGCGGTGGCAAGACCGTCAGTACGCCGCACAGGTTACCTTGATGACTTGTGATGGCGAGAGCCTCGCATGGCTATACGTAAACGGTGTCGGCACCGTTTCCTATCAGAATCCCGCGCTGCGCTACCCAGTGGACTGGGTGTTTAGTGCTTTGATCGATGCCGAGGGTTTTCTGTGGATTCCGGCGCGGAATGGTCTCCACCGCTATCTTGGGGAACGTTTTACCCACTATCCCCTGGGCTTGGATGGCGAAGAACCGGAGATATATGCAATCGAGGCGGGGAGAGACGGTGATTACTGGCTTGGTTCTAGCGTCGGGCTCCTATATTTGGATCGAAGCGGTTCGCTGAGCAATGTTAGCGACGAACTCGGTTTCGTCCGCGCCGAAGTTCGAGATATAAAAGTTTCCGAGGACGGTGATCTGCTCTGGCTTGTGCACTCGCAGGGCCCGTTTATAGAAGTGGATGTGGAGCAAGAGTCGTATAGATCCTTACTCGATGACCAGGTGCCCGTTCTCATGGGCATGGAACGAGATTTAAAAGGCAGGGTTTGGGCGGGCTCTTATTTTGGGGAGCTGCATGTCTATGATCCAGATAGCAAAGCCCTCAAACGCATCAAGCTTCCAGAAACTGGGCCCATTTATTCCATGGATCTCGCGACCAATGGGGAGCTATGGTTTGGCGCTGGCAACCAGGGCCTTTTCCGCGTCGATACTAATCTAGAGTCAGCCCAACCTGAACTTGTGGTCGGCGCTGACCAGCTCGGGCAGGACATCTTCACGCAAGTTGTAGCTAGGGACCAGAACGGACAAACGGAAGTTTGGCTTTCCAGCTTAGAGAATGGCTTGTACCGATGGCGAGACGACACGCTAGATCAAGTCCTCGCACCGGCACTCCTCGACGGGGCTGTCCTCACTCAAGTGGAGCCCGTTGGCGACGGCAGCGTTGTTATTGTCACAACCAGTGGCGCCGCTCGTTTCGAGCTCGATAGCGGCCGCTTAGAAACCTATTCGTCCCTCGACGGGTTCACCGCGATCGAAGGAAAAATCCATGCAAACTATCGGGACCGTGACATCCTTTGGATTGGCACCACCAATGGGATCAGCGCGATGGATCTATCGATCCCGATGGGTAACATCCGTCGCCCGAATGCTTTCATCACTAGGCGCAGTTTTGCCGGGGAACTGATCTCCGAATCGCCAGCGTCTTCCTCCCCCTTCAATTCTTCTGCCAGTTTTCAAATCGAATTTGATGCGGTGTCGAGTCGCCGCCCTGGACTTCTGGAATTTAGCTACCGTCTTTTGGGCGCCGACGATACTTGGAGTGCTGCAAATACAACACGCTCGGTAAACTATTCCAAACTGCCACCGGCTGAGTATCGCTTTGAGGTCCGCGCTCGAATCAGAGGTCAGAGCTGGGGTATGGCGGATAGTTGGGTTTTCACCGTACCCACACCTTTTTGGAGAACGAACTGGTTCACCGGCTTGCTGGTGCTGTTTTTTGCTCTACTGGTCCGCTTCTTCATCGGCATTCGACTGCGCGCGATACAACGACTCAATCAAAGGCTGCAGGCTGAAGTTGATGACCGAACTGCCTCAATCGAAGCAGGCAAGCGCGAGCTTGAACAAACCAACGAAAGGCTCTCGTCGGAGATTGTAGAGCGGCGGCGCGCCGACGAACGAAGAGAAGATGTCGAAGCAAGATTCCATCAGGCGTATAAAAATGCGCCTATTGGGATGGGTCTAGTCGATAACGCGGGGCTGGTTTATGACGCCAATCCTCATTTGAAAAATCTGTTTTGGCCCACCTCCACCAAAACTGACAGCGCACCGCTGTTAGACGTGGTGGCGCCTCATGATCGGGAGCGCTTTCGCAAGTTCCTGGATTCCGCTGCGGAGGATTCGCAAGCTCCCCCCAACATGGAATTTGACTGTGCGTCCCACGATGGAAGAGTTCGGAAGATTGATTTCCTCCCATCACCGGTTCGCTCCAGAGACGGTGAGTTGCGCTACACGATGTTGCTTGCAGAAGACGTGACCGAACGCCGTGCGCTAACCGATAAGCTCGCCTACCAGGCTCGCTTTGATGAGCTAACCGGTTTGCTTAACCGTCGTGCGTTCACAGAGCATCTCAATACGCTGGAGATCACTCCTAGCGACAATGAAAAGCCTTTTCTCATGTTTCTCGACCTCGATCGCTTCAAGGTGGTAAACGACACCTGTGGGCATGCAGCCGGGGATGAGTTGCTGAAGAAAATCTCTGAGGTGATTAGTGCCGGTGTGCGCGAAGGTGATCTGCTAGCACGTCTCGGCGGCGATGAATTTGCACTGATTTTAGGTAATTGCGACGCAGATACGGCCCTCGCCCGCGCGGAGCGCATACGCCAATCAATCCAGAGCGTGGAGTTTCTGTGGGAAGCGGAGGTGTTTCGCATCGGCGCAAGCATCGGCTTGGTTCCTCTTGATGCGGACACACACGATGTGAGTGAGCTTCAGAGACTCGCCGATGCAGCCTGCTATACCGCTAAGGAACAGGGGCGTAACCGAGTGCATCTCGTCCACGGCATGGCAGACGAAGCACACGAGCATCGCGGTGAGTTGCGCTGGGTTCAGCGGCTGACACTTGCTATGGAGAACGACGAATTCGAGCTCTTCGGCCAGCGCATACAATCCTTAGGTGATCGAGAGCCGGGCAAGAGCTGCATCGAAGTACTTTTGCGCTTGCGCGATCAAGAGGACGGAAAAATTATCCCACCCAGCGCCTTTATGCCCGCAGCAGAACGCTTTGGCCTCAACAGCCAGCTCGATCTCTGGGTGGTCAGAAATGCCTTAGAGTTTTTGGCTCGTTGCAGTCGCAGTGTGCAGGCCGATCACAGCTTAGGCTTGAACCTGTGCGGTGCGAGTTTGAGTGATCCCAATTTTTCGGCCGAGTTGCTGCAGCTAGTATCAGATGCTGACTTACCTGCCGGTGCATTGACCTTTGAGATAACCGAAACCTCGGTCATTCGACGCCTCGATGAAGCCAGCGCCATTGTCGACGAGCTGCGAAATTTGGGCTGTTACATCAGCTTGGATGACTTTGGCAGTGGCATGTCTTCCCTTGGTTATCTGAAACACTTAAATGTCGATAGCTTAAAAATCGACGGAGAGTTTGTGCGGGATATGGTCGATGACCGTGCCGATCAGCTGTTTGTTAAGTTCATCGTTGATACGGCGCATGCGCTCGACAAGCGAGTTGTTGCTGAGTTTGTCGAGAGTGAGCAGATATTAAAACTGATCGAGGTGATGGGCTGCGACTACGCACAGGGTTTTGCCGTACATGAGCCAGAGCCGCTTCAAAATTTGTTCATCGCGGTCGATGCCTTAGGTCAGCGAACGCCCTTGGCGTCCTAGTCGTCTTTCCGTGCCGTGGACGGGGGCGTCATAGGTAAACTGCTGCGAGTGTTTGTCAGCGTTGTTAGTTTGCCGTTGTTTGTTCCTTCACCTAGTACAACTGAGTGCAGAAGTCTCAGATTTACCTGTTCGCAGATCTCGGGATCGGCCGCGCCGAAGTATGCCTTCTACCGAGCACAAAGCTGTTAAAACGTGCCGCTAAAAGTCAAAAATTGCTTCGAACTGCTTTCAAAAACTGACTCATAGGCCCAATCTGATCGGCGCAATCCGCGTATATATATTGTCTAGTTAAGCATGCAGTATCGCTAATGGCCGATGAGCTTTCAGCTCGGGAGAACAAGCTCTCCTCGCTTTCAAAATTTTTCATCGAGATCCTCGAACCGGAACGGAGCTTTTACGCGCTCGCACTGGTTTACGGCGTTGGCATTAGCCTGCTGTCGCTTGCTACTCCAATTTCCGTTCAAATGTTGATCAATACCGTTGCGAACATTGGCCTCACGACGCCACTGATCGTGCTTTCTTTATCGCTGTTTGTCCTCCTGCTGATTGCCGGCTGCTTGAATGCACTGCGTATTCAGGTCATGGATGTTTTTGGGCGTCGTTTTTACGCAAGGATGGTTTCCGAGATCGCGCTGCGCTCGATTTACGCACGCAATCCTTTCTTTGACGACCGCGGCAAGAGCGCGCTGTTTAACCGCTACTTCGACATCATCATTGTTATGAAAATGTTGCCCAACCTACTCGTAGGCGGCTTTACGATCGTTCTGCAAGCAGCCGTGGGATTTCTACTCGTTTCCTCCTATCACCCGCTGCTGCTCGCCTTCAATCTCACCGTAGCGATCCTGATTTGGTTTGTGTGGTTGATTTGGGGGCGGCGGGCGATCCGAAGCGCGGTGGAGTTGTCGCATCGTAAGCACTACGCCGCTAACTGGCTGGAGTCCCTTGGCCACTCAAACGGCTTTTACAAGAGTGAAGCACACATCAATGAGGCGCTGACTCGTACGAATTTCTACACCGGTCATTACATGGAGCAGCACCTAAAGCACTTTCGCCACCACTTCTCTCAGACGCTCAGTTTTCTTTTTATCTATGCGGCGGCTAGTGCGGCGCTGCTTGGCCTGGGCGGCTGGCTAGTGTTGAGCGGCGAGCTGTCACTCGGCCAGCTGGTCGCAGCCGAGTTAGTGCTCTCTGTTGTCTTTTTGGGAGTTTCTCAACTGGGGATTTATCTGAGCTATTTTTATGATGTTTGCGGTGCTGTTGACGAGCTCTCGTTGTTCTTCAAGGTAGAGCAGGATGTCCCCAAAGAGTCGCACGCGCGTATAGACGGTGATTCTTCGCTGCGCTTTAACCAGGTTGCAGTAGCGCCTTCTATTCGACTCGACTTTGAGATTGAGCCGCGTTCGCGGGTCTGTGTGTATGCAGATAGCCATCGCGCTCAACGCATATTCACAAATCTGGTGCGCGGCCATGCGGTACCGGACGCAGGCTATGTCTCCGTGGGCGGTGTGGACCTTCGAGAATTAAAGGCCTACGAGATGCGCAAAGAGATCATCGTGCTAGACCGCCCAAATGCCGTCGAAACGAGCATTCGAGATTATCTAAGACTCGCGGGCAGACGAGACGGCGTTGACGTGATGGAAGTTCTGCGGGTCGTTGGCTTGTACGACACGGTAACGCAGCTCTCTAAGGGCATAGATACGGAGCTGTATGGCACCGGATGGCCCCTGTCGATCACAGAGACACTGCAATTGAAGCTCGCGGCGGCCATTATTGCCCGACCTCGGGTGCTAGTGCTGAGCCAAGCCTTTGATGCAATGCCGGAGGTCCACCTACTGCGTGCGATGAATGTGCTTCAGGAGCGCAGTGAAACCACCATTGTTTACTTTACCTTCGAAAATATCGATCTTGAATTCACCGACTACCTTCGACTCGGCCATGAACAGCAGTCGATGGAACCGGACTACGACGCTTTATGTCAGAACATGGGCCTCAGCCAACATCCGCTACGCAACCCGCTGTCGATCTACGGCGAAGACCTGATGGTAGTTGAGGACAGCTCATGAATAAGGGTTTCGAATACCACGGTGACAAATTTGAGACGCTTAATGCGATTCAACTGCCGCGTGTCGCCAGAAATGTCGGTATCGGTTTGGTTTTTCTCTTTGCTACGACCTCCGTTTTTCTAATTTATGTGCCTTGGGTGCAAACCGCCTACGGAGTTGGATCGGTTACCGCACTCAATCCCAACGATCGCATGCAGGAAATCAACGCCTTCGTCTCCGGCCGAATAGCTGAGTGGTATGTGCGAGATGGTTCGCGTGTCAAATTTGGTGATCCGATCATCCGGATCGTCGATAACGATCCACAACTTCTTGAGCGCCTCCAAGCGGAGCGGGAGCAGGTTGTTGCTAAATTGATGGCCGCCGAGACCGCTTTGGAAATAGCCCAGATCGACAAGCGTCGTATGGAGCGCCTGTTTGACGAAGGATTGTCTGCACGACGTGAGTTTGAGCAGGCGAGAATTCGCGTCGAACAGTTGCGATCGGATGTAGCCCAGGCCGGCGCTGAACTCACGCGGGTCGATGTGAATTTGTCCCGCCAATCGGTCCAAATTGTGCGTGCGCCGCGCGACGGAACGATCCTGAGAGTGAACGCGGGCGACGTAGCGACGTTTATCGATGTGGGGCAGGCAATTGCGACGTTTGTACCGGACAACGCCAAGCGTGCGCTAGAAATCTATGTGGACGGCCGCGATATCGCACTGGTACGAGAAGATGCGGCGGTGCGGATTGAGTTCGAAGGTTGGCCGGTTGTTCAAGTAAGCGGCTGGCCCTCCGTCGCCGTAGGGACTTTTACTGGGAAGGTGCTCGCCATCGATCCTACCGCGCAAGCGAGTGGGCGGTTTCGAGTCTTAGTCGAAGAGGACGCGAACGCGAGTGCGCCCTGGCCAGATCGGCGCTTCGTACGCTTCGGATCGAAGGCGCGAGCCTGGGTGCTCCTTGAAGAGGTTGCCGTCGGCTATGAAATTTGGCGTCAGCTAAACAACTTTCCGCCGAACTTCCCTGTGCAAGGCGATACGCTTACCGCGCCAGCTGCGGCGAACTGAGTATGCGCGTTATCGGCTGGATCATAGGCGTAACTCTCGCGGTATCAGTTAGAGCAGATGTTGCCCCATCCTCAGACCCGCTGCTTCCCATAGATGTGCTGGTGTCGTCGGAGCAGCACTTTCCCTCAATTCTGAAAGCCATTGCAGAACGCCGGGTGGCTCAAGGTCGGGTAGTAGAGGCTCTGGGTGCTTTCGATCTTGTGTTTTCGTCTGAAGGCTTTGATCGCTTCGAAGGTTTTTGGGACGGAATCGCCATAACGAATAAGGCCGTAAAACCCCTGCGGTCTCTGGGCGCGCAGGTTTACGGAGAGTATTCAATCTCCAACGGAGAGTTTCCTATTTACGAAGATGTCAACTTCACGAACACTGGCGGGACCGCCAAGCTTGGTTTTCTCTTCAGTCTCTTTCGTGACCGTGACATTGATGATCGACGGTTTGGAGAAATCGATGCATCACTTGCTTTGCAGCAGGCAGATTTAGAGGTTTTGCTGACTAAGCTAGGAGTGCAACAGAGAGCGCTAGCAGCCTACTGGGAGTGGGTAGCAACGGGGCAGCAGCTAGCGGTCTATGAGAGCCTCTTGGAGATCGCGCTAGAACGGGAGAGCGGCCTTGAGACAGAGGTTGAGAGTGGTCGACGGGCGGCTATTTTCTTGACTGAGAACAAGCAGAATATCACCCGTAGGCAGACTCTAGCGACGGCGGCGCGCCGTGACTTTCTCATGGCAGTCAACAAACTTGCTTTTTACTATCGCGATCATGAAGGAAATACTCTTGAGCCCTCTCGTCAGCGACTTCCTGCCGAGGCGCAGTTGGATGCCTTTCCTGAAGCTCCCGGTATGGGCAGCTTTGACGTGCCGACAATGCTACAGAATCGACCGGAGGTTCAGATTTTGCAAACGGGCGCTGAGCGAGCATTGCAAAAAATCGCGATTTCAGAAAACGAACTCAAACCTCGGTTAGATTTCGGTGTTGAAGTGGCGGAGGGCTTCGGAGCGATCGGCGAGGGCGGGGTCTCCCGGGATGGCACCGATGCGATTGTCGGATTCACCTTCGAGATACCGTTGGAGCGGCGCCAGGCCAAAGGTAAGGTCACACAGGCTCGAGCGGAACTTGAGGCCTTACGCCGGGAACAGCAGCAGGTAGAGGATCAAGTGGAGATCCAGCTTCGCAATATTCTGCTGGAGTTGCTCAATGCAAAAAAACTGATGGACCTAGCCGGTCGAGACGTCGAACTCTCAGAGACGATGCGCCGCGCGGAGGTGCGCCGGTTTGAGCAGGGGGCGAGTGATTTCTTCCTGGTCAATATCCGGGAAGAGACGGCCGCCGATGCCCGGGTTCGCTATTACGAGGCGTATCAAAGGACCCGAGTTGCCCAGGCCAACCTCGATGCAGCTGTGATGAACCTATCGTCCTTAGGAATCACTGAAGAGGGCTAACCGCTAAGCGCCTCGATCATAGATTGGATCTCTTCTTCATTGCCTTCTAGCACTTCGAGGAGCTTGTCTCCGTCCATGCGAAGTCGAGCCATCGCATCCAGGTCGCTAAGTTCGGTCGCTGCTTTGTTTCCGGCTCGCGCAATCAGATTGGCTATAAACAGGATGTCGCTAAGTTCTGCTGCGCCGATTCGATCTCGTTCCTTCAGCTCCTGCTCATCGACGGCAACCGCGATATCGTCCGGGAACTTCCAAGACTCCACTATCGCTCGCGCAACACCGCAGTGCCATTGGGCAACCAATTGCTCAAGCGCGGGTCGATCGGTAAACAGCTCCGGGTGATCGCTGGATTTCATGAATATGTAGTACCTGCCGACTGCATGCAGAAGCCCCGTAAGCATCGCAATATCCGGCTTACCGATATAGCGACTCTCCTTTGCGAGCACGTAACAAAGCGATGCAACTTTGACGCTGTGCTTGCGGAGGGCGGTCAGATCATTGATGCAGGCGCTGCCGGGAGGTGCTTTAAATGCCTCTCGGGCCGCGAAGGACACCGCCGCGTTCTGGACCATATCCATGCCGACGCGCGAAATCGCGGTGGCTATATCGGCGACTTCGATTGGACCGCGTCTCATCATGGCTGAGTTCGCCATCCTTATGAGTCGAGCGGCTAGTGCGGGCTCAGATGCCACTATCGCACTTAGTTGCTGAATGTCCGAGTCAGGATCTTTAACGCATTCTTGGACTTTTACGGCGGTATCTGGAAATGGAGGAAGCTCAAACTCTCCCGCCGCGAGTTCCATACCCAGCTGTTTTACAAATTCGAAGGCTGCACTGCTCATCGAAAAATCTGCCTGATTTCTTCTAGAAGTACCGCGCGCGTATATTAACAGTGAAAGTGCGTGCTGAG
Organism: Pseudomonadota bacterium; assembly: GCA_039815155.1. GTDB lineage: Bacteria > Pseudomonadota > Gammaproteobacteria > Pseudomonadales > Halieaceae > Congregibacter. Next base: position 35,942 of record JBCBZV010000023.1, read on the forward strand.
AGATGTCTTGGGAAAAGGTTGAGTGGGAATCTTTTTCTATCAGGCACTCTCAACGCTTCCTAAACTGAGAGAAGAGACTCTAAACGTAGATCCGATCGAGGATCAAGAAAAATTCAATCATAAGTTTTATTGATTAAATAACAGAAAAATACTTACGCCGCACCAGTAGCAGCAGGAAGCTGGCCAAGAGAACTCCGGTTGCCGGTGCGGGAACCTCCTCGGTGGATGGTGAGGAAGAGTTAAACCAGCGGCCAGGTGTTGGTGTGCTAGCAAACCAGGCATTCGGGTTTATACCGTTGGCGGAATTAGGCAATAGCTGCAGTGAATCACCCAATCCATCCGCGGTCTGTGGCCAAGCGGCGCTGTCATCGTAGCCGACGTCAAACACGACGCTGGCAGTCGACGTGTATAGCGCCACCCGTTCACCAGAATTATTGAGCGCTCCTGCATATTCAACCAGCGCCAAATTAAATGAATCTACCGATGGAAAAGCCGCTAAAAAACCAATGGTGTCGCTGACCGCAAGCAGCGACTCACCGGAGGCAAGACTGCTGCCGTCTGGGAACACGAAGTCCACGCCGGCAGTGAATTCGTAGCCGCTGAGATCAAAGACGTCGGTCCCGATGTTGGTTAGTTCCAAGAATTCATCGAGATCTCTCCCACTGCCAGGTCCGTTGTAATGGATTTCCGTCAGGAGCAGCGCTGCATAGCTTTGTAAGGGAGTCAGCATGCAGAGAATCGCAGCAGCTGCGAGTTTTCCTGACAGCGCGCTGGGAGAAAGACCGAGGAGTATGCTGGCCCAAGCAGCATTCGCTGCGACTATTACTGGGGGCTTTGACACGGGTGACTCCCTAAAATCTGAGGAGCACTAAGCGTGGCAAGCTCTGAGGTCGAAGCCGATATCAGAAACGGTCGCTTTCAATCAACTAGCGGCAGTCTCTAGGGAGGATAACGAGCTTACCTCTTGAGGAGACTCAATCAGCGGTGCCCACCGAGCATCCGCCATCCGCATGGCAACGATTGTGGATGCTAAGGCTCAGGCGCTAGTACAAGAGAAGAGGGGCCTATCTCGCCATGCTCTCCATAACCGAAATCACGCAGTTGTGGTGCGGCAAGCGACCACATACGACGCGCCTGGTTGACGGTAAACTCCTCTCTCCATTCACCAACGAGGCCGCGCCGAGTTATATGAGGAGCCTCTTCACCGTTCGGGAGTTGGGTATTCACACGATTAAATTCCGTCTGTTGCTCAATCGTTTCAATCACCCGCGCGCTTGCGTCGATAGCCAGCTTTCTAAAAAGGGTTCGGCAGATACCGGGAAAATTCGTTCTAAGGTCTTCGTAGCGGATAACGAGAACTTCGCCCGCTTGCGCATGTTGTGCCAACTTTGCGGCTCTGACGGCCCAACCCAGTAGTCGTCGGCTGATACTGGTTCTCGCGACCTGCCAAGGAGCTTCCTTTTCTCGCATCAAAGCTTCGAAGTGTCCGGCAGATATCGCCGCGTCTCGTCCGTCCCGAATGATCACTAGCGCCGTCGTTGCGGGGGCTATTTTTCTCAGTGTCGCTAGGTTGGGTAACTGATCGGCTGCTTTATAAGCGACTAGCGTATTTGCTTGCGTCTGGCCCGCTGAGGCTTCGTAGAAGCTAAGCGCGGCGCTTCTGCCGGTGCTCACGGACCTGACATCTTCCATCAGTTGGATAAGGTCTGCCCGCCGGAAGTTCACGTAACCGAGTGCTTTTGTGTGTTTAGCTGGATCGATCAAAGGCGCGTCACTTCGTCTCACCGACGTGCCGCTCCAATCAAGAAGCCGATCAAGTATCTCCTCGGACGGCAAATCCACGAGCGAGAGCGCTTTCTGTTGCAGTTCTTCGCCCATCAGCGGAATCCAGCCGCGACCGAGAAACGTGTCTTCAAATACCTGTTTCCGTGGCTTGTCCAGCAGTGACTCTCGCCGGTTCATCCAGGACTTTCGATCAGCGCGTCGGCAAATGTAGTCGAAGGCTAGTAAGGGCCATCGGTGCTTTCGATAGTCTCGTTGGCAGCTCGCCAAGATTGGATCGAACTCTCTCCACGCTATAACCGCCGGGTGTGCGGCTAGCGTGTGCAGTAACCACGACGTCCCGCACTTGTACATGCCAGCGATGTGTACTGTTGGCCGAGCCGAGACAGAATGCTCGATGGGGCTGCCTGAGGAATCAATCACGCTAGAGAAGGAAGTGTAAGGATGGGCCGATTGTAGGCGAGCTTAGGGCGAATGCCACGCCTGTGCAAAAACAACGAATCGCGGTTGACTTGTTTCGTTCAAATGCTGAAAATTCGCGTCCCTTTTTTCCGGGTGGCGTGGCGGTTTTTATCCGTAGCTGGTTTTTGCTGCCAACAACGGGGTGACTCTAAGAAACCAAAAAAAGGGGTTAGATCTTGCATTTTGGGGGCGCGATTTGCTGTTCGCTGATGGGAGGTCGTTGGAGCAACTCTTGTAGTGGCTACGTAGCTCAGCTGGTTAGAGCACAGCATTCATAATGCTGGGGTCGCTGGTTCAAGTCCAGCCGTAGCTACCATCTCTCGGCTCTACTCCACGGGGCTCGGCTCTGGGGTTCTAGGCTCTTCCGGCTCATCATTTGTATCTTGTTGTGGAAGCGCTCGGTGGGTCCGTTGCTCAGACCGACACGCCGCATCGTCAAGATAGATTCGGGCGTGGACGTCGGTTTTCTCGCCAGTCGGCGCAGAGGGCTTTGACGCAGCTGCTCGCCCGAGGAAAGTACTGGCGGGCGATGTTGCGGTAAGTTTCGGACAGATCCACAACGATGAACCGAGAGTTGTCTTTGCCCGGCAAATGTCGCAGATAACTGACTAAGCTGGCCTTTCAGCACTCCACCCGCTCACCGCGTGCTTTGTTGCGGCGCAGGTATACATCTTCGGGTTGGTTTACGCGTTAATCGCAGGGTTACGATTGACGCGTTCAATTCTTACCGGAATTGCGCTCATGATCGGTATTCCACTGCGCTTATCGAAGTTGCGATCATTAAAGGACAAACGACCGGTATTACCACCGGCGTCGAGCGGGTCATCGCTTTCATTGGGATTGACGCCCCAAGCGTGCGGAACGGACAGGCAGCCGCGTCTAACATCTGCAGCCTCAACCGCCACGCAGGTTATGGCGGCCCGCGCTGACTCAATCTTGATGACGTCGCCAGCCTGCACGCCGACGTCCGACATATCGTCGGGGTGCATGTAGGCAGGATGGTTTGGCACACGCTTCCGTTGCGGTTTGTACTCGTGCCAGCTCGAATTGTAGACCTCCTTAAGCCGACGAGAAATTAGGCGGAAGGGGAACTCCTTCTTGTCCAGATCAGAACCGAGTTGCTTTGCAGCCTCGGTCAGTTCGTCCAGCATTGCTGGGTGGCCAATGTTCAGTTTTGTTGTCCAATCCTCGGGTTTTGGGGCGACAGTTGCTGCCTCTCGGTCAAGGACTTTCCCCTCAAAGGCGTCAGGATCTCTGCGAACGTCTCGATGTGCGACGGGGGAGCCGTTTAATGTAGCGTCCCAAGCCTCGAGCGGATCGGGCTGGGGGCCGCCCGCCGGAAACACTGTTCGATGCTGTTCCGCTTTTTTCGAGTCGAGGATCGCCTTCGACTTAACCGAGAGATCCAGCTCCATGGCTCCAGCCATTGCATGAAAAAACTCGAACTCTTCACAGAGATCCGAGTTCGCGGGTGTTTCCAGAATGGGGTCGCACACTTGTGCGTAGGGCTCCTCATAACCCCAGCCGCCGCCAAAGTTGCCAATAAACTCGTTCAGGGCGGTGGTTCCATGCGTTTCGAAGGGGATTTTAGGGGCAATGACGTAATCGGCCATCTGACCGGTTTTTGATAGACGGGGATCGAAGCAAACCAGCAGATCGAGTGCTTGCATCGCTTCATAGGTTTTAATTTGGTCTGGCCAGGCCAACATCGGGTTGCCGCCGAGAACCAGCAATGCTTTGATTTGCCCCGGTCCAGGCGTCAGGATCTCGTCGGCGAGAGCAGCTGTTGGCAAGCCTGAAATACACTCTTCCAGGCCCCGTACACGCAGCTTCTTTCCAAACCCCCAAGCCGGTATTGAACCCGTACCCGCTGCAACGGCCGGGAAACCCTCAATAAAAACGCCGACGTTTCGTTTGAGCTCACCGGCCCGACGCCAGTGTCCCATCAAAGTCAGAATGACCTTGTTCATGTACTCCGCGGCATTGCCAAAACCGGACATGTTTGCGCCCGTGCCGCAGCTAATATCCGCTTTCTTAAAGGACCCGTAGAGACGCGCTGCCTCAACGAGTTGCTTTGCGGGTACCCCCGCAAGCTCGGAAACCGCTTCTGGCGTAAATGGTGCAACAGTCGCTTTCAGCGCTTCAAAGCCCTCGACTTCTTCGCGTAAAAAAGCGTCATCGTAAAGTTCTTCCTCGATGATTTGCCGGGCGATACAAGCGAGAATCGCGGCGTCGCAACCTGGGTGGCACTGTAAGTGGATGTGAGCTTTTTTGGCGACATCGGTCACTCGCGGATCGATCACGATCAGTTTCA
>JBCBZV010000233.1:0-3883 GCA_039815155.1 Pseudomonadota bacterium
CCTCGAATACGGCAGCCGATTTGGAACAACCTTTGAGCGTTGGATCTTCTACGGTTCACTCGATGCAGAGACTTGTTTGCGCGAGTGCGCCTATTACCGTTTCAAGTTCTTGTTCGATATGGCAAAGCCACCGCCTAAGCCACCCAGTAGCGAGCACACGATGTTCACGGTGAGCTTGAATTCAAACCGCTGTGTCAGTTTATGCACCGAGGCCTATGCTGAGCTGCGCGATGATCTTGTATCCGTGGAATCTTACGCCCTGTCCCAGCGAGTAGGACAACAGGCGCGTGAAGCGAACGCGGAGATGGTGTTGTCCCCATCGGCACGAGGCGCGGGAAAAAACGTCGCGGTGTTTACCGATGGCGTGTTCGCCAGCGAGCCAAAGAACCAGAGGCTATGGATATCTCAAGTGCGTGCGGACCGCGTGATGTTTCGAGGGAAGCAGGGTTTCTTTCAGTTCTTAGTGGAAGACTATTTGACCAAGAATGGCGAGTTCGCCCGCATTCGCGCGTAGCTTTGATTAGGTCCATACCATAGGCAAAAAGAGGCAGGCCTATACCTCTTATCCAATGACGCTCCCAACGCATAGGCACAGCCTGGGTCAGGAACTGTTATCCTGCCTCAAACAGCGACATTGAGACTGCCGGAGTTTACATCTATGGCCAGTGCAACCCTGAAAGCCGCTCTGCACGAACTGGCGGACGTCTTGCCCAACGATGCAACGTGGAAGGACGTCGCTTATGAGGCTTATGTACGCCAGGAACTAGAGGCCGGTCTTGCTGAGGCTCGACGCGGATCTCTAGCCTCAGAGGCAGATGTGGAAAACACGTTTGCCCGCTGGGGCGTTCAAGTTGAGGGTTAGATGGACCGCGCGCGCACTCAAGCAGCTCGAGACTACACTTGAATACCTGCACCATGAAGACCCACATGCAGCAAACATCGTTGCTGAGCGGCTGTATACCGCAGAACGCTTCCTCGCGAACAACCCCACCGTTGGCCGTCCAGGGCGAATCAGTGATACGAGAGAATGGGTGGTCACTGGAGCACCTTATCTCTTGGGTTATACCCTGATGAATGACGAATTGATCATTCTCGCCTTGCTCCACAGCAAGCAGCAGTGGCCTAAGCAATTCGATCAGACAGACTAGTACCTGCTGATCAACGTCACCCGGTGCCCCTCATGCACCCGGAATCTGACCGCTCTATGGATCCCCACCTGTCCAGCCTTCGGTGAACATAACGGCGGATTATACGCAGTCCCTATGCCTCGTCTTGTCGGGTTAAGCCGTTGAAAATAGAACGGGATTCGAACCCGTCCGGTGAGTAGCTTCAGGCTTCACTCGCACCACACCCCCAGTGTGGTGTAGTAGATCACTACCCTCAAAAGTCCTTCGAGCGGCTTCGTAATATCGCTGAGGGGTCTCGTACCCGCCACATTCGTAGCCAGTCACCGCAACACTGCCAGTGTTACGCTCTCCCAGTTGAAACAACACGGACCAATGATGCACTGAGGCGACGGGCACTGCGGCTGCTATTCTCAAAGGGGTTGGATAAAAGTAGGCCGCTTTATTGCTGCAAAATGAAGGCCTGGTTCGTAGCCAGGTACTCACAAAACGGGGGTCGAAAACCGCTTCAAGGCAAAGATTTTGCATCGTTGCTGCAGATCTCAAGCAGATCGCAGGAGGCGCAGGCAGAATTCAGAGCGTTCGTTGCATCCTCGACGTTATCCACGCTAAGGATTTCCACGCCGTTCTCCGTTATGACTTGCGAGTAGGACAACAGGCCCGTGAAGCGAATGCGGAGATGCTGTTGTCCCCATCGGCACGAGGCGCGGGAAAAAACGTCGCGGTGTTTACCGATGGCGTGTTCGCCAGCGAGCCAAAGAACCAGTGGCTCTGGCTATCTCAGGTGCGTGCGGACCGCGTGATGTTTCGAGGTAAGCAGGGTTTCTTTCAGTTCTCAGTGAACGATTACCTGACCAAGAATGGTGAACTTGCCCGCATTCGCGCGTAGCGTCGATTGCATGCGTTCCCCCAAGGCGGCTAGAGACAGGTTCCAGCCAGGCTTGCTCCCACGGGCGCAGACCTTAGGACGCGAACGGCCGCACTAATGCCGATAACTTGCGACGGTTATCGCCAATGCTGGCGCTCGCTCGCCCAAAGAATCGCTGTGCTCCCCGCCACGAGGCAGATCGCGATCCCGGTAAGCAGCAAACTCTCAGCCATCGACAGACCATAGAACATTTCTGGTGTATAGCCGCAAAGATTGCGAACCTCAAAGACCTCAGGGATCCATTTATCCAATGCAAACCAGTCTGGATAACCGAGAAAAAACTCACAGCTACCTTCGCCGCGTCCGTTTTCAATTTGATACAAATTGAAGGAGCGCTCAGCCACACCAGCCCCGCACACGAATAGCAAAATACTAGCGGAGAGCTGCAGCCAACGTTGAGGTGGCGCCCAAATCATGACCACGGCCAGCAGCGCAAAGGCCGCGACCCACACCCGCAGCTGTATACATACCTGACACGGCTCATCGCCGAGTACATGCTGGTAGTACAAAGCTACGGCCAGCAGCGCCGCACCGCTAAGCGCTACCACCAGCCAGTACGCGCGGGACAAGAGTAGCTTTTTGATTGTTTGCATAGTTTCAATTGGATCTTGCGGTTTTGCGTGTTCGTTGAGATGTGATGACGACATTTACGTTCTAGTTTACTCGATCAGGGGATTCCGCCCGCTTCTAGCTGCCTGACAGCTTCTATTTTGAAAGGCTTTGCTCTAAGTCTTTCGTTCGGTCATCGGTCACTCCGTGCGCAGGACTGTCTCCTAGATGAAATGTCCGATCTATCGGGTGGGGTTCAGTTTACTTATCCGAAAGTTGCTATGCTAAACAGATCTGGGCACAAGAGGCATGGGTCATGCAAACGGCAAAACAAGATGTGGAGCATCTGCTAGATCAGCTGCCGGATGACAGCACTTTGGAAGATATCCAGTATCATCTTTATGTGCTCGACAAGATTAAGCGAGGGCAGAAAGCCATTACCGATGGTAAGCGGTATACCTCCCAGGAAGCGCGGGATCGCCTGGGCCGATGGATTACGCCGTAGTTTGGTCGGGCGATGCACTAGACGATATTGATGCGCTGGCAAAGTACATTGCCCGGGACTCGCTGCATTACGCGCAACAGGTGGTTGCAGAAATAATGGCGGTGGGCGATACGCTGGCTGAGCAGCCGACCCGTGGGCGTATCGTATCAGAGCTCAATGAGCCGTCAATCCGAGAGCGCTTTATCTACAGCTATCGGCTGATCTATGAAATCCACGATGCGGAGCAGGAAGTACGCATGCTGGCTGTACTGCATGGCAAGCGGCTGCTGAGTTCTGTGGATCGGTTCCAGGAGCAGCCGAATTACAGTGACAGTTCACTTGATTAACAGGATGTCAACGTCCTGATAAAGCAAGGAACGACGGTAGGTACGCTTCACTGTATCGCCTGACTTGCGCTACCCGTTCAAGTCCAAGGACGCAATTTCCAGGAGTTAAGAAAACTATTACTGAAATTATTTCCAGCTCTCCATTAGGTTCCAAGGTCGATAAATATGAGAAAGTGCCCAGCTTGCAGAAGGCGATTGCCTTTCAAACAAGTCGTTCCATTGAGGGCCGAGCAACAGAAGACAAGATGTAAAAAGTGTGGTGCTGAATTACTTATCTCGGACCGAGGCAGAGTTCCTGTCATGCTCTTTGGCGTATTTCTTTTCAATATTGCGGTAGGTCGGTCGGTGCCTGTGATTTTTGCTTTCTCTCTCGTGGTGGTCGTTTTGTATCTGTTATCACTCGTGTTTACATATATAGAGATCGGTCCTCATCGTGCTGATGGCTCAAAAC
>JBCBZV010000143.1:0-9765 GCA_039815155.1 Pseudomonadota bacterium
AACCACCAACCACTCGGACTGCAAGTAGGCTAGAAAACGTCGGAGCCAGTGCCGACGCCACATTCATTACCAGTAGCATCAGCATGACCGTTAGGAGTAGCCGCTTTCGATCGAAGCGCGAGAGTGCTCGCGCCAGTATCGGCCCGCCAATACCACAGGCTAGCGCAAAGGCCGTTTGAAGCTGCCCAACCAATGGGACACCTGTACCAAGGCCCTCGGACATCGGGACAATCAGTCCCACGAATGCAAAGGCGCTGGTGCCAAAGGCAAACGGAGCGAATGCCAAACTCAGTAAACGAAGGTTCATAAACGGTAAAAGTGAATTGCAGGTTAGAAGCCTGCCGAGACGCGGCAAGGACCAGTTAGAACAAAAATACGTCTTCAACGACCGTCCAGATTGCTTGGCTTGGACTCACGCGTGCGCAGTTTCGCAAGTGATGTGAGGAGCTTTGCAGCCCAGACCTTCAGGTCGGCACCTCTTTGGGTCTGGGCTTCAGGCGCCACTGGCACAGGTGGCTTTACTGATCGCGATCATGCGTTTTGATTTCCAACTGTTACCAGACGGTTAGAAGCAGTGTTGGTCGGCTCTGTATATCACTCAATCTCATCAGCCGTTATTCTCGCAACTGCTGTGCATCATAGCGCCGCTAAACTGAAGAAGCCGGTTGGTGCTCTTCCCGGATAATTTAAGCAGGCTTTGCCATGGTGGGTGTCTTTAGTCAGGAACGAAAAACAAGTTCAGCCGCAGGCCGTTTGCGCGGCTACACAACCTATGCGATTGGGGAAATCACACTTATCGTGATCGGTATCCTGATTGCCTTGCAACTCGATGCTGCGCAGCAAGCCAAATCGGAGCGGGCACTGGAGCAAAAATACATCAAAGCTCTCATCGATGACCTGCAATTCGATGTAGAGAGAAGCGCGGTGTGGTTCGACAATTTCGAAGCGAAGGTGAGTGGGCTTCAGGCCGCAAAAAACTTCTTTTTTGACGGCGTTGTCCCCCAAGACGTGGATGCATTCCTCGCCAGCGTGGGGATCGGTGGGAAGGCGAGTCGTGGTCGGCTGGTTACTGATACATCAACGTTCCGCGACCTTATCAGTACCGGTAGTCTCCGCTATCTGCGCGACGATGGCATTAAGGCTGCCATCCTCAATTTTTACGACCGCAAGGACTTCGTGGTCTATTACGCCGCTAACATTCGAACTGAATACGCAAACTACACGAACGCTGTACTGCCCTACGACCCCGGGGGTGTTCTGGTAAGAGACCCGCGAGATATTCAACAAGCCCTGTCGCAGTTTAGAAAACCGGAATTTCTTGCGCTCATCAATCAGGAGCTTACGTTCGCGTATTCGGTCAACCGAGTGATGTCCAATCACCGCGCAAACGCAATCGAGCTTGCCGAGAAACTTGAGGCCTACTTGGTATCGGGGTGAGCTATTACTAAGTTGCCGCCGCATTTCTAGTAGCGCGTAAATCTTCTCCCCCGCAGCCCTAAAACCAATCAGCTGCCAAAAGGTGACGTCAGCTCAACCTCCCGCGTTTGCCCACCGGCATCAAGAAAGTCTTTCATCGCCGAAGTTGCAGTGGGGTGTCGTGCGGTTTCAAGAAAAGCGCGATTTTCTACCGCTAGTCGCTCCTCGACTGTGCCGTTCAGCTGGCCAACGCTCTTGATCATCGCAACCGCATGAGGCGGGTAAGAAGCGATCTGCCTAACTAGCCGTTCTACAAAGCCATCTAACTCTTGTTCCGGCAGCGCCCGATTAACTAGGCCGTATTTCTCCGCGGTAGCACCATCGAAGTCGAAGCCACCAATCATGAGCTCCATCGCGCGGGCATAACCGATAAGAGCGGGCCATCGGCTGGAGCCTCCTCCTCCCGGAATAATGCCAACCGTCACCTCTGGTTGCGCAAGGCGAGTACGTTCTATGGAGCAAAACCGCATATCCAATGCGGCGAGCAGCTCGAGACCGCCGCCGCGGGCGATGCCATTCACCTTGGCAATGGTTGGCTTTGACATGAGTCTGAAGCGCTCGGTCATGGCGTGAAAAAACGATGAATCCGGGTCTTCCTCGGCGGGGCTAGCTGCCACATCTTGGATGAGAGTAACGTCAGCGTGAGCAATGAAAAAGTCTTTGTCAGCGCTCTGGATTAGAACCACCCGCACATCTTCATCCGCCGCGAGTTGCTGGCCAGCCCTGTCCATTTCTGAGATTAAAAGCAGATCGAACAAGTTGATCGGAGGATGGTTTATTGTAAGAACAGCTATGGAATCTCTAACTGTGACGTCGATGGCGCTAAAATCATCGTAGCTCATGCTTGCTTACCTTCTAATTTGCGAAAACGGAGCGCTTGCGCTGCCAACTCGTAATAGATAAATCGTTCCGGGCAGCCCGAATCCAAACCCACTGTGTCTAGCTTGTCAGGCGCGCAACAAACTCTCGAATATGCTCGATGGCCTCTGGTGATGACGTGAGGTCCGCGTGATCCGTGCCAGGAACTTCCAAAAATTCAGCGCCCGGAATACCGTCTGCAAGACAATCAATGAGTCTAGCTGCGAATCAGTATCGTCCTTGTCTAATGGAATCGCCCGAAGAGAGACTGGCAAAGACTGCGACGAAATTCTAGAGAAAGCTCGATAGGCTTCGGCTAGCACAAGTCGAAACTCCCGTATTATTCCAGGATTCTTGGTGCCCTTTAACTCGGTCGTTATTGGCGGAGACACGTTTCTTCGCTGATTATGTGGTCGCGTCACCGGAAATGGACGAGTAGAACGTGGCGCATTGTCTTCAGGCTCCTTTCGAGAATTCTTGCGAGCGGTTAGCCACTTAGAGCACTCGAAAACATCCGAAAAAGCGGCGCTGCAGCATCAGTCACGAACCAGTTGATCACCCTCCTCGTTCATCATGCTGTTTAGTTGATCCAGTAAGCGAAGTCTATCCGCCATCGATACGTTCCCGCACACGGTGTCTGCTACGCACCCTCGGCGGAAGTGTTTTGAGCGGTTGAACAAGCCAAAGAGCCGGCGCGCGCGGGTGTATCGAAAGAAAGAGTAGCCGATGCGAAGCTCGCACACCCTCTTTGCGTTAAAGAACTGATCAGCAAGCGAGGGGAAGCAGATCGGAATCGCACGATAGCGGATGCAGTTGTAGATGTGTGCAACACCACCGTGACTAATTACGAAGTCGGCCTTCGAGAACTCCTCCCCATAGTCAGCCCAGCGCACGATCTCGATCCCCAGGCCGTTTAGTTCATTGAGGTTGAACTGCAGAGACTGTTCTGTCCCGGCCAGTACCTTGATGTGTATCTCGGGTGCGCGGCTTCGTAGGAGTTTGATTTCGTTGACGATGGGTTTCACCAGCCAGAGCGGCATGGAATTGCCGTAAGTTACGAGAAGGCGGGCTGGACACTCGGAGGTGGGAGGCGACGGGCGCGATGAAGACGACGGCGACGATAGCGCTGATCTGGATGACAGCGGTGACGAAGCCCCGGCGGAATCAGGGCCAAGTGCCTGCGAATGAAACCAGATCGACGGCAAGAAATAGGCGCCAGGCCGTTTTGAGACAGACCAATAGCTGTGGCAGATGTCCGACGCGGATAAATCAAAATGCGCGCAAGCGGCCACGAGCCGTGCGTTTTTCTGCCGGAGAGGCTGCAGCACTTCCTTGCCGTAACCAAGATTGTATCGGTGCCCCCAGCTGACGCCACCGGATCCGACAACGATGTAGTCGTCAATGCAGCACAGTCTCAACGCCACCTGCGAGAAACCGCAAATTCGGTCAACAAAAATCAGATCGTAGGGATGCTCGCGCAGGTAGGCACTAAGCCATTGAATGCTTTCGGCAATCTCCTGGCCAAAGGAAAAGTTGCCGGCCAGTTGCAGCGACTTGTCGTGATTGATGTGTCTGAACGGCAACTTTGCGACGTCGATGGAGTTCGTTGTACTCGGCTTGTCTGACAGAATCAGATCGACCTGATGCCCGCCGTCTACGTAACTCTCAAGACCTCGTCGATAGCCGTTTCCACCAAAATCAAGATGCGCGGGGGAGTCATAGACAATAGCCAGAAGGTTCATTGCGACCTTAATCAGCAGTTAGTTTATGAGCGTGTCCGCGCTGGAACAGTGAACCAGTCGATACTTCACCAATAGCGCCGGCGTTTTTCGGCGGCGAATACCAAACTTTCTATACAATCCGGGAAAGTGTTGCTGCTCACCGCCCATGAACATTGTTCTCCACGCGGGCCCGATGAAAACCGGCTCAACAGCCTTTCAGCGCATGCTGGAGCTCTCGCGATCAAAGCTGATTGAAGGTGGCTGTTTCCCAGTGGTTTTCTCAGCCGCTCATCCGCTACTGACCGCAAAGTCGTCGTCGGCGCAAAATCAATTTATCGACGAAGTTTACAAAAAAGCGCGCACAGCAGGTTGCGACACACTGCTGCTGTCATCCGAGCACCTTACGGCAATCCATAAAACAGAAACCCTCCAATGGATAGCACGGCTGGCTGATTCAGCTCCATCGATACACGCTATCGTGGTCAGGCGACCACTCAGGGAGCTTTATCCCTCCTTATACTTGCAGAACCTTAAGGGTCCCAGGGGCCGGGTCACGTCGTTCACAGACTTTGTCGACGAGCAATTGGAGATTGACCGAACACGGTGCTGGTCTGAGAACTGCACGTCCTTCAACTATCCGTGCCTGCGGGAGCGATTGGAGAGAGCCGGCGCTTCAGTCGACGAAATTCCGTATTCAAGGGACTCATTCATTACGCGACTGTTGGAGGCGACGGTTGGCAGGGACAGGTTCGTCGAAAATCGGATACTCCCTGACGAAAAAGCCATCGCCGACTGGCGGGCTAAACTGGCGCAGCGTAGCGGCATCGACAGTTCCCGCACGCTGGCCTGGCCGCTGGTACCTGCCGTTATCGAGATTAACCGGCTGAGCCTCAGCGGGGTTCTGGATAAATCGCAGCGCAACCGGATTTTGACTGCGCTCCTTAACGCGTCATCGAAACTGAAGAATCTTCCCTCCCCGGTGGATGAGCTATTGGAGAAGATCGATGTGGTGGACCGGGATATTAACGGTGGCGCAGACGAGAGCCAGGCTTCTTACCAGTCATGAAACCATGTACTAATGCCTGATACTTCCGGTTCCGATTGATCTGAGTACTTTGTTCGCCGCACCTTGCCGGAGCAGTCAAGCGGCCACCGTCACCGCTGTTAGCTAGACTGTCGTTAGGCGGCGCCCTGCCATCATCCCCCCGTTTCACCTTGCCATTTACATCAAGGGTTTGAGTTTGCGGATCCATAGCTATGCCGCTAGAAGCCTAGTTTGGTCGCCGCGAGCATCGTTCCAGTTCGCGACCTGAATGCCGATAAAGACAACCTCCACCAGGTTTTCGCATATCAGCTGCCGAAGTAGAAGCGGGCATTATTTAAGAAGTGGGCTTCCTCCCGCTCCCGATCCACGAGAACAGCGGTTTCCAGTTCGATAAAAACAGAAACCAGCAGGACGTCGTTTTACCTTCAACAGCCAAGCCACCGGGTACTTCTGCCTTGCCACATCAGATAGTGGTGTCCTGATCGAGCTGCTCATCAATGATTCGAATGATTTCAGAAAGTTGTTTTTCAAGCGGCGCATAGTAGTTGAGCCCTAAGAATGCGCTGGTATCGACGAAGCCAACATCCTGGTTTGCCCTACGCTAGGTTTGCGAGCTATTCGAATCAGCAATCAGTCAAGTGAGCGACAGAGATTAGTTGGATTTCACACTCGAAGTCCGGTCTGACCAAAGCACGAGCATCGCACACACGACAGCAGCCCCCGATAGCAGGGCAAGCACGACCCATCCGTAGCTAGAAACTACAAACCCCGCGGCAAAGGCGCCGATAGTGGAGACAAGCGCGATGACTGTATCGTTCGCGCCCTGCACCGCGGCTTTATCTGCCTCAGAAACGGCCGCATCGAGCATCGCGGTGGCGCCAATGAAACCGAAGTTCCATCCAACGCCCAATATGATCAAAGACCCGTAAAAGTGCATTGGAGATACGCCCGTTGCCGCTCCAACGGCGGCTACTGTGATCGTCGCGAGTCCGGTCATGGCAATGAGGTTTGCCCCAAAGCGTTTGATGAGGAAGCCGGTAAAAAAGCTTGGAGCAAACATCGCTACGATATGCCAGCGGATCACATCGCTGGCGATCGTGTCAGCTAATCCATTGCTGACCATCGCAATCGGTGTCGGGATCATTAGGAACACCATCACCCCTTGCGCTAAAGCCGCGATGCCGACGGCCCGCTTAATCGCAGGGCTGCGCAGTGCGGCGAATGCCCACGACTGTCTCTTGCCTCGGTCGCTGTCTTTCCGTTGAGGTCGCGGGATGCGGACTATGATCAAAGGCAGAACGCCAAGCGCCGCGATCAAGCCTGTGGCCGCGTAAGCGCCGGCAAAGGCGGTTGGTTGCATGAGGTCTTTTGTCGCAATGAAAATCTGTGGGCCCACAATCGCGGCGACCAGAAGCGAGCTGAGCATGAGTGAAATAGCGACAGGTCGCCAAGAATCCTCAACAACCTCACCGGCCGCAAAACGAAAATACTGGTAGGAAGCCCAGCCCGCGCCCATCGAAAAGTGAGCCGCACACAACAGCATAAAATTCTGAGTGGCCAATGCTTGAGTCGCGCATAAGGCACCAAGGAGCGTCAGAACAGCTCCGCAGGCGAAGCCAAAACGTCGGCCTCTTCGTCCCATAAGTAACGACAAGGGAGCAGCCGCGAGCATACCAGCCAGAGTTTGTACCGAGGATGGGAGCGTCGCTAAGGTCGGGTCTGGGGCCAAGGCCAGTCCGGTCAAGCCGCCGAGGACAAGCTGGATCGGAAAAGCGGCACCGAGGATGGTATTGGCCAGGATCAATCCCGCGAAGTTTCGGTTGTGAAACAGGGACTTTATAGAGTTCACAGGGATGTCTTAGGTACGCCGTATCTACCTAAAGGCCAAGCTAAAAACCAGGCTAAAGACCAAGACGCGCACTAAGACCCCCAGCCCATCAGGCGGTCTTTTATGCTTGGACTGCGCATCCATTTTGCCGCCGGCTTTGACCAAGGCTGGCTGGGCCATTTTGCCACCGAGGCGATCACAGAAGGTCGCGAAATAGCTCGCTCTGCATAGGTCTGCAGCGCTTCCGACTTGGGGGCTTCTCGCAATAGCCATCCATAGCCCAGGTACTCCAGACGAAACAGGCTCACCCCCCAGAAAAGATCTGCAAGCGTGTAGCGATCGCCGCATAGCCATGGCCCGGGCGCGCTCTCAAGGTCGTCGCCTAGCTGTGCGAGAGCCACTTTGGTTTTAGTGAGCGCGTCGCGCATTTTTTCTTGATCGGCAACGAATGCGCTACCCGCTTTTTCTTTGGCGATTTTTGCCGCATAGGCCTCGTCCAGGCGAGGGTCTTCACCGGCTATCTTCTTAGCTTCGTTTTCGGCCACTTTGGCTTTTTTGAGGTGCTCGCCTTTGAAGACCTGTCGAAAAACGAATGCTCGTCGGTCCGGCCCTTCCGGATTGGGCCCGTACAGGAGCGCGACATGTGGGGTTTTATCGACCGCCTCGAGCTGCCTTTCGATATCGGGCCGCAAGGAATCTGGAAACAGATCACTCTGTTCACGATGCCGCGTTGCCAAGTAAATGCAGATAGCCAGTGAGTCGACTACAACGCTTGAATGATCACGATCAAAGAGCGTGGGCACGACCAGTGCGTCAAAGCCATTTTCTTCAACTGAGGAACCCCCTTCCCACCCAGTAGCGAACGAAGCCTTTTCTGCCAGCTCAGACCTTAAACGAAGCCGTACATAATCCGCCTGGTAGTTTTCATGTTTGCTGGGATCAAGCTCCAGCGATAGCCAGGGAATCCCCAGTTCGAACAGGACCGCTCGAACTTTGTTGGAACATATGGAAAAGCCATAGTGATAAACATCGTACAGCGGCTCTGATTCGCCAATAGTGCTGGTACGGGCTGCGGAAACGGTGTTTTCGCGGGCCGTCTTCGCGAGCATAGCGACTTGCTGAAGCCCTGTTTGTCCTTTGGGTGAGGTCATAGTCCCGACTCTCTGCTGCGTACTTTGATGTTGAGTTGTACATTCTGCGTTTTTCATTGCTCCCAGTACACCAGCTCATCCTTTTCACCGAGAGCAGTCCGAAACAGCGCCTGCTAACATGCCGATTCAGCGAGCTTTGGAGCCTGTGGTGCTAGTCCTAAACCTGATCTCTTTCGCAGCGGCCACCGGTCTGCTGTTCATGCTCGGACAACGCGAATGGTCTCTGGGCCGTCGCGTTTTGACAGGACTTGTCATAGGCACGCTGTTTGGCCTTGGACTTCAACTGACCTACGGCGAAGGAAGCCCGATCATTGCTGGTTCGCTGGAGTGGATCAACGTGGTCGGGCGTATCTACGTCAGTCTGCTCAAAGCGCTAATAGCCCCGCTAGTGCTTATCACCATGATCGCTGCGGTTCTGAAAGTGGACGAATTAGCGACCTTGGGAAAAGTGGGCGGCTCCGTCGTCGGTCTACTGCTCGCCACGACGGCACTTGCGGCGCTGGTCGGAGTTTTTATGACCGCGTCGTTCGGTTTGAGCGCAGAAGGTCTGATCGAGGGCGAGCGCGAAATCGCTCGAGCAACGACAAATGCGGAACGTCAGCTGCGTTTGGCCGACCTTTCCCCCGCCGACATGCTCGTCAGCTTCTTTCCATCGAACATATTCGAAGATCTCGCTGGACAACGCAGTACCTCGATCATCGCCGTGGTCATTTTCGGCGTTCTGATCGGCATCGCTGGGCTGCTAGTGAGCAGAGAAAACCCGGAGCACGCTGCCTCCTTTCGTCGCTTCAGCGAGGTGGCGCAGACGATCATCCACAAATTTGCTCAGTTGATCATCGGGCTAACGCCCTACGGTGTTCTAGCCCTAATGACCAAGATGTCTGCAACATCCAATGGGAGTGATGTGCTGAATCTGCTGGGCTTTGTGCTGGCATCGTATTTAGCGATTGCGGTTATGTTCGCCGCCCACGGACTTTTGCTAACCCTAGGCGGTGTGAATGCATTGCAGTTTTTTTCCCGAACCTGGCCGGTGCTAGCGTTTGCCTTCAGTTCCCGAAGCTCGGCTGCAGCAATACCGCTAAGCGTAGAAACGCAGACCCAGTCCCTGGGCAATGATCCGACCGTTGCCAATGTTGCCGCCAGTCTCGGTGCCACAATCGGGCAGAACGGTTGCGCCGGAATCTACCCGGCGATGCTGGCAGTGATGGTGGCGCCGACGGTCGGTATCGATCCGCTGTCCATTAACTTCCTTGTTACGTTGGTGATGGTGATCATGGTGTCTTCCTTTGGAGTCGCTGGCGTGGGTGGCGGCGCAACTTTTGCAGCCCTGATGGTGCTTCCGGCCATGGGACTTCCGGTCGCCTTAGCGGCATTACTGATTTCGATTGAGCCTCTGATCGATATGGGCAGAACAGCGCTCAACGTCAGTGGCTCGATGATGGCGGGCACACTGACCTCAAAGTGGTTGGGCGTATACCGTCCTCCGGCTGTGGTCGCAGCATCCAGTCCATAATCGGGCGACTTGCCTCCTGACCGCGCAAACTTCTAGTGGCCGATGATGAAAGCAAAAGAGTCGAAATAGCGGGTAACATTATCGATCGAAGGTAGGTCGGGGGTTAAACCGTGGCTAGCGAATCTAAATTTAGAACGGCTACCGAATTCGTCGGAACCTTAAGCATTGTTTTG
>JBCBZV010000222.1:0-4200 GCA_039815155.1 Pseudomonadota bacterium
GTCATGCAAGCACGCTGGCACACAGTATATATGCCCCTCCAACGTTGATGATCTGTAGACCAGTGCTTGCGCCCAGTCGCGAAATGCGGCGGACATCGCTTATGTACCACACCCATGAAGAGACCGACCGCCCCCTCAACGAATGCCAATGCGTACGCTTTTGTTGAGTAAGCCGTGGTTCAGAGGTAATGTCGTTACGACTCTCGCCAGGATAGGAGACCCGTCAGGTTTGCCACTCCGATGAAATTGAGAACGACCACTCCAGGCTGGAGAGCTGGAGAGAGCCCACGCAATAACTCTACGAACTACCGCGACGGAACGCCACAGTGGGCGCTTTCAAGGGTTAGGAATAAAAGCAACCTCTCATTCATCCCGCCACTATGGAGCTCGAAGTTCTCCTCGCACATCGTCCTGAGTATGCGCTGCCGTTGCGACACGCGCCGCCGTCGCACGCCTGGCTCGCGGCGTGTCGGCGCTGTTGCGGCCCGGAAATCTTCTTCGCGTTCTTCGATGATCTGTCGGAAGCGACGACGCCAGACAGCGCTGCTCTCGATTGTCCCTTCGTAATGTCCTTGCTCCATATAGCTAAGAAAGTTGGCGACCGTTAGTGGGGCCTTATCTCGGAAAAGTCGCAATGTGACGTCACCGAGATTCGTCTTGATCACTACCTGCGGATTTGGCAGTGGAGTTTCCTCTCGATCTTGAGCATGGGCGAGCAAGGAGGCGCTCGATGCCAACGCGCCCAGCAGTAGAAACCTAAGAATGGACAAGTAGGATGGGCGAGGAGCCGCCTTCCGTCGAGCGCTGATCCGCAGGCTTCGAGCGTCGATCAATGTTCTGTTCATAAAAGTGCTCCCGCTAGCTTCGATAGGGGTTTAATAGGCTCACGCCGCTGCTACTAAGCCGCCGGAAACGTCCGTTGCCGTCGGTCAATGAATCGCACTAACAGCCGTTTAAAGGGCGTTATTACAGAGTGAATAAGGCAGGCATCACACTTGCTATGGCCAAAAGTTCACGCCCAGCTGGAACTGCTCCGCCGCTTTGGCCATAGGCGAGGTACGACAAGGGCGATAAAAACTCCAAGGGCGACGGCGAAAGCACCGTCGAGAAAAGCGCCGCTGCGAACACGTTCCTGAAGTCGCTGATTATCGGCCTCGAGCGTATCCAGATTCATCTGCAGTGTCGCGGATTCTTCCACCAGCCGTCGGTTTTGCTCCGCCGTCTCGATTGCGCTTCCAGATATCTGACGTAGCTGAGCGAGCTCTTCGGTAATCTGTTGCAACGCCGCTTTTTGTTTCTCAAGCTCACTCTTTAGCTCGTCTCTTTCGCCGTTGAGTTTCGTCGCGTTGGAACGCGCCGCCGCCGCTTCTTTTTCGGCTTCTACCAATTGCCGCTGGACCACCGGCAGGCGTGTCTGTGCTGGTGGGTCGTTGGTTAGGAACTCCGTTTGCACCCAGCCAACAGTACCTCGCTGCGTGCGCACTTCAGTCCAGTCGCCACCGTCAGGTCGTTGCAGCTCGGTAAGCGTTGTTCCCGGAGTCAACTTTCCAAGCCAGCGGTAGTTGGCCCCGGGTCCCGCGTGAAGCACGATAAACACCCCGTCGCCCACATAGCTTCCATTCTGCGCCAGCGCTGAATCGCTGGTGAAGGGAAAGTAAAGCGCTGCAATTAGTAAACAGGCGTCTAAAGATAATTTTCTAGCGAGTCTCATTCGGGTAGAACCTGCTTGTAGGGTTTGACGACCACCGAATCGAACACGCCCTCGGTCCAGTAGGGATCCTGCTCGGCCCACCGCTCTGCTTCGAGCTGGGAGTCAAACTGGGCGATAATTAAGCTTCCGGTAAATCCGGCGTCTCCCGGGTCGTGCTGGTCGTTCGCAGGATGCGGGCCGGCAGTGAGTAAACGTCCCTGACTGACTAGCTCACCGATTCGTTCAATATGGGCAGGACGCACTTGCTTCCGAAGTGCGAGGCTGTTTGGTTTGTCAGTGCCAAAAATAGCGTAGTACACAGCTTTCCTTAACTACCTCTAAGGTGCGATGAGTTCACCGGGGTTTAGCGATCGGAGGGGCTGGAGGTGGTAGACGCAGATTCCCCGGTGGGAGCCGCGTCCTTCGCTGTTGCTGTTTCGGCTGCCTGCAGATGGGGGCTTATGATCACCGCCGTAAGAACTGCTAACACCAGCGTAAAACCAATTGCGGAGTAGAGTTTGTAACTTACCCAAGTGGCTTCACTAAAGCGATAAGCTACATAGAGGTTGAGCGCACCGACTACGCTGAAATTCGCAATCCAAAGCCAGTTAAGTTGGGCCCAAACCCGTGCGGGGAGCTCGATTTGCGAGCCGAGAATCCGCTGCAATAGGTTGCGTTTTGAAAACAGATGGAAGCCAAGAAAAGTAACGGCCAACGCCCAGTTGAATACCGTCGGCTTCCACTGGATAAAGGTTTGATCACGAAGAATCAGCGTCGCACCGCCAAAAACGCCAACGGCGACCAAGGTCCACAAGGCGCGTTTTTCCCAACTCCCGTCGAGGAGCCGGGTAAGCAGCACCTGTACGGCGGTGGCAGCTATCAGAACTGCTGTTGCTGAGAAGATTCCATCGACTTCATGGCTCAGCCCGGCGAAGGATAGCGTCTGCCCGTCCATTTGATAGACCACAAAAAACAAAACGATCGGCAGAAGTTCAAGTAACTGTCTCATACTTTTATGTGTAGGCTCATATGCTTAAGTGTTGGCTCATATTATCTGTCGCGTGCCCTTGTTCGGTGCACAGCTGCCGCTCGGTGTTAAAATGCCGCGCGCCTAAGTGGACCGCATTGTAAAGCAAAACGATTTTTTCAGTGTTTCCAACTGGAGGTAGCTGAAGGCGGTGATCGATTTCCAAGCGTTGTTCGCCGTAACTGAGGACCAATTTTACAGCGGTGGCGGAGGGTCTGGCTCGCCGCGCATTCGTCACCTGCTTTTGTTAAGCCAGGCCGCCTAGCGAATACTCGTTTTATTCGTCCGTTAGTGGGTAAGAGGAGACGGCAAGGCTGCGAACCTAT
Source organism: Pseudomonadota bacterium (assembly GCA_039815155.1). Taxonomy (GTDB): domain Bacteria; phylum Pseudomonadota; class Gammaproteobacteria; order Pseudomonadales; family Halieaceae; genus Congregibacter. The sequence continues at coordinate 3,044 of JBCBZV010000222.1, forward strand.
GAATATTTCGGTAGCTCGAGAGCTTGAATGAGCCAGTTTTTTCAGATCCATCCAGACAATCCGCAGGCTCGCCTGATCCGTCAGGCAGCGGATATTGTTCGTGGTGGTGGGGTTGTCGTCTACCCGACCGACTCGGCCTACGCCTTAGGCTGCCAACTTGGCAATAAATCAGCCCTTGACCGTATTCGACGAATTCGCAAGCTTGATGATCGGCACAACTTTACTCTCGTATGTCGAGATCTTTCGGAAATCGCTAGCTACGCACGGGTCGATAACTCAGTCTATCGGCTGCTCAAACATCATACGCCTGGCCCTTATACCTTCATCCTAAAGGCAACCTCAGAGGTGCCCCGACGGCTCATGCATCCAAAGCGGCGCACCGTTGGGCTTCGTGTTCCGGGCAATCCGATCGCCCTCGATCTTCTGCAGGACCTGGGGGAGGCCTTGATGAGTGTGACACTGATTATGCCCGGTGATGATTTGCCCTTGATTGATCCCTATGAAATTCGTGACCTACTAGAACATTCGGTCGATTTGGTTATCGATGGAGGGTATTGCGGTATGGAGGCAACTACCGTCGTCGATCTCGCTGACGATACGCCCATGTTATTGCGTGCCGGCAAGGGTGATGCGGCGCCGTTTGAGGCCGCGTGAGTTATACTTTCCAGTTTTTAGGTAGCAGGCCGGGTGGCAGAAGAACTCGCACAAAAACAATCCAACGAATTAGCGCAAAGCTCTCCTGCTGTAGCCGACGTTACAGCAATGACCGAGGCCCCTTCCGAAGGCCAAGTCGTTACCGCTGCGACGGAGACGCAAGTTTCCGTGGCGCCAATAGAACCATCGGTTACCGCTGCACAGGAAGGAACCATGTCGCAGCCTACCCAAGCGGAAATGCCCTTTGCGGTCGTCCTTGGCCAGGCCGTGACTGAATTGCCTAAAGACCTGTACATACCGCCTCAGGCTCTGGAAGTTTTTCTGGAGGCTTTTGAAGGTCCGCTGGATCTATTGCTTTATCTAAGTCGCCGCCAGAATCTAGATATCCTGGATAGCGACGTTTCGAAAATCCCCGAGCAGTACATGCAGTACGTGGATTTAATGGACTCCATGCGTTTTGAATTGGCTGCCGAGTATCTGCTGATGGCGGCGATGTTGGCGGA
>JBCBZV010000042.1:0-30276 GCA_039815155.1 Pseudomonadota bacterium
CTGCAGGGCTGTGCCTCGAACGTCGACATCGCCCTCGACGCCGTGTCTCAGCAGGTGCGGTGCGGGCAGCAGTGCACCGATAGAGGGGCGGTTGTTCGTTGGCCGACCCTTCTTGCGCCTGCACCCCGGGACCAAATAAGTGTGTTTGTTCTGTTCGCCGCAAGAGCGGATCAGCAGCCGCGTGTCTTTCGTCGCGCGCCGGGCGCCGTGCCTCTCCCGGGCGACCGCGTGCCATGAAGCTTGTTTACCGCATCTAGCTGGAAAGAAGCAGCGTGTTGGGGCGGAACGTGGGCGCTCGGTCATCGGTCGGGCAAGCTCTGCCGATACTTGGTGCAACCTCCGGGTGTGCACGCACGCCTCTCCGCCCACGACGTCCCTCCGCCTCTCCCGTTGCGCCTGGCGTGTTGCTCTGCTCCGCGCTCGTCTGCGGTTCTTCTGCAGACGCAGCGCGTCGCCCCGTTCTTATCCAGCAGGGCGGCTCTCGTACCCAAGATTTCGACGGGGGTGGTCGTGTTGGCTTCTCTGCCGCTTGTCTGCGTCCTCGGTGAGTTTTTGGTGACACGGTACGATGGTTGGATCTCTTTGGTCGCCCTCCACGCAGCGGCGGGGTTTTGGTAGTTCTGGCACTGCCGTTTGTGTACTGCTGACCGCTCGAGCAAAGTTTCGTTGTTTGTGTGCAGGAAGGCCGTCAAAACGACGCGCTTGTCCTTCGTTCTTGGCCGCCCAGGATCCACTCGCGTTTTCCGATGACCATCGCAGTACAGTATCTCAAGAAGGGTCCCAAATGGACGGGATAAACCGGGAGGTCGGGACCCCCGTGGGTCCCACCCGTGCGATGTCGAACGCTGCGTGTGCTACGTTCGCAGGGGATGGAGCTCTTTTTATCTCTAACCAACTCGAAGGATGACCACATTCCTTTCGTGGCCGCGTTCAACACCGCCCCCTCAAACAACCGCCGTCCTCGCGCTTGTGTCGGCGATGCATGCCTACGTCAGCGGTGGCCGGCCTACCTCTCCTCGTGCCGCTGATGGCTGCGGCTGTCGTGGTCGGAGTCTTCGGGTCGCTCCTTGCGGCAGTCGTGTGGCTCTTCAGCCGCGGGGGTAGGTCGTGCGTCCAGCGAGTCGTGCAGCCCGTGTACGACAAGATCGGGAGGGAGAACCCCGAGGTGATGCTGCTCAAAACGGAAACGAATCAGGGAGTTGAGGGTGTGCTTGCCGTGCTTTCGTGGACGGCGCTCGGTTAGCTCTCCTCGTCGCCACACAAGAACAACGCAAGAGAGATTTGATTTGTCTGTTCGAGTCCTTCATGCGTCTAATTCACGACAGCGCTCAAAAACGGCTCTGCGAATATCTAAGGCAAAAAAATCTAGACTGTCGTTGTTTATATCCACATCCGCCATAAACTCATCATGGTTATCTTCGGTCACTCCGTCCTTAAGCGACCGCACATCGACTTCTGGATTGATAGATCTAAGCACGCTTTCCGCTACGTCTACCTTGGGTTGCCCCACGGTGCTCATCGTTGCTCCGTATTGCCTATTAAAATTGACTTGTTCAAACACGTCGAGATCTGACAGGGTGAAATTTGCCACTCCTAAGCGCGCCATGCGGACCATATGATCGAATCCCACGCCACCCATACCGGCGATTGCAATACGTTTACTTCTCAGCGTTGACTGTTCTTCGCTGGTTATCCAGCCCAAGTTGCGCGAGAACGCTTCGTTATAGTTGAAGGGGTTCATGCCAAGCCTGTTACTCACGAATGCGGTTCGTTAAGCTGCGACGTCTTCACGTCGGGCGTCTGTTGATAATTGGAAGGAACAATTTTTTTACGGCAGCGTGCTTTAAAAGTTGCCAAAAGGGCATGCGTAGATACTGCGTTTTCCACCACATCATAGTGGAAGCCAAAGCCGCCTTAAGCTTTCGTTGCGAATTTTTGGGGAAGACTACACCATCGATTATCCATGCGGTTACGCGTCTCACTCGCGAGCGACTCAGATACTCTTCAGTGGTTGGAAGCACTACATTCGTACCTAGATGTCTGTCGCACGCAATCAGGGAATCCAAGAGGGGTGTTTCGAGGCCAAACTTCCTGGCCCGAGCAAACAAGCCCTCTAAGGATGCATCCGTTTCTTTCACTTCAAGGAGCAACGCCGACATGTCCAGCAGATCTCGAAGACCATTTACGAGGCTTTCGCTGGTCATTAGATGCGCGGCGCTGTGTATCAGCTGATCCTCTTTCGTTAAACAATGAAAGCAGGTCCCGGGAATACTAACGGTAGAACCGAACATCTCAGATGTGCGGGTTCCGATTCGCATGGTGGGTGGTATAAGGTCGTGATGCACGTCGAGTTCGAACTGAAAATCTGGGTGCCTTAGAGGAGGTAACTCATGGGAAAGCTCGCGATAGTAGTACTCGTCGTAAACGCTGAGTTCCTCCGCCGTGGTCCAGCCCAGCTCCAGCAGCCGGGCCTCAATCGCTGGGATGCATCTCTTTTCTACCAAGATATCGATGTCTCTAACGCCCCTCCCTACTGATGGTCGAGCATCGCAGGCTATATAGGCGGCGCCTTTCAATAGCACTATCGGGAACGGTAAATCCCCCAAATGTCGCTCCAGCAGGGATAATTCGTATCGCACTCGTTGCTGAATAAACCCGACATAGATGGACGAACCCTGCATCGTTTCTTGAGCTGTCGTCGGTGCACTCTCCCAAAGCTCGTGAGAACGAAGATGAGCTTCAAGTTTCGCCATCACACCTGCCTTACGCGCCTGATTGAGAGCAGCGTTCCAGAAATCTCCATCAGAGAAGTTTAGGCTACTAGGGTTTTCGAATATCTTGGCGAGCTGTTCCATCGGTGCACTAGCCCATGAGTTCGTCAATGCGGGCTATGGCTCTATCGACCTCTGAGTAGCGAAGATGATACGCGGGCACATCCCGAGCAAGTTCAGTCGCAGCGTGAAACGAACTTTCCCCACAGACCATGTAGTTGAACGCGTTGTTGGTTAGGCGAGTCAATACGACGTGCGGGAGTTCTCTTGCTACTTCAAGAGATGCTCGCTTCTGGAAGCTTGGGAAGGCTATAAGTTTCGGGTGCGCGTTTAAGCGTTGATATTCAAAAGAGTGTGCATCGGGAAATAAATGGCATACGTCACCCTTACGAGTATTCTCGTAAAGAGGTCCATGCTCTAAACGCAGGCCAGCCGCTTTCGCTGCAGTAATGGACTCGTTTTTCAAGGGAATGGGTCTAGGCATTGGAACAAAGGCTTTCTTTGTCAAATCGTAGATTCCGAACTCGTCGGAAAGCAGACGCCAACCCGAATCCAGCAAGAATGCGGTGAGTGTACTCTTCCCTGAGCCTGGCATCGCCGGAAGAACTAGCGCGCGATCCTCCTTCGCAACCACGCCACAGTGTAACAATAGAAAATGATGAGACATGGTTGCGATGCACCAATTGAGCCCCCACTCGAACATAGGAAACGCGTGCGATCGCGGATAGGGTTCGAAAGGAAGTTGTCCATCAACGTCAAACTGAACTTGCTGCTTTGACCGTGGGGCAAATTTTCTTTGCCTTATTATTCGAATGCGGAAATGGCAAACAGCGTCCTCACGTTCTAAATCAAGGGCCCGATAGCAACGTCGGAATAGCGCTAGAAAATCCTCGTCATCAGACTTGAGCTCAATGAAAAAGGGGCCGAAGCGCAGCTTAATGCCCGGGCCGGAGGCGAAATCGAAGAGCTCAGCGCTGCTTAGGCTTTGAATATTCACGGATTGCGGAGCCGCAGTACCCCAAGCTCGAGCAAAGGGTTGATGACGCTGTCGTAAAAATCATCATCTAACGGAGACTCAAGCAACTCTTCGAAATAAGCGAATAGATCCATCACGCTGACACTACCGGACTCCATCACGTAGCGGACCGCTTCGGCTGGGTACGCATTGAGAATATGTGTTTCTCCGCTCAGAGAAGCAAAACAAGCTAAAAAATCACCGAGTTCCACGATGAGTGATTGAGATTCCAGTACCTGCTCAGAATTGGCCAGCGTTTCTCTCCCAGTCTTCAAGTAAGAAGGTTAACGGTGACTCAAGGATATGGCCAGCGCAATGGCCTGAAACTGCAATGGGTGAATCCCTGTGATGCGCGAGCATGCTCCAATGTGCTGGTAATCCACCGGAATTTCAGCTTGTTCAGGAAGCGTTGAATTAGGGCCCTTCGCCTAAGATAGTAGGGGAAAGCGGCTCCAATGAGTTCGCAGGAGTAGCGAATGGAAGCGGTCTAGCTGGTTTGGCGCGCTGGTTAGTAGGGATCTGTGACGTTGCCTGCAATCAGGGATGTCATGCAGGATTTAGAAATCGCGGTGTAGTCAGGGTAGACATGTTTAGGGCCCATTAACGTAACGTCTGGATGGTCTCCACCGCTAACGTCGAAAGCAGCCATCACGTAATGGTTGTTTTTGTCGTAGCAGGAACCTTTTACATCACCGTGGTAGGAATTCCAATGCTCGTCGTAGAACTTACCGTCGTACTTATACAGAAGGTCTGGGAGATCTTCGCACTTCTCCGCATTGGAATCCTTGATAAACTTCTTCACCTTTACCTTAACTGCGGTATCGGGCTTGTCCACACCTGGACGATGTAAGCACGCCGCTGCAGAACTGATTGCGAACGCATTCGACGGGTGAAGGGTCGCAATGAGCGGCGCGGCCGCAGAAGCTTTGAGCAACCTGCGACGATCTTCTCTTGTCTTTACGTTATCAGTTGCGTCCATTATCGGGACATCCCTTGCTTGATACTGTTGCTTTCACCGCGCTCGCTGCTGAGTTGCATACACAAACCGCGTGCTGATGATCGTTATGCTCTGGCAGCTTAGCGGCTGCGTCGGCGTTTCATCAACAAGCCGAAACCTAAAAGAGCTAGCGTGGCGGGAACCGGCACGTTACCGTCTCCCCCGTCACCCGGCGGACGGTCGTCTTTGTGAACAACGATCCCCGAAATTTTGAACTTGTCGTCGCCCTTATCAAGATAATTGCTGCCGCCAAGAACTGGGCTGTAGGCTGCTATTAGCCATACCTTTGATGTAGCGTCTAGGTCGAGGTCGTAATCATCAGGGCTGCTGCCGCCGTTGACATGAGTGGCGAGCTGGAACCCATCGTCCAGATCAATGCTGCCATCCGAAGAATCCCCATTGAACGTGTAGCCTGGGCCAAGTCCACTTTGATCTTGATAGAACACGCTGAAATCTGAGTCATTGTGCTCCACATAGCCTAAGGACACTTGAGCGAGCGTCACCGCTTTTTCGAACGATAACGCCAGATAGTCGAAGTAACCTTTGTTATCAACGGTATGCTGGCCATCACCACTGGTATTTGTTATTCCAATACCCCCTGGGTAGATCTCCCAAAAGAGTGCATCGTCCAACTCTTCGTCACTAGAACTTGTTCCATACCATGCTGAAATATCTAAGCCTGGATCATGATCGAGATCCGGGTCAGCATTGGATGAGATCTCGACTTTGTCTTTGTCATCGTAGTCTGGATGCTCAGGACAACTACAGGTGTTGTACCAGTACCCATTTATCTTTACATGCTCGTTCGTATCGATGAACTCATAGGTATAGTCCAGCGTATCAGCCTGACTCTGTACGCTCATCAGTGCCGATGCCGCCAGGACTACTGCGCCGAGTGCCGACCCGGCTATGCGTCCGGTTGTTGGTTTAATAACCATGCTACAACTCACTATAGAAATAAGAGAGGATAGGATAAACAATGCAATTTAAAGGCCACAATTGATTTTGCTCTTTTAAATCAGCTTTTTTTTCTTTGCCAATTGCCTGCGATAGGGTGTAATTGTAAAGAAGATCGACACATTTATCGAATGTAGATAGAGGTCTAGGTCTCACTTTGGGCGTCTCAGCTCAGCTAATAAGGTCTCTGCTGCGGGGCGCTCCAGCCACTGATGGCCGTACTCAAGCGCGAAAAACAGTTCTCGCTCGGCCTCTCGACCTCGCCCAAGCTTCGCCAATGCCGCTCCGAGATGATAACGAATCGCGGGGTTACTAGAGTCTCGAGCGGCCGCTTCCCGCAAAAACTGCAGGGCTTCGCTGGCTCGACCTTGCTGTACCAATATCCATCCCAAGGTATCGTTAACTGATGCGGACTCCGGGGCGAGTTGATGAGCGCGCCGCGCATCGTCCTCTGCTTCACGACGCCCTAAGGTCTGACGCACAAAGGCTCGGTTGTTCCAATGAGCCCAAGCAGCATCTTGTTGCTCAAGGATCCGCGTCAGAACCCTCTCAGCCTCATTCCAGTCTTGTGTGGCGATGAGTATGTCGGATAGCGCTGCTAGAACTCGCAAATCATCTGTTTCATCTGCGCGGGCCTGGACGATTTGCTTCGCACTCGCAAGATCTCCGTTTCGCCTAAAAATCCGGTACAGACCTAAGCTTCCCAAATCCTCCGATCCTAGCTCAATCGCCGCTTTAAACTCCTTCTCGGCAAGGGGATAGTTGGCCTGAGCGAAAGATGCTTCGGCGCTTGCGAGAATTCCAAAAGGATCATCCGGATACATCACCTGATAATCGTTCGCTAAGTTCAGCGAATCCTCTGGGCGACCAGCAGCGAGAAACGCACTGATTAGGTCTCGGTGCGCAGGACGATAGCTAGAATCTGTGTTCATAGCCGTCGTCAGCGCTGTAATTGCCGACTCGTGCTCACCCAAACTGGATTGTAATCGTGCCACGATCACCAGCCTGCGCAAATCGAAATCCAGCCCTCGAGCGAGCTGGGTATAGACGAGCGAGGCCTGTTTTGGTTTTCCAAGAATGGCTAGCGTTTGGCCATACAGTATGCCGCCTTCAAAATTGTCTTTTCCTGCGGTACTGGCTCTTTTTGCGGTGTTTTCCGCCTCCGCATTGAGCGATGCCTCCAAATACCTACCTACGAGAAACTTTGCGTACTCCGTGTTCGCTGGCTCCAACTGAAGGGCGCGCTCCGCAAAGCGAAGCGCATCATCAGCTCTTCCCTGCTGCAAGGCGAGTTCTGCCTGTCCCGCAACAACTCTTGCGTCTTCTGGTGCAAACAGCTGGGCACTTTTAAGCAGATTCTCTGCTTCGGCCATCTTTCCGTTAGCGGTTTGTAACTTAGCCAGGTTAATGTAGGCGGGGAGGAATCGAGGTGATCGAGCAATAAGAGTCTCCATGGCGTCCCGGGCGAGATCGTCCTCGCCGAGAGATAGATAGCAAAGGCTCAGAAGGTTGAGCACGTTGTCATCATCAGGTTGTTCCTGAGCTAGACGAGCAAGAATACGTCGGGCGTCTTCCCATCTTCCCGCCCTCATGTACGCCAGTGCCAACGGTATTTCTAGGTTTTGCTTGCTTGCTCCCCCAGCAATCACTGCCTCTAAGGTTTCTATGCTGTCCAGGACCCGGCCTGCATTGAGTTGCATCAGTCCCAGGCGGGCTTCTTGGGCAAGGGGATCGTCGTCGCTACCGCTTAGCTGCTCCAGAAGCTCCGCTGCCTTATCGTACTCGCCAAGCTCGGAATAAGCGTTTGCGAGGAGAGCCGTCGTATCCCGGTCCTGCGGATAGCGGCTGTGGAGTCGCAGAAGGATTTGCATGGCCTTCTGCGGCTCTTCAATTGCAATGTAGGTGGTTGCCATTAGGCGGCTCGCGCCGGCGTCGTCTGGATTTATGGCGAGATAGCGTTCCAGGAATTCCCGCGCGCGCTCGAAACCCCCTTGGCCGAAATTACTCAAGGCCCCGACCATCAGTAATTGCAGGTTGCCGCTAATCTCGCGCGCGTCGAGCAGCTCGATGCCGTTTACCGCCTCCGCCAAGGCCTCATTTGAAGTAGTTGAATCTCCTCGTTTTGAAGCTAATAGAGCGTCATAGAAAGCCGCTCTAGGTTCTCCGGGAAAGTTCTCTCGAAGATAAGCCACTTCAGCGGCGGCTTCGTCGTTCCGATCGAGTTCTATCAGAATCGCTGCTAGGGATAAGCGTGCGTCTACATTTCCTGGCCGAAGATCCAGGGCACGTTGGAAGGCCGTGATAGCTTCCTGACGGCGGCCAACGACTTGCAGTGTAGATGCTCGTGCATTCCATACCCGCGTGTCATCGGGTGCTCTGTCGACTAACAACTGTGTCAGAGAAAGGGCGTTTTGTGTGTCTCCTCGCCTCAGCAGTAAGGTGGCATTTGCGAGGTCTGCTCGGAAGTTTGTTCTATCAGCCTCTTTCGCTTGAGCGATCAGTCCTTCAGCTTCATTGTTTCGTCCAAGACCGAGCATCGCTTGCGCATGGGCGGCAAGTAATTCAGGTCTTATAGCTCTCGAAGCGTTTTCCAGCGGAAGCGTTCTAAGCAGTTCATAGAACTGGGCTGATCGCAGATAGGCATCCACTAATAGTATGGTAACTGTCTGGTCATCGGCACCAAGAAGCAAAGCCTCCGACAGCAAGGCTGCCGCTTGTCCCGCCTGTCCGGTTTCAAGAAGGAGTTCGCCGAGCAAAACCAAAGATGGCACATGACCATCTTCCCGCTGTAAGGCGTTTTTTAATTGGATGATGGCTCCGGGAACATCGTCACTGAAGTAGCGTTCGCGGGCGTCTTCATAGTATCGGACGGTCTCAGCGTCTTGACCAAAACATACGGACGCGGCTACCAATAAGTAGGTGCCGATTAATGCCGAAAAAGAAAGTGACCGAGTTGGGCCTAAGTGCATTGAGAGACTGCTTCGAAGCCGGTTATCTTTGGCCCCCGAAGGTACTGTATTCTGGAATTGTTTTTAAGGTTTGATTTATTGCGGCACTCTACGCTGTGATGGCGTTAACAGTTAGCACCGCAGGACGCGATAGGACGCGATAGAAAATGAGGTTTGGGGACCGCGGAGAGTGTAGAGGGTGTAGAGGGTGTAGAGGGTGTAGAGGATTCAGAGGGCGCAGAGGGTGGTGATTAAGGCGCCATTAACGGCTTCGACTAAGGGTAACGATGTGGGCACCAAGATTATGGACACTAAACAGTGCCCATAATCTCCTCAAGCTCGTATTTACGATAATTACCTTACGCGCTTCATGTGACAAACCCTGAAGCCCCCATAAAACTCAATCTTCCTTAACGGTTGCTCTACCTGCGACCTCAGTGAATCATCGAGCTCTATTTGAACCTACGCCGACTCTTCAGCAGAAGCGCGGCCCCGACTGCCATCAACAAGCCTGTTGCCGGCGCGGGCAGTGGCTGTGGCTCTGGCGTTTCTGGGACACCAGGATCGTCTAAGCATATCGTTTCGCCCGAACCAGGGACTGGGAAAAGGATTTGCCCTGGAGGACAGCTCTCCTGCTGGGCGCTCACAAGCTGGGAAAAGAACGTCGAACTTGATACCACGGCGGCAAATACCAGAGTCTTGATTACAGGTGATCTCATTATCCATATGCTCCTGAAGTAACTTTGTGAAATTAGCAGCATGCAGCGATCCAAAAAGCTATAAAACGTTGAAATTCAACATCTTGAAGAATATTTTGCACAAACTATCAGCCAGCTGCTCTGCGGCTCGTAAAGTATGTTGACATGTGTCGTGGCCTTTAATCCCTGAGGAGCTAGCACTAGCCAATCTTCAAACATTGAATCGAAAATGCACCACATCCCCATCCTGAACCACATACTCTTTCCCCTCCAGACGCCATTTACCCGCGTCTTTGGCCGCGGACTCACCCCCTAAGGTGACGTAATCCTCAAATCCAATCACTTCTGCGCGAATAAAGCCTTTTTGGAAGTCCGTATGGATTACGGCTGCGGCTTCCGGGGCAGTCGCGCCGACCTTCACAGTCCAAGCACGCGCCTCTTTGGGTCCTGCGGTGAAGTAAGTGTGAAGATCGAGTAGGTCGTAGCCTGCGCGAATCACGCGGTTGAGGCCTGGCTCTTGCATACCGAGTTCTTGGAGAAACTCGTCACGCTCGCCATCGTCCAGTTCGATGATTTCCGATTCAAGTTTGTTGCAGATCACCACGACTTGGGCGTTTTCATTCGCCGCCAGCTTTTCGACCACCGCCACGTGTTCATTCCCAGCGAGACCGTCTTCATCGACATTGGCAATGTACAGCGTCGGCTTACTGGTGAGCAGAAACAAACTGTGCATAAGCGCCGACTCGTTTGCATCAAGATCCAGTCCTCGTACCGGCTTGGCCTCGTTCAACTGCGGGATCAGCTTGCTTTCCAGCAGCGCTTTCATTGCAACCGCTTCTTTGTCGCCGCTTTTGGCCGTGCGTACGACTTTTGTTAGCTGTTTTTCGCAACTTTCCAGGTCAGCAAGTGCTAACTCCGTATTTATGACTTCGATGTCGGAAGCGGGATTCACACTGTTGGCAACGTGAATTACGTTTTAATCCTCAAAGCAGCGAACGACGTGAGCGATCGCGTCCGTTTCTCGGATGTTGGCGAGAAATTGATTGCCTAAGCCTTCACCTTTGTTCGCGCCGGCCACGAGTCCAGCGATATCGACAAATTCCATCGTCGTCGCGATTTCCTTTTCCGGTTTGACGATGGCGGCGATTTGCGCGAGTCGCGGATCTGGCACGGGCACCACGCCCGCGTTGGGTTCTATTGTGCAGAAGGGGAAGTTCTCGGCGTCGATGCCGGCTCTTGTAAGCGCGTTAAATAGGGTCGACTTTCCCACATTCGGCAGGCCGACAATGCCGCATTTGAAGCCCATAATCTTCCTTTTCTACTCGTTCTGTATGGAGTTTACCGCTGCGTTTTTAGAGATCTTCGGATGCGCGTGCATCGAGGCTATGAAGTTGCGTCATCGCTTTTTCGAGATGACCGTCCAGCAGTAGCGGTAGCGCTCGGGTAGCTTCTCTAATGCTGTCGTCGGTAGCTTGCCGATCTGTCGCCGATGCTTTCGAAAGTACGTAGTTGGACACCAGTTTTGCCGATCCTGGATGACCGATTCCGATGCGCAAACGATAAAAGTCCTTGCGATTACCGAGCGAGGGCACGATGTCGCGAAGGCCATTATGACCACCGTGGCCGCCGTCGAACTTGAAGCGACTAGAGCCCGGCGGTATGTCGAGTTCGTCGTGAGCGATCAGCATTTCTGGAGGTTCGATCTTGTAAAAGTTCGCCAGTGCGGCGACCGCTTTACCGCTCAAGTTCATAAACGTGTGAGGAATCAAAAGACGCAGTTTCTGCCCTACTAAAAGAGCTTCGGCGGTTTCTCCAAAAAACTTTGCTTCGGCTTTGAACGACGAGCTGCATTGTCTCGCTAGTTCTCGCACGAAGTCTTCACCGGCGTTGTGGCGTGAACCCTCGTACTGGGCTCCGGGGTTCCCAAGACCGACGATCAGTTTGATTTTCTTTGTCATACGCTTCTGGGTCGGGCGCTGAGCCTGTCGTGCTCTGGAGTCAATTGTGGGCGCTGCGGACAGCAGAACCTCCTCTGGGCGGCGTCGTGCTCAACTAGGCTCATGGCAGCGCCGGTATAGATTACGCTCTGTGAGTGACGCGGCCGGATCTCGCTGCGTTAAAAGAGTCGACAAAAGCGTAGCCCACATCACCCGTACACCCGCTTGTGACAAGCTCACCTAAGAAAACGGGCCGCTTAAGGCGCTCCCATAGGTTTGATTAACGATACAACCGCCGCCAAGGACAGCAATCTTAGCGATCTGCAGGCCGGCCAAGCGCGTAGCGTCTGCACCGGGTCGCGGCTCTGTCCTTGAAGCGGTCGTAAAGCGAAAAACGGCGTTTACTCGTCGCCGCCTTCGCCTTCTTCAGCTGCCTCACCATCACCAGCTTCTGCCGCGTCAGCAATATCGTCCTCGACGGCACCACCACGCTTAGCGGAAACGGAGGCTACGGCCATGTCGTGGTCTTCGCCGAGCGCCAAGGCGGTCGATACGACGCCGTCGGGTAGGGGTAGGTCTGAGATATGAATGATATCGGTCGTCGTGACATCCAGCATATCGACCTCAATGTACTCGGGGATGTCCTTCGGCAAACACTGGACTTCGACCTCGACCAGCAAGTGTTCGATAATGCCGCCCTCGATTTTGACACCGTGACACTTTTCTTCGTTGATGAAGTGCAAGGGAATGCTGACCTTTACTGGCTTGTTTGCGTCTACACGCAGAAAGTCCGCATGCATGACGCGATCCTTTGCCGGGTGACGCTGCAGGTCCTTCAGGATCGCTTGCTGTACGTCGCCATCCACGTTGACGTCGACCACCTGAGAAAAGAACGCTTCATTTTCTAGCGCTTTTTCCAAGTCTTTGCGCACCAGGGTTAGCGGGGAAGGGTCTTTGCCCGCGCCGTAAATGATCGCGGGGATTTCATCTGCATTGCGACGTAGGCGGCGGCTCGCACCTTTCCCCAGGTCGTTTCGCAGTGTGGCGCTCAGGGCCAATTGCTCAGACATAATGTCTCCTCGGCTTTGCAGCCTTTATAAGATCAGGGTGCCTGCGACCGGCCTCCCTGTCTGACGAATGCGCTAGTTCCGGGTTTGTGACCCTAGCTAAACAGCGCGCTAATGGATTCCTCATTGGACACGCGACGTATCGACTCGGCGAGCAGGTCAGCAATGGTGAGCTGACGAATCTTGCCAAGGGACTTTGCCTCGTCCGACAAAGGAATCGTATCTGTAACTACCAGCTCATCAAGCTGCGAGCTACGAATGTTGTCCATTGCGTTGCCAGACAGCACCGCGTGAGTGATGTAGGCAACAACTTTATTGGCTCCGCGCTCTTTCAATGCAGCCGCCGCGTTACATAGTGTTCCTGCCGTGTCGACGATGTCGTCAACCAGCAGGCAACAGCGATCTTCTACGTTACCGATGATGTTCATGACCTCGGTTTCGTTGGCTTTCGGTCGCCGTTTGTCAATGATGGCGAGTTCCGCGTCGTCTAGCTGCTTCGCGATTGCTCGCGCTCTCACCACACCTCCAATGTCCGGAGACACCACCATCACGTTTTCGTAACTGCACTCCTGGATGTCGTCATTCAGCACCGGAGAGCCATAAATGTTATCGACCGGGCAGGTGAAAAAGCCCTGGATCTGTTCAGCGTGCAAATCCACCGTGAGAACGCGATCAATACCGACCGTATTCATCATATCCGCGACGACTTTTGCGGATATCGGTACGCGAGAAGATCGAACGCGTCGATCCTGCCGTGCATAGCCGAAGTAGGGCACTACGGCGGTCACGCGGCCGGCCGAAGCACGTCGTAGTGCATCGCACATGACCAACAACTCCATCAGGTTATCGTTGGTCGGAGCACAGGTCGGTTGGAGTACGAAGACGTCCTTGCCGCGGACGTTTTCGTTCAACTCAACAGCTATCTCTCCATCACTAAAGCGGCCAACGTCGGCCTTTCCCAGTGACAAATACAAACGACTCGCGACCCGTCGAGCGAGCTCCGTATTGGCGTTGCCGCCAAACACCATCAATTTTGCGGACACGTGGTGGGATCCCAAAGTGTTCAAAATACTTTTAGTGACCTACTCAGGCTTACAAGCCGCAGAAAAACTCACTCGCCTTTGTTGTTCTAGACAGGACACCAGTCCATGTCTAAAACGAGCGATAGCTTTCTGCTCACAACACACGGCTGTAGAGCCTTTTGTTCTCGTGTGTTGAGCCACGCCATGTGATCACGATTCTTATCCATCTAAATGGCGATATATGGCTGGGGTGGCAGGATTCGAACCTGCGAATGCCGGGATCAAAACCCGGTGCCTTGCCACTTGGCGACACCCCAGTAAGCCCTTGCTGGCTATACGACACACCTTCCTGCAGCACGTGGATACATCCGAGATGTGGATGGACATCAATCGGAGATCCTAAAAACGTTTATAAAACAGTGCTTTAGGAAAGTAAGGCAGGATCGCTAACGCTGTTTTCCCATGCCCGGTCGTAAGTAGCCCCGCGAAAAAGGCGGCTATTGTGCTGACGGCGCTATCGACTGTCAATTAGAGAAACACGTACAGAGAAAAACTTACAAATTTGTCTTCGCTATTCCGCACCGGTGCCAGGCGGTCGCTGCATGCCAATAGGCGAATATCGGTGTATGCGGCTAGTCGAATTCCCACTTTCGCAGGATCAGTCTGAGGGAAAGCTGTGATTCTGAATGTGCGATTAGTAGCCGACTTGGAAGAGCATTATTGTTGACTTCCCGATAGCGTTCAAAGCGTATCGACCAGCCGTCTTGCTCTATCAAAGAGGGCAGACCGTTGTCGAATTCCCGTCGGTCAAGACCGATAGATGGATCTGCAAAGCCACGAATCCAATAGGGGACTGATCCAATCGGAAGTGGAAAGAGCGCAGTACCGTTCGCTGTGCCCAGCCAAGGCGCTGCATTCGCCGGGTACAAGCGCTCAATACCGTCGCGCTCGATCAACAACGCATCCCCCATCGGCGAGATTCGGGTGGTTCCCATGCCTAAGGGTCCCGATAGACGGAGCTCACTGTCTTTTCCATGCTGATGCCAGTCGACGGTTGCGCTACCTGATTCATCGGGTGATTTATAGGCGACTTTCCCTCTTGTTCTCCAGACGGTCAGCGGCGCCAAACGCTGTTGGCGAAGGCGTTCCGCTTCTTGTGGAGTCGACAGGGCCGGCAATTCCCCGCTGGGCGGTCGTACTTGCTCGGCTTTTTCTCGTACAGGGTCTCGTGCAGCTGTTGCGCTTTGTTCCGACGAAGGGCTTTGTTCGTCCGCCGGTGGCTGTGTCGCACAAGCGCTCAAAAAAAGTAGCAAAAAAAGCGGAGTCGAAAATCGCGATCGACGCTTTAGAGATCGCATGGTGGTATGGCTACTCGGTGTCTGTGTCGCCCTCGCTAGCATCCGCATCAGCGGTTAGCGTTATTCCTAGGCGATCCAGCGTCGCCGCGAGAACTCCGTGCTCCGGATTCTTTGCAAGTGCTTCTCGCCATACAGTCATCGCGCTCCCACGGTCTCCCGATACCCACATAACCTCTCCTAGGTGAGCGGCTACCTCCGGGTCTGGGAATTGTTCGTAGGCTTTCCTAAGGTAATCGAGGGACTCCAACAGATCACCCTGGTGGTAAAGCACCCATCCCATGCTGTCCAGAATGGCGGGTTCGTCTGGTGATAGCTCCAGAGCTTTTTCGATCAATGCTCGCGCTTCGTCGTAGCGTTCCGTTCGATTGGCCAGCGTATAGCCAAGGGCATTAAGTGCCGTGGCGTTGTCTGGGTTTTTCCCGATTATGACTCGCAGATCGCTTTCAGCGCCATCTATATTGTCGCGACGTTCAAACACCACCGATCGCGCATAAAGCAGGTTTTCCGACTCAGGGAATTCGCTAATCGCCCGATTCAGAACATCTAATCCTGCATCGTCTCTTCGGGCTTCGCTGTAGAGATTCGCTTCCAGAGAATAGAGCTGCTCACGTCTCGGTGGATAGCTATCACGGAGCCGATTCATGTAGTTGGCCAAATCAGGATCGCGGCCAGCGGCCAACAGGATTTGCGCGATGCTGACCGTCGCTCGCATTAGGTCCTTGCCGTCACCCACCTGCTGGTACAAGCGAATCGCTTCTTCAAATTTGCTCTCGCCGGCGGCAATTTGGCCGAGCAGGTAGTACGCCTCGTCCTGCCGTCGGTTTAGTGCGAGCACTTTTCGCAAGTAAGCTTTAGCGGAAACGGTGTCTCCAAGCTCATTATTCAAAACCGCCAAAGAAAACAAAAGGTCCGAGTTTTGTGGGGCCTGCGCAGACAGTATTTCAAACTGGTCCCGGGCTGCATTCATATCTTTTGCCGCAAGTAAGCGGGCATACTGAAGTCGCAGCTGTGCACGCGACGGGTCGAGCTCAAGTGCCTCTTCAATGCGCTCCAGCGCATCATCTTCTTTGTTCGCCGATTTGATCTTCGCCTCAAGTATGAGCGCTTGTTCTTGATAGGGCTCTAGCTCAAACACCGGTCCCAAACGATCAAGCGCCACGTTCCTATTCCCTGCCTCTTCCGCCATCAACGCGTGGGTCAGCAAGAGGGATACGTTGGCGCCCAAATCTTCATCAACAAGCGCTTGCACTTGCACATCGAGAGCGCGCTGGTCGGCGCCCGAAAGTGCTTTGTACTGATTCAGCAAAAGCGGAAACTTAGCGGCTTCGCCACCGCGAGCAACTCGGGCGAGATAGGGGAGGGCCTCCAAGGTACGCCCTTGGCGAGCCAAAAGGGTCGCGAGCGTATTGTTTGCTTCGACATTGTCAGGTTCAAGTTCTACCCAGAGACCTACTGCCCGAAATGCATCTGCCTCGCGTCGTAAGAACTGTGCCAGATGAGTCGCGTGGGCACTTACCGCAGCCTCTCGCAGGATCTCCGCTTGTTGAAGATAGATCTGTAAGGCCCGATTGAAATCTCGCCTCCGAATGGCAAATTCCGCTACCAGTAGCGGGTATACGGATGTGTCCGGAATAGCTCGTTCGATGACCAGTGCGTCGACCGGTGCTTCTGAAGCTGGTTTGCTCTCGCCCTCGGTGCTCGTCCCAGCCTTCTCCGTAACCGCGTCTTTAGCTTTAGGGGCCGAGTCCGCAAGCTGATCATTTGCGGTTGAGTTGATTACGGATGCGCTTTGCCCAGTGCTTTGAGAATCGGCGCTTTGAGAATCAGTGCTTTCAGAATACGTGCTTTCCGATGTATGCACACATCCAGTTACCAGCCCGCTCAACAAGAAGAGAGCAAAAACACTGGCTGACCTCGGCAGTAAGCTGCGAGTGAATAGAGTCGGCATTTCGTTCAGCATAAGCGGGTAATCTGCGGAATCTCTCGATGATGACACAGTAAGACCACGAAACCCACGAAAGTACTCCCTTCTTCCGATAAAAAGCTCAGTCTGCGAAGTATTCTTTGTGCTCACGTCAATGACGCGCACGCAGCCCGGAAATTGTCGAGAATTAACCCTGCTTTTTACCTGAATATAGCTACAGACACTGGTAAACTTACGTTACGTGTAATTAGACAACTTTGTTTGACAGGCAAGAATAGAAAGACAGGTAGCAGGCAGGTAAGCAGTGCGGCTCATTTCCCTAGGCATAAACCACACTTCAGCGGGCGTTGACGTTCGCGAGCGGGTGGCGTTTGCGCCGGAGCAGGTGGGCGATGCGATGCACGAGGCCTGTCGACAGACCAGTCTGGACGAGATTGTGGTTCTGTCTACCTGCAATCGGACAGAGATCTACGCAGTTCCTCCCGCAGAGAGCGATGCCGGCGCTGCTAGCGTCAACGGCGGTGCAGCGGCTAAGCAGCAAAGTCAATTAGATGAACTCCTGAATTGGCTGGCCAATTACCACCACCTGCCAGCTGAAGAGTTAGAGAAGTCCGCGTATAGCTTTCAGGGTGAAGAGGCTTTTCGTCATCTGGTACAGGTTGCCGCCGGGCTCGACTCAATGGTGCTGGGTGAGCCGCAAATCTTTGGACAGCTGAAGTCAGCCTTTGCGGTGGCAAACGACGCGGGAACTATCGGTGCCGAACTGGGCCGCCTTTTTCCGCGAGCCTTCAGTATCGCCAAGCGAGTCCGAACCGATACCGCCATTGGTGAGAACCCCGTCTCTGTCGCCTTCGCTGCGGTAGATGTGGCCCGTCGCATCTTTGCGGATCTAAGCACTTGTAAGGCGCTGCTCGTGGGCGCGGGCGAAACGATCGAGCTGGTGACCCGTCATCTCATCGAGGCTGGCGTCAACGAGATCGTGATCGCGAATCGAACGCTCGAACGAGCGCGTGGCCTTGCGCAGCAGTTCAGTGCGGACGCAGTGCTGTTGGCCGATATCCCCAACCATCTTGAAAGCGCCGATATCGTCATCAGCTCGACCGCGAGCCAGCTTCCCATTATTGGTAAGGGCACCGTGGAAGCGGCGGTCAAGAAGCGCCGTCACCGGCCCATGCTGATGGTCGACATAGCCGTGCCGCGAGATATCGAGCCTCAGGTATCGGATCTTCGTGATATTTACCTCTACAGTGTTGATGATCTTACGCAAATCGTTGACACCAACATCCGCGCCCGGCAGAGCGAGGTTCGCAAAGCGGATGAAATAATCGCAGAAGGCATAACGAATCTTGGTCGCGACGAGCGCTCCTTAGTCGCCGTCGATTTGGTGAAGCAGTACCGGCAGTCGGCCGAAACGCTACGCCAACGCGAACTCGAAAGGGCGATGGCGGCGATCACTCGCGGGGAAGATCCGCAGCAAGTGCTTGCCCAACTGGCGAGAGCCATCACCAACAAACTGATTCACGCGCCCACCACCGGCTTAAAAAAGGCGAGTGCGGAAGGCAGGCATGATGTCCTTGGCCATGCGGTGCGCTTGCTCGGTCTGCCGACTAACGAAGATGCCGAGCAACAAGTATCAGAGCGACGTTCATCAAACTCAGAGAATCTCAACGAGTACTCGAGCGCGTCCGCAGGCGAAACGTCTTTCGTGTCGACCACCAAGGAGGAGTCTGCCCCTAGAGAGGGTGATTCCAACACTGCGCGCGCGAGGTCCGGCCGCACTCTCCAGTGAAAGCTTCTCTTCTGCGAAAACTTGAGACGCTCGCCGAGCGTCACGAAGAAGTTGCTGCGCTGCTCGGTGATGCGGAAACCATTGCCGATCAAAATCGTTTTCGAGCCCTATCCCGGGAATACTCTGAGCTGGAGACGGTGGTTCGATGCTTCGACCGCTACCGACAGCTACGCGACGATCTCGAGGCGGCAGAGTCGATGCTGGGCGACGACGATCCGGACATGCGCGACATGGCAAAAGCGGAGTTAGAAGAAGGCGCTGCCCAGCAGGAAGCTCTCGAGAGCGAACTACAGCTACTTATGCTGCCCCGTGATCCTCGCGACGGCTCCAATGTTTTCCTAGAGATTCGCGCAGGCACCGGCGGTGACGAGGCGGCGATTTTTTCTGGTGACCTTTTTCGAATGTACTCGCGTTATGCGGAACGTCAGCGCTGGCAGCTGGAGGTTCTGTCAGAACGGCCGGGCGATCACGGCGGCTACAAAGAGCTGATCGCTCGAATCGAAGGGCAGGATGTTTATGCACGGCTCAAGTTTGAGTCAGGCGCGCACCGCGTGCAGCGAGTGCCAGAGACCGAGTCCCAAGGGCGGATTCATACCTCTGCCTGCACCGTTGCGATTCTGGCTGAAGCAGAAGAGCTAGAAGAAGTCGAAATTAACAAAGCGGATCTTCGTGTTGACACCTACCGGGCGTCCGGTGCGGGCGGGCAGCACGTTAACAAGACGGACTCGGCGGTCCGCCTTACTCACCTACCTTCTGGCATCGTGGTCGAATGCCAGGACGAGCGTTCCCAGCATAAGAATCGCGCACGGGCGATGTCACTGCTCCAAGCCAAGTTGGCTTCCAGTGCGGAGGCGGCGCAGCAAAAAGAACAGGCGGAAGAGCGTCGCAACCTCGTGGGCACCGGCGATCGCTCCGACCGCATCCGCACCTACAATTTTCCTCAAGGCCGCGTTACCGATCACCGCATCAACCTTACGCTCTACAAGTTAGAGGAAGTGATTACCGGCGATATGGATTCGGTTATCGACCCGCTTCTGCAAGAACATCAGGCCGATCAGCTCGCCGCGCTGGCGGAGCATTAGCCCCAACTTCGGGCTCCCCATGCCTGCGATCAAAGAGTTGCTTGCCGACCATAGCCTGTTCTCGAGTGAGACAGCGCGACTCGATCTCGAACTTCTTCTTTGTGCGGTACTGGGAAAGTCTCGAAGTTTTCTGTTCGCGTGGCCCGAATACGAGTTGGCTGAGGGTGAGCACGGGGAGTTCGAACGCTTGCGCGCCGAGCGCGAAAGCGGTGTGCCGGTCGCCTATCTCCTCGGTGAACGTGAATTCTGGTCTCTGACCTTTGCCGTGAACGCGCACGTATTGATTCCCCGACCGGAGACGGAGCTACTTGTCGAAGTTGCACTTGCTCTTCAGCTGGAGTCGGCAGGCAGTGATCATCCCAATCAATCGCTGCGAGTAGCTGACCTCGGCACCGGATCTGGCGCAGTCGCGATTGCCATCGCAAAGGAAAGACCAAGTTGGTCTATTACGGCGGTGGACGCGAGCGCCGCGGCGCTCGCTATTGCGAAGACGAATGCGGACCGACACAGTGTGGATACGGTCAAGTTCTTCCAGGGTTGTTGGTTTGAACCAATTGAGGAACAGCGCTTTTCTCTGGTTCTGAGTAATCCCCCCTATATCGCAGAAAGTGATCCACATCTCGCTCGGGGTGATGTGCGTTTTGAGCCTAGAATGGCGCTCACTCCCGGTGCGTCTGGCATGGAAGCCATTAACGTTCTTGTCGAAACGGCTCCACTGCATTTAGTCTCGGGCGGGTTTTTGTTCTTTGAACACGGTCATGAGCAAGGCGCAGCTTCTCGAAGCCTCCTCGCAAGCCGTGGTTTCGAGCACGTGGTGACCCACAAAGACGCTGCGGGCTTAGAAAGGGTCTCCGGCGGTTGCTGGACATCCTCTTGAAGCGGACCTTGAATAACTCTCGCGTTGTAGACAAGCAGCTGTCAGCAACAGGGATCAGAGATGAGCAAAAGAGAGCAAAGGTGATCAAGGGGAAACACCATGCTTGATGACCGGCAGCTCGAGCAGTTCAGCCGGCAGTTGCTTCTCGATGGCTTCGGGGTCGAGCAGCAGCGCAAACTGCTTGATGCGACTGTCGCTGTGGTGGGACTCGGAGGTCTGGGCAGCCCTGTGTCAATGTATCTCGCTGCCGCAGGGATCGGCCGGCTAATTCTGATCGATCACGATCAAGTAGAACGAAGCAACCTGCCAAGACAGGTGCTATACGGCGAGGAAGCTATCGGCGTATCGAAAGCCAATGCCGCAGGTAAGCTGCTGTCTGCGCGATGTCCTCGTTGCGAGATAGTCACCATAAGTCAGAAGCTCACAGAACAAACAGCGGTATCCACTCTGGGAAGCGCTGACGTCATCGCCGATTGCACCGACGACTACCATGCACGCTATGCGCTAAACCATGCTTGCATCGAAACGTCTACACCCTTGGTTTCAGCCGCTGCTGTTCGTGGAGAGGGTCAGCTCACAACCTTCGCGCCCAGTCTAGGTGGGCCCTGCTATCAATGTCTTTATCCAACGCAGACAGAAGGCGGAGCGCTATCGTGCTCGGAGGCGGGTGTCCTTGGACCTGTCGTCGGAGTCTTAGGGACGCTACAGGCGCTGGAGGTCATCAAAATGCTAACGGGCTGGGGAGAAAATCTCGTTGGATCCTTGCAGCTTATTGATCTAACGAACTTGCGGTTCCACAAAATAGCGATACCTGTAACGCAGGATTGTCGAGCCTGTCGTTAGCAGCGTTTCCGACGAACCTAAAAAATTTAAATCTTTGCTCGCTGCAGTTTGGGGTCAAATGGAAGGGTGTTGTTGTGGCCATAAGAGTCGATAGCGCCTTCGAATCGCTGCTCGCGGCGCATTCCTCCGTTTGGGCCAAGGGAAGCAAAAGAACCATAATCACTGCAGACTCAACAATCAGTGTTAGGAAAAGCTGTGCGGTATTAATTGAGTCGCTTTGGCCCGTGAAATTACCGGTTAGTTACGAAACCATCAGCTAAATTGACGGTCTTAAAGTCCAAGAATGCTAAAGATACGAACTAGGGAGAGTTCAAATGTCTTCAACCATCGCCGGTATCGGCCGATTTCAATCGTCTTTTTTCGAACGGATTTCGATTTTAGACGGTCTTGCTCCCCTCGCTCTGCGTCTCTATCTCGTTCCCGTCTTTTGGATGGCTGGAACGCAAAAGATCAGTGGACTTGAGAATACGATCGAATGGTTTGGTAATCCGGACTGGGGCCTCGGACTGCCTTTTCCAACACTGATGGGCTATTTAGCCGCTTACACTGAAGCGATCGGGGCAATGCTGTTACTGCTCGGTCTCGCCACGCGCTGGGTTACGATTCCTCTGATAATCACTATGTTAGTAGCGATCTTCGCAGTGCATTGGGATAACGGCTGGGCCGCGATTGCCGATTCGAGCGCCCCGGAGGTGGCTCAGCGTCTTGGTCGTGCGAAAGAGATTCTGCGAGAACACGGAAACTACAGCTGGCTAACAGGTGAGGGAAACTTCGTTGTTCTCAATAACGGCATCGAATTCGCGATGACCTACCTGATTATGCTCTTCTCGCTGCTATTTACCGGTGGTGGCCGGTTCTTCAGTGTAGATTACTATCTCGGACGTTGGTTCAAGCGCTAGCTTTCCAGTGCTAAACTCCGCGGCCTTTTAAAGCTGCGGACCCTCTCTTGAGTAAAGCTCCCTCCGGAAAAAGCAGAACTCCGCGATCTGAGAAATCGGATCGCGTCGATCACGCGGACGATTGGTCGGTGGATCAGTTTGATGTTCCCCCGGAAGAGGGGAAGACGCGTTTTCATGACCTGGACCTGCATCCTAAGATTATGCGCGGAATCGCGGAGCTCGGCTTTGAGTACTGCTCGCCGATCCAAGGTAAGGTGCTTCCGCACACGCTGCGCGGTCATGACGCGATTGGAAAGGCCCAGACCGGAACAGGTAAGACAGCCGCCTTTCTAATCACGATTTTTAATGATTTGCTTGCAAATCCGGTCGACGGCGAACGTTTTCTCGGAGAGCCGCGGGCTTTAGTTATTGCGCCTACACGAGAGCTGGTCATGCAGATCGCAGCTGATGCTGCCGATCTTGGAAAATACACCGGTCTGAATACCGCAACCTTGATTGGTGGAATGGATTATCAGAAACAGCTAAACCGGCTGAATCGGGAAGTTGTTGACTTAGTCGCCGCAACGCCGGGGCGTTTGCTGGATTTTACCGGCCGTCGTGACTTGTTTCTGGACCACACGGAAGTACTTGTCCTTGACGAGGCGGATCGCATGCTCGACATGGGGTTTATTCCACAGGTGAAGCGTATTGTCCGTCAGACCCCCCACAAGGATTACCGCCAGACCCTGCTCTTCTCAGCGACCTTCACGCAGGACATCATCAATCTCTCTCAGCAGTGGACTCGCGATGCGGTCACCGTCGAAATCGAGCCGGACAGTGTCGCGACTAAATCAGTGGACCAGCGCATTTACCTGGCAAGCAGCGAGCAGCGGTTCCGTATATTGGTGAATCTATTGCGAAGCGATGCAGCGAACAGCGTAATTGTGTTTGCAAATCGCCGGGATCAGGTACGCCGGCTGTTCGAGCGATTACGCAAAGCGGGAATTCGCTGCGGCATGCTATCGGGAGAGATTGCCCAGGCGAAACGGACCAAAACGCTGGATCAATTCAAGAGCGGATCGATTGCAGTACTCGTCGCGACGGACGTCGCTGGACGCGGTATACACGTAGATGGCGTTAGCCACGTGGTCAACTACAACTTACCGGAGGACCCGGAAGACTACGTACATCGAATCGGACGCACCGGTCGTGCCGGGGCTAGTGGTCAATCGATCAGCTTCGCTAGCGAAGATGATGCTTTTTTACTGCCCGATCTGGAAGCCCTTTTGGGTGAACCGGTTCGATGTGAGCATCCTCCGGAGGAACTGCTCAGCCGTTAGTCGACGCCCCAGGATCCTCACAGAGGCCAAGGCGCGGCGAATCGCGAAGACTTCAGCGTAACTCTTCCACATATAAGATCGTGGCGCCAACCACCGCCGCCGGAATCACAACAAAGTTCACCACCGGGATGCTGGCGCAGGCGGCCACTAGTCCACCAAAACCCAAGCTGGACAGACGTTGGTCTGACACCGCATTGCGAACATCGCGAAAGCTTCGTTGGTGATTGTCCATCGGGTAGTCTACGAACTGGATGCTCATCATCCACGCTCCGAGCAGAAACCATAGCAGCGGTGCCGCGGCGTTTACCCCGGGAATAAAGCTGAGAACCAATACGAACAGGGCCATCGGAACGTAGTAGGCAAGCTTTGCGAGTTCGCGAAAAATACCGCGCGGTACGCCGAGGAGGGCAGCGCGCAGTCCTTCAAGCCCCTGGACCGGCTTACCAGTAAGTAGCTCTTCTGTTTTTTCGGCGAGCAATGCGTTAAAGGGGGAGGCGATGAGCAGGGCCACAGCCGTGAACAGATATCCCGTCACCAACGCGATGGCAATGGTGATGAGTGGCCAAAGAATCCACTCTAAAAAGCCAAGCCAGCTCGGCAACCAATCCATCCAGCCCTCGACCCAAACAAATAGGCTGCTCAGACCCCAGCCAATCAGTGAACCGAAAATCAGCACGTTGACTGCGAGGGGAACCAACACAAAAGGTCTCAATTTTGGATGCTGAAGCATCTTACCGCCGCGCACCAAGCACTCCGCGCCGTAAAAAGGATCTCCGTTCAAGTGCGCCTCTGATCTACCCTTAAGGAGTTGCGCGTAGTTTACCGTGTTGCGCTAAGGGGCGGCTCACTGCGCGCCGAAGTGATCGGTTTTTGCGACATTGCACCTAATGACATTATGATCCCGCTGGCTGGAGTGAGCTTTGGAAAGGCTCCAAAAGCCAACCGCTAGGGTCGAAAGGC
Organism: Pseudomonadota bacterium; assembly: GCA_039815155.1. Classification (GTDB taxonomy): domain Bacteria; phylum Pseudomonadota; class Gammaproteobacteria; order Pseudomonadales; family Halieaceae; genus Congregibacter. The sequence continues at coordinate 24,464 of JBCBZV010000042.1, forward strand.
CACTTAGCAAGCTACATGCGGCTTCAAGACAGTGAACCAATCAACGCCAGTTCACGTTCCACCCCAAGAATAAAATAGGACTATGGCCGAAGAAACCGATGAATTCCTGGACGCAATGTCCGATGTGAGCCCGCTAAAAAGTGAGTCACGGGTTCGTGTTGATCGCAGAGCCGAGGACAAGGCTTCTTTAGGCGCGCGCCGCGCCGCCGCGGTCGCCTCCGAACCGCGAGATGACAACATCCTTGCGCACGAGGGTATCGAGCCGATGGATCCTTGTTATATCTTGGAGTTAAAGCGGCCGGGTATCCAGAATGGGGTCTTTCGAAAACTCAAACAAGGTCGCTACCCCTTTGAAGCGCGCCTCGATTTACATCGCATGAGTGTCGTACGAGCTCGCAAAGAGATTTTCGACTTTATTAAGGAGTGCCGACGTCTCGGCTTACGCAGCGTGATGGTCGTTCACGGCAAAGGGGAACGCAGCCCCAACGCAGCAGCGATCGGAGTACTAAAGGGCTACGTCAACCATTGGTTAAGGCAGCTTGAGCTCGTGCAGGCTTTTCATAGCGCGCTACCGAAAGACGGCGGCACCGGTGCCGTTTACATCTTGCTCGCAAAGAGCGAAGCAAAAAAACAGGAAAATCGAGAACGATTCTTACGCGGACGGGCAACCTAATCTTCACGCTGCCATCGGTCGCCGCATTCAGAGCTGAGAATCAGACATCTGCATGCACTGGTCAGCGTCCGCTAGCCTGGGTTCGCGAACCTTTACTCCTGGACCTTTACTCCTGAACCTTTGCTCCTGAAAAAGGATCCGCGGTTTCAGCGACTACCCGCCTAGGGCTTTGCGTAAGAGCTCGTTGACCATTTGTGGATTCGCTTGACCTCGAGAAGCTTTCATCACTTGGCCGACAAAATAACCGATCAATTTCTTACGTTTATCCGCTTCTGAGACCTGATACTGAGCAACCTGATCCGGGCTGGCGGCGACGACATCGGCCACCATGCTGGCAAGCGCACCTTCGTCGGAAACCTGCTTGAGCCCTTGCTCCTCGATCACTCGGTCGGCCGATTCCGCTCCGCTCCAGAGAGCTTCGAAGACGTCTTTGGCGATCTTTCCTGAGATCGTTTTGTCGGTGATTCGCTCAATTAATCCGGCCAACTGGGATGCCTTTAGCGGGCATTGCGCTATCGACAGTTCTGCGTTGTTTAGCGCTGCCATCAGCTCCCCTTGAATCCAGTTTGCAGCGAGCTTTGGCTCACCGCAGGCGGCTACCACCTCTTCGAAGAAGTCCGCCAATTCACGCTCCTCCGTGAGGATCTTCGCATCGTAGCGTGAGAGATCGAATTGTTCCTCGAAGCGCTCCCGGCGAGCGTTGGGGAGCTCAGGAAGTTCTGCGACGATTTCCCTGAGATCCGCATCCGTGAGTAGTACCGGAAGCAGGTCAGGCTCGGGGAAGTAGCGGTAATCATTGGCGACTTCTTTGCTGCGCATAGAGCGGGTTTCATCTCTATCGGCGTCATACAAGCGTGTTTCTTGCACGACCGTATGGCCGTCCTCCAGCAGATCTTCTTGTCTCACCCGCTCGTGCATGATCGCCCGCTCAACAAAGCGAAAAGAGTTCACGTTTTTTATCTCTGTTCGTATCCCAAGCTCTTGGCTGCCGCTTTCTCTAAGCGACAAATTGATGTCGCAACGCATAGAGCCTTGCGACATGTTGCCGTCAGAAATTCCAATGTAGGTCACCAAACTATGCAGTGCCTTAAGAAAGGCGACGGCCTGCTCGGCGCTACGGAAGTCCGGATCGGTCACGATTTCTAGCAAGGGCGTGCCCGCTCGGTTTAGATCGATGCCCGACATTTCGTGGAATCCTTCGTGTACCGATTTGCCCGCGTCTTCTTCGAGGTGCGCTCTCGTAATGCCCACTTCGTAGCTTGACCCGTCCTCAAGAACAAAGGGAAAGCGCCCCTCTCCGACGATCGGATCGGCAAACTGACTTATCTGGTAACCCTTGGGCAGATCGGGGTAGAAGTAGTTTTTGCGATCAAACACGGAACGTTTATTGATCTGCGCATTGATGGCGCTGCCAAATAAGACGGCAAAGCGAACCGCATCCCTATTGAGTACGGGCAGCATACCCGGCATTGCAAGATCGACCGCGTTCGCCTGGGTGTTTGCTTCTGCGCCAAAAACCGTACTACTACCAGAGAAGATTTTTGATTGGGTCGCTAGCTGAAGATGAACTTCAAGGCCTATGACCATCTCCCAGCTCATACTTCAAATCCAGGAGGTACGAAGCGATGCCAGTCGGTTCGCTGTTGATATTGGTGCGCAAGCGCAAGCAAACGCATTTCATCGAAATGTTGCCCAAGCAACTGCATCCCAACGGGCAAGCCTTCGCTAAATCCACAGGGAATGCTCATAGCGGGAATGCCGGCGAGATTTGCAGCCAATGTATAGATGTCTTCTAGGTACATAGCCGTTGGGTCGTTGGATTTCTCGCCGACGGGGAAGGCGACGCTGGGCGTCGTGGGTCCGGCGATGACGTCTACCTGCTCAAAGGCACTTGCGAAATCGTCTGCAATTAATCGCCGTACCTGCTGGGCCTTTTTGTAGAAGGCGTCGTAGTAGCCGCTCGACAACGCGTAGGTTCCAACGAGGATGCGCTGCTGCACTTCGTCACCAAACCCTTCTTCTCTCGAGCGGGTATAGAGGTCTTCAAGATCACCGGGGTTTGCACAGCGATGACCGTAGCGGACCCCGTCGTAGCGCGCTAAATTTGTGGAGGCTTCCGCCGGGGCGATCACATAGTAAGCGGGTATCGACAGCGATGTTCGTGGTAAGGAAACCTCTACCAATGTTCCGCCCATGGCCTCCAGTGTCTGCAAGGCCGTGCGGACGACTTCCGCAACCCCATCACTCAAGCCATCACTAAAAAACTCTTCCGGAACACCGATTTTAAGGCCCGTTAAATCGAGGTCTAAGTTCGCGCTGTAACGATCAACGGCTCGGTCGATTGAAGTAGAGTCCCTTGGGTCGTGTCCCGCCATCGCCTCAAGCAACCAGGCACAGTCTTCCGCACTGCGCGCCATCGGGCCACCCTGATCGAGACTTGAAGCGTAGGCGATCATCCCCAAACGACTAACTCGTCCATAGGTAGGTTTAATACCGCTGATGCCGCAAAAGGCGGCCGGTTGGCGAATCGATCCGCCGGTATCGGTTCCCGTTGACGCGACGACTAGCGATGCGGCTACCGCGGCAGCGGAACCGCCGGAGGAGCCTCCCGGCACTCGCTCCGGTGACCAGGGGTTTTTACAGATCCCGTAGTAGCTGCTCTCGTTGGACGAACCCATCGCGAACTCATCCATATTGGTTTTGCCAAGCGAGATTAGACCTGCATTTTTAAGCTTGCTCACAACCGTTGCGTCATAGGGGGGTACGAAGTTATCGAGCATTTTTGAGCCGCAACTCGTACGTGTTCCCAAGGTACAGAAAATGTCTTTGTGAGCAATGGGTATACCGGTGAGTGGTCCTGCGCTCCCCGCTGTGATCAATTGATCGGCTTCTTCGGCCGCAGCCAGTGCAGCGTCGCCGCTAACGGTAATGAAGCAGTTTAACTCGGCGTTGAAACGGTCGATTCGAGCGAGCGCTTCGGCGACCAAATCGATACTTTTGACTGCGCCTGCGGACAGCGACTCGGATAGGCTGCGCAGGGACGCTACTTCACTTGCGTTGTTTTTGGCGTTCACGGGGTACTTGCTCGCGCCTGCTCTAACAGTTTCGAAGGGTTCACTCGACAACTCTTGGAACTAAGTAGTGGCCCTCGCTTACGCTCGGCGCGATTTCCTGCATCGCCTCGCGTTGATTTTGTTCGGTAACGAAGTCTTCACGTAGTGGCTGGGTAGCATCGAGGGGGTTTGCCATGGGAGCTAGCTCACTCACGTTCGCCGATTGCAACTCGTCGAAGAGTGCCAGCACCGTATTGAAGCGTTCTGTGAGGGAGCTGATTTCCTCCTCTTCAACGCGCAGTTTGGCGAGGGACGCGATCTCGCGAATGGTGTCGCTCGTTACACTCATAGTAAGCTTCTAGTAGGCTTCGGAAACATCGAAAAGGCGGCGAACCTTACATCATTTGTTTCTTGCTCAACACCCCTTCCGTTGATAACCTTGCGCCGCAATGAGCGGGGCTTTTTTGCCGAGAATTAGCAATAAAAAGCAGCGAAAAAGCAGGAAACGTACACTCACTTGCCGCGATCTTACGTACCGGGATCAGAAAAACCGCCAAGGCACGTTACGTGAACCAAATTGTTGCGCGCGATTGTTGCGTGCGGTCGGGAAAGATCCGGATCGACGGTACGGTCAATCAAACAGGAATCAGTGGGTACACCTTGCAAACGTTAAGACAAATTCGCTCAGGCCACTCTTTGCATGCTTAAAAAGTTAAGAGGTATGTTCTCAAACGATCTGTCGATCGACTTGGGAACAGCAAACACCTTGATTTACGTCCGCAGCCAAGGAATTGTCTTGGATGAGCCCTCCGTGGTTGCCATTCGGATCCATAACGGACAGAAAACGATCGAGGCGGTGGGTACGGAAGCAAAACGGATGCTTGGAAGAACTCCGGGCAATATCACTGCAATACGACCGCTGAAAGACGGCGTCATTGCAGACTTCCAAGTAACGGAAAAAATGTTGCAGCACTTTATCGCCAAGGTGCACGAAACTCGCTTTATTCGCCCAAGCCCTCGCGTGCTTGTGTGCGTACCGTGTAAGTCCACTCAGGTTGAGCGTAAAGCCATTCGCGAGTCAGCCTTGTCTGCCGGAGCGCGAGAAGTTCGTCTGATCGAGGAACCAATGGCCGCCGCTATTGGCGCGGGCCTGGAGGTAGAGGAAGCCGCTGGCAGCATGGTGGTCGACGTCGGTGGTGGTACCACCGAAATCGCCATTATTTCCCTGAACGGAGTCGTGTACTCGGACTCTGTTCGGCTGGGCGGCGACCGCTTTGATGAGGCGATCGTTTCCTATGTGCGGCGGCGCTACGGAACTCTAATCGGTGATTCCACCGCAGAGAAGATCAAGCAGGAGGTTGGCTGTGCTTTTGCAGGCAGCGAACTGAGAGAGATCGACGTCCGCGGTCGTAACCTCGCAGAAGGTGTCCCTAGGAGCTTTACACTCAACAGCGACGAGATTTTAGAGTCGCTTCAAGATCCGCTGGCATCGATCGTCCAATCGGTCAAATCAGCCCTTGAGCAATCCCCCCCTGAACTGGCCGCTGACATTGCCGAGAGTGGCATCGTACTCACCGGTGGAGGCGCGTTGCTGCGAGATCTCGACAGGCTGATCGCCGCAGAGACCGGCTTGCCGGTTGTCGTCGCCGAAGACCCACTTACCTGTGTCGCTCGAGGCGGAGGTATGGCGATGGAACGTATGGACCGGCATACGATAGACTTACTCTCTACCGAGTGAGCTAAGCAACCCCCTAAGGCACACTAGCACGCTAAGCTTAAACTGGCTGTAAGGACCTACGAGAGAGAGGTGCCGCGATCAAGCCGCTGTTCATCAAAGAGTCGAACCTGGGCATCAAGCTCACTATCGCTACTTTGTGCGTCGCCGCGCTGTTGGTTGCTGACCTTCGCTTTCGTGGGCTGGCTACCGTTCGCGCCGGGGTCGATACCCTGCTTATCCCGGTCTATTGGATCGCCAATATCCCCGCGTCCTTAAACGAGTGGCAAGAACACAACATTCGCAGCCGTAGTAATCTGCTTGAAGAGAATGATCGACTACGCCGAGAGAATCTCGTTCTTCAGGGGCGGAC
>JBCBZV010000052.1:0-27764 GCA_039815155.1 Pseudomonadota bacterium
CGTCCGGCCGCTTCGCGCACCCCATCTGCGCTGAAGCTTATGATTCGCATTTGTTACCCCTAATGTATTGAAGCGCTATGATACCGAAAGCCCACGTGACAGAATACTGGGCAGTTTTTATTACCTTTGTTCATCGCCGTTGCTTGCGCCTACCGAGCCGCCTTTTCTTTTGGGTCGATTCGCCAAAGCATCAGCCTTCGGAGTGGGCTGACTCCGGGTGATTTTTGCCTATTTTAGAAGCCTTTCCTCCTAACGTTGAGAGCGATAAGGACCTGTTGACGAGAACCGGAACGCGACCTTGAAAACCTACCAACGGGATTTCATAGAACTTGCCCGTCGTTTGGATGTGCTCAAGTTCGGCAGCTTTACGCTCAAATCGGGTCGCAAAAGTCCCTACTTCTTTAACGCCGGCTCCTTTTCATCGGGCGCTTCCCTCGCCGCTTTGGGAGAGTCCTATGCACGATGCATCGTTGACTCCGGCATCTCCTTTGACGTGTTGCTCGGTCCGGCCTACAAAGGAATACCTCTTGCATCTGCAACGGCGGTCGCGCTTGCCAAAAACCATGCAATAGATGCGCCTTTTGCCTACAACCGCAAGGAAGCCAAAGATCACGGCGAGGGCGGCCGCTTGGTTGGCGCGGAGTTGAAGGGCCGAGTACTGATCATCGACGATGTGATCACCGCGGGAACTGCGGTCTCCGAAGTCGTGTCGCTGATTAGCGCTGAAGGGGCGGAACTGGCTGGCGTAGTGATAGGTTTGAACAGGGAAGAGAAGGGCGCGGGAGACCTTTCTGCTATTCAAGAGTTGGAAGCGAAGTGGGCGGTGCCAGTGTTGAGCATCGTCTCTTTCTCCGATTTGCTCAGCTACCTAGAAAGCGGCGATGGGATCGAAAAATCAATACTTCAAGCGATGCGTAGCTATCGCGATCTTTACGGGATTTAACTTGTGGGTCCCTTGGGCCCGCTCTATATTGGTGCGTATGACTGTTCGTTTTGTTCCATTTTTGTTAGAGGTTCGTCTTACTAGAGACACCCAGCTTCCTCGCGGGGCAACAAGCGTGGTGCGGTGTTGATTAGGCGGCTGCTCTCTCGCGTTCTTGCGTTGGCGATCTTGCTGACCCTGGCGCAGGGGCTTTACGCCGCAGGCAAAGGCCGCTTGATGTATCGATACATCAATGCGGAAGGGAATAGGGTCTTAGCCTTCCAGGTACCGCCCGAGTTCGTGTCAAATGGCTACGAGGTGCTAAACGCATCCGGCTCGGTGGTGGAAGTAGTACCTCGTCAACTCGACGAAAGCGAGCTTAGTTCCATGGACAGTGATGCGCGTCGTGCCAAACTTGCGGCCGACGAAGCTGAGCGCTTGCGCCAGTGGGATGAGTCTTTGCTGCTGCGCTATAGCAGTGTTGATGATATCGAGGCGGCTCGAGAACGAGAGCTGCGCGACCTTAAAATTCGCGTCAGCATTCTCAAAGGCAAACTCCGATCCCTCAAGCAGCAGGTTGAGAACTACCAGTCGCTGGCCGCAGATCAGCAGCGCTTAGGCTATGACGTCAACCCACAGCATTTGAAAGCGATCGAAGATTTGCGCGGGGAAATCGACTCAACAGAGAGAGCCATCGGGGACCGGCAAACGGAGATCGATGTAGTGGATGCTGACTACGATCGCGATATAGGCCGCTTCACAACGCTGTTGGACATTGTTGAGATGCGTCGCACGATGTCCAAGTCTGGGTCTTAGAACTCCATCCAGCATTCGGACTTCGTCGATCTCCTGTACATCCCCGCCAGCGTTCGCAAGGCGGTCAGCGATCAAATAATTCTAGGGTGTGATGTCGCCGCTATCGGTAGCGCGAGGCACCGGGCGCATGAAACCTTCCGCGAGATAAGCAAACTGTTCGTGCCAACCTTCGCTTGGGTTGCGTCTAAATTCGCTGCGCACGAATTGTGCGATTCGGCCCTCTGCACAGCTACTCAGTAGAGCGGCGGCTTCTGCCAACGGCAGCACTGGCCTCAAGCCCTCACGCAGTTCCGCCTCGCGTAGGAGTTGTTTTAACTGTGTTTCGATACGCTCAAGGAGCTGATTCACCCGATGCCGTAAACGCTCGGTCTCTCCGGTCAGAGCATCCCCCGTTAGCACGCGGCTTATTCCCGGGTTCTTCTCGGCGAAGCTGACGAGTAAAAATAAGATCCGTCCACAGCGGTCAACAGCCGAACTCTCGTCCTGCAGGATTGTGGCAATGCGCTGAAACAAGGACTCTTCGCAGAATTCGATGAGTCCGTCGAACATTTTAGCTTTGCTGGGAAAATGTCGATACAGCGCTGCTTCAGAGACGCCTACTTCGCGAGCGAGCCGCGATGTCGTGATTCGGTCACCGGGGTTATCCTCTAGCATCCGCGCGAGCGCTTCGAGGATTTGTTGACGGCGCTGAGCGTTTTTTGGCATTGGAGGGTCGAGGAATAACCGGACCCCATCGTAGCGATTGGGCGGATTCGGAGCAATATCTACGCGAAGGACACTAGCTATCGCCTTTTCGCGTTATTTTTGTCCCCATCCCTTCGTCAGTAAAGATTTCGAGCAGTACCGCATGAGGAACTCGGCCATCAACAATATGCGCCGATGCGACGCCGGAGTTCACCGCATCAAGCGCACAGCGAACCTTAGGCAACATTCCCCCTTGAATGGTGCCGTCTTCGATCAATTCCGCGACGTCGTTTGCGGACAAGCCCGTAAGCAGGCTGCCGCCAGAATCTAGCAGACCGCCCACATTCGTTAGCAGCATGAGTTTTTCGGCGGCCATGACTTGCGCTATTTTTCCCGCAACCAAATCGGCATTGATGTTATAGGTCTTACCCTGTTCGTCCGCGCCTACCGGAGCGATCACCGGAATAAAGTCGCTCTCTAGGATGACGTCTAGTATCTCCCGGTCAATTTGTCGAACTTCACCCACCTGGCCAATATCAACAATTTCTGTCGCGGCCATTCCCGGGACGGAACTGTCCATTATCATCGGACGCGCGCGTATGAGGCGCCCGTCCTTACCGGTGACTCCTATCGCTTTGCCCCCATGGCGGTTTATCGATGCCACGATTTCTTTATTGACCGATCCGCCGAGCACCATTTCCACCACATCCATGGTTTCCGCGTCGGTAACGCGCATGCCATCGACAAAGCGACTTTCTATGTTGAGTTTTTCGAGCAGCGCGCCAATCTGCGGACCGCCGCCATGAACGACTACCGGGTTCATACCTACCAACTTCATAAGCACGATATCGCGCGCGAAGCTCGCATGTAGCGCCGGATCAACCATCGCATTACCGCCAAACTTCACAACGACCGTGCGGCCGGTAAAGCGCTGAATGTAGGGAAGGGCTTCGGTTAAAACCTGTGCAACATTGAGGGCTGCGTTGGGTGAAAGAGACATGGGTGATCGCTACTACTTGAGTGCTAGAAAGGAATATTTAGATCCGGTGCTACCGACGCCAATTGGTGACGAAATTGAGTTCGGATGTGTTCAAGCGCAGCCGCGTCATCAGCCTCAAAGCGAGCCGTGAGCGCATCACTCGTGTTGGACGCGCGAAGCAATCCCCAGCCTTCGCCAAAATCTACGCGCAGACCGTCTATGTCGGTGACTTTGCCATCCGGAAACTTTGCTTTTGCGATAAAACGATCCATAAGCGCAAACTTTTCCGAATCGTCCACGGGTACTATGATTTCTGGGGTACTCACCGACAGTGGCAGCTCGGCGGCGAGTTCATCGAGCGTTTGTCCCTGCGAGGCTAGAATCTCCGCAAGGCGACCCGTGGCGTAAAGGCCGTCATCAAAGCCGTACCAACGCTCACCAAAGAAAATATGTCCGGAGAACTCGCCGCCAAACAGAGCGCCGGTCTCGAGCATTTTCTGTTTCATTAGCGCATGGCCGGTTTTCCAAAGTACCGGTCTGCCGCCAAGGCTCGTGACCAGCTGCGCAAGATTCCGGCTGCATTTCACATCGTAGACGACGTCTGCGCCCGGGTTTCGTGATAGCACGTCCCTCGCGAACACCATCATCAACAGATCGGTACGCAAGATGCGCCCACTGCTTGTTACTACCGCAAGCCGGTCGCCGTCTCCGTCGTAGGCAACGCCAAAATCGGCCTTATGGGATATGACCTCCCTGACGAGATCGGAGAGGTTTTCTTCGTTGCCGGTGTCCGGGGAACGGTTTGGGAAGTCCCCGTCCACCTCGCAGTAAAGCGGAATGACCTCGCATCCCATCTCCTCCAGCAATGTCGGAGCGACTCGGCTTAGGGCGCCGTTTCCCGCGTCCACCACCACGCGAAGAGGCATCGCTATTGCGATGTCCCCAATGATTTCATCGAGGTATTCGGAGATCACATCGTGCTGCATTTTCGACCCCTTACCCTTGCTGAACTTCCCAGACAGGGCCAGGTTCTTGACTCGTTCGATCGTACCTTCGGCGATGGTTTGTCCCTTCAGCACGACCTTGAAGCCATTGTGTTCCGGAGGGTTATGGCTGCCGGTAATCATGATTCCCGAGCTCGCATTACTCTGCTTGGTCGCGTAGTAGAGAAGCGGCGTTGATACTAGGCCAATGTCCAGGACATCACGCCCTGTTTGCACGACTGCTTTTTCAACGACGCCTTTGATTCGACCAGAACTGTTTCTGCCATCGCAGCCGACTACGAGAGTCTGTTCACCCATCTCGCCTGCAATAGTGGCGATCGCGGCGCCGATGCGATACACCGTTTCATCGTCAAGCTCCTCTTCGGCGTGCCCGCGAATATCGTAGGCTCGAAAGATCTTCTCTGGTAGCCCATTAATCGCGGGACCCTCGGCCATGGTCATGGCTGCACTTGTAGAGGCCGGTACCTGCACATCGGGGACGCTGGCAGAGCCACCCACATCTCCTCGGGCGCGCCGAACACTGAGCTTTCTAAACTGCTGCGCTAGCGGCACAAGCGCTGAGTATTTGAATTCAAGAGACGAGCGATGCTCCCCTGCGGTCGCGACGCGCTCCAGCTCTCGATCCAAGCGGCGTTGGATCAGCGTCACCGCTGCAATGAGTCCGATAAGCGCGAACAAGAGGCTCACCGCAAAAGCGTCGTAGTCTGGGCTGACCGTACTTTCAAGGGCACTTGCCAGCTCGGTCGATGGTTCGAATACCACGCGCCAGGTACTACTTGGTACATCGCTTCGCTGCGAGGGCAGCCCGCTACTGGAGCCCAAGCTTGCGATGGGCAAATCCTTGCTGAGATTGCCGCTGTAGACGCGCTGCTCAAGAGTAAAAGCTCCAGGATTTATACCTGTATCGGCACTTAACTCGAAGGGAAAGGCAAGGAGCTTGTCGATCGTGTCTTTCCCGAAGCTAACAAGTAGCACCGCCCGCTGCGAAGGTGCCGATTCGTTGACGACAGCCTGGGCCAGCGATAGCAGCCACTGCCCATCGTGCTGGTAAGCTTCTGGCACGGCTTCCTCACCGTTGCTGGCTCGACGAACTAAATCCACTTCGATCAGGTTGCGGAGCTCTTCCTGACTGTCATCGAGGCGCGCCGTACCAAGCTCGCTGAGGGGAATAAAGCGCAGACTGACTGCTCCGGGAAAATACGCGCGCAGCGCTACTTCGCGGTCTTGTTCTAACTCTTGCGCCGCCAGTTGAGCCTCCAACCTCGCTAGCTCACCGGCCTCTGCCTCGGCAGTAAACTCAGGCTCATCGGCATCCAGGCCTAGGGCAAAGGCTGATTGCGCCGCGGCGTTTAGCCTCGCTCGTAGGCCTTCTACTTCGCGGCTCACGCTCGCCGCCTGTTGCGCGGCATAGCTCAGCGCAACTTGTTCAACGATTGCTTGTTTCGAACTCGGAGCGCGTACAAAGGCGAGAAAAGCGCATGCCAGCAATGCTGGGATCAAGATTATTAAGAGGCCTAAAAGAGCGGACTCCCGAAAAAGATTGCCGTTTGCGCTGATGCCCTGGCTGGCTTTCTTATCCGCGGTGCGTTTTGCTTGCGCAGCCGATGAGCTGTCCTCGGAGCTCTTTTTTTTCAGAGAGAGTTTGACCATGGGTCGATCCGAAACTGAATGGGTACTAGCCGTTGCAGGAGCTTTGCATCATAGACTTAATAGATCGCTACGGGAATCTGGTGCAACTATGCCTAGCGATCGATGGGCAGCACGACTGCGTTTACAGCAGTTGAGCTACTTGAGCCACAATCTGAGACGCCATTGTTTCTTTCGTACATTGCGCGATCTCTCGCTCGCCATCCTGCCAGAGCATGAGCGCCGCGTTGCTTTCGCTGTTAAAGCCGATAGCCGGATCACTGACATCGTTCGCAACAATCATATCCATGCGTTTGCGCTGTCGCTTGCCCTGGGCGTTCTCCCTGAGGTTCTCCGTTTCTGCTGCAAAACCCACTGTGAACGGTTTCGGTTCGTCGGCGGTGACCGTAGCAACTATGTCCGGATTTAGCTCCAGCACCAGTTCTGTCTGACGGCCCGATTTCTTGATTTTCTGATTTGAGACCGAGGCCGGTCGGTAGTCCGCGACGGCGGCACAGGCTATGAAAAGATCGCAGCTAGCCTTCAGGGCAAGACACGCGTCGAGCATTTCTTGTGCCGTGGTGACCGCATGTACGTTCGCTCGATCGGGAGGCGTGAGATTGGTAGGCCCTGTGACGAGCTCGACCGCTGCGCCAGCTTCTAAGGCGGCGCGCGCCAATGCATAGCCCATGCGACCAGAGCTGTGATTCGAAAGATAGCGCACCGGGTCGAGAGGCTCGCGAGTTGGCCCAGCGGTGAGCAGTACCCGCTTGCCCTCCAGACCGCGCGAAGAAAACAGGGAGGCTGCTTGCTCGGCTATCTGCAGCGGCTCTAGCATCCGCCCTGGGCCAACTTCTCCGCAGGCTTGGTCGCCGCTCGCCGGACCCGCGATGTGTATCTGGCGCTGTTGCAGCGTTTGTAAATTTGCCTGCGTAGCCGCATTCGCCCACATTTGCTGATTCATCGCGGGAGCGATCAAGAGAGGCGCATTGGTCGCTAAGGCGACGGCGCTCAGTAGGTCATCAGCCCTACCGGCTACGAGTCTCGCCATACAATCGGCAGTGGTAGGTGCAATTAGAAGGAGGTCCGCCCAGCGTGCGAGCTCAATATGCCCCATGCCTTTTTCTGCTTCTTCGTCTAGCAGGCTGTCGTGCACCGCATATCCGGACAGCGCCTGCAGCGTTAGCGGCGTTATGAATTCCTGAGCGCCACGAGTCATGATCACCCGTACCTGCGCCCCATGATTCTGCAGGCTTCGCAGCAACTCGGCGGATTTGTAGGCCGCAATGCCCCCACATACCCCCAAAAGAACGCGACGCTGGAATAGATGTCCCATTGCTCTACTCGTCGGGCAACAATAGTGCGGCGGGACCATACCATTTGCGAAGGATGCTGACATCGGTGAAGGCGAAGGAATCTGCTCAATGTTCCCACTCTGGAGACCATCCTTCGCTTCAACGATCGCTGATCAAAGGCGGCCCCAGAGAAAAGTTGCTGAAACATGGAGTCAAGACGCTAAGCGATGGTGAGCTGCTTACGGTATTGATCCAACACGGTATTAAGGGGCGCTCCGCAAGCGAGATTGCTGAATCGATGCTGCAGACGGGTGGGTCTCTCGCCGGCCTCTTCCGGAGTAGCGGACGCCTGTTATTGGGACAAAAAGGCCTAGGCCCCGCTCGTCAGGCACTGCTGCTAGCCGCCCTAGAGCTTGGGCGTCGCTGCGCAGAACAACCGCTGCACCGGGGTGTATTAGTTAATTCTACTAGTCGGACCCGACGATTTTTGCAGCATCATCTCGCCAACCGAGAGCGCGAAGTCTTTTCCTGTTTATTTCTGGATACGCAGCACAGGCTCATGCATTGCGAGGATCTGTTTTATGGCACCCTCAACGGGGCGGCGGTATATCCTAGGGAAGTAGTCACTTGGGCGTTGCGCCTGTCGGCGGCCTCGGTCATCTGTGCGCACAACCACCCTTCGGGAGTTACCACTCCTTCCGAAGCAGATCGCCGCATCACGGACCGCTTGAAGCGGGCGCTCGCTCTGGTTGAAATTGATTTACTTGATCACATCATTGTCAGCCCCGGCGCGTACTATTCCTTCGCTGAACAGGGGGCGTTATGAGTCTCTCGTTCTCACGGCGATTCTTGCTGTATGTCGAGGCTTTTGGTATAAAGTCGCGCTCGCTTGGGGTGGCCCAATCTCATCGCCCCATAAGACACTGATTTATATGAGTTTTTAGCAAGGTCCTTGGTCGTGCTCGGTCAGCTCCAACGAGTTTCAGTCTCGTTTTTACATCAACGGGGCGGAGCGCGAGGCGATAGCGGTTTTGCTTGAGAGGAAATTATGGCCAGAGTGTGTCAGGTCACGGGAAAACGCCCGATGACCGGAAATAACGTATCGCACGCTAAGAACCGCACGAAGCGGCGTTTTCTACCCAATTTGCACCAGCATCGGTTTTGGGTTGAGTCTGAGAAGCGTTTTGTGAGGCTTCGCGTATCCAGCAAAGGTATGCGAATCATCGATAAAAAAGGCATCGACGCGGTCTTGAGCGATATCCGCTCCCGTGGCGAGCAGGTTTAAGGAAGAGGAAATCCCATGCGAGAGAAAATTCGGATGAACTCGAGCGCCGGTACGGGTCACTTCTACACCACCGACAAGAACAAGCGCACGACTCCTGACAAGTTGGAAATGAAAAAGTACGATCCGGTCGCTCGAAAGCACGTCATCTATAAAGAAGGCAAGATCAAGTAGCGAGTTCCCACGCCGCTTTATAAGCCTCGCAGTAGATTTACGCTAACGATCCACTACCGAGGCCTTCTTGGGCACGTGATCGTTCGTGTCCCTTGTCCACCTTACCCAGCCACTTCTAGCTCTGATTCGCGCAAACCGCCTAGCCGCATACCGCGATTAGGCGCTAGGATGCAGGCCCCATGCCCGAGCTACCCGAAGTAGAAACGACCCGGCGCGGTATTCAACCCTTTTGTGAAGGTCGGCGAGTCAGCGACGTTGTCGTGCGAGAACGAAGGCTGCGGTGGCCGGTTCCCAGAGATTTGCCTGCTGTATTGGTGGGTCAAAGGGTGTTGCGGGTCGAACGGCGCGCAAAGTATCTTTTGCTGTACACGGACGTCGGAGTCCTCCTCATTCATCTCGGTATGTCGGGTTCGCTGCGGGTGCTTTTGGAGCCGCTGCTTCCTGCTAAGCACGATCATATTGATCTTTGCCTCGAGAGCGGCGCTGTCCTGCGTTACAACGACCCGCGTCGTTTTGGCAGTTTCCAATGGTTCCCGTTGGGAGAAGCCCTCACGCCCCTGGCAAAGCTTGGGCCAGAACCTCTATCCGAGGAGTTTGATGGAGCACTGCTCCACGAGCGGTCACGCGGACGTAAAGCGCCCGTCAAAGCTTTTGTAATGGACGGCGGCATCGTCGTAGGCGTTGGCAATATTTACGCCAACGAGGCCCTCTATCACGCCGGAATTCGACCCGATCGAGCCGCAGGAAGAATCTCTCTAGCCCGCTATCAAACGCTAGCCAGTGAGATCAAAGTTGTGCTGGCGAAGGCCATCGAGCGAGGAGGCACGACTTTACGAGACTTTGTCGGTGGTGATGGTCAACCAGGTTACTTTTCCCAAGAGCTTTTTGTTTACGGTCGCGGCGGCGAACCCTGCAAGCATTGCCAGCGGCTTTTGAGCGAAAAAGTTATTGCTCAAAGAGCGAGTGTTTACTGCGTAGCTTGCCAACGATGATCGTTGTACACTTCGCTAACGTATTGCTGCAATTATTGCGAGGGAAACAATATGTTAGAGCGGCTATCGAAAGTATTTAGACAAGTTAGCGAGGGCGTGTTCGTGCAAAAAACAACCGCTTCTATCAAGAATGCAGTCGCTGCAATTTGTCTCGGCTTGATCGTTTCAGCGCCATCCTGGGCACAGGGCTCCGTGGACGAAAAGCCAAATGCTTTTGCGATGACTGGTGATTTGCTAGTTGCTCGTCCAATCGGTTTAGCGATGACCGTAGTTGGCACTGCGGCCTTTCTCGTTTCACTGCCGCTCACGGCTTTGGCGGGATCGGTTACCGAGTCGGCGGAAACGCTAGTAATAGGTCCGGCAGAGACTACCTTCATGCGTTGCTTGGGTTGCCGTCAACCCGGGTATAGCTACAAAGATGTTGAACGTCGAAAAGCACGAAAAGAAGCAGATGAAGAGAAAGCTTCCGAGTAAATCCGCTAGCTAAAGTTGGTAAATTCCGCTTGCTACGCGTTTAGAGTCTTTGCAAGATGATGGTTTGAAAGCATCAACTGTGGGCCTGCGGGCCTGCATAAGAAGAGACCTAGCCGCCAAATTTTTTCTCAAGCGCTATTGCGACCACTTCCGGTACGAAGGGGGTAATGTCCCCTTGAAGCGCCGCAATTTCACGCACGAGTGACGACGATATATAGGACAAATGGTCCGCCGGCGTAAGGAAAACGCTCTCAAACTCCGGGTAGAGAGCTCGATTCATATTCGCAAGTTGGAACTCATATTCGAAGTCCGCTACCGCCCGTAAACCTCGCAAAACGCACCACGCTCCTTCTGCTTTGGCGAAATCAGTGAGTAAGTTGCTAAAACCTTTTACTTCAACGTTTGCTATTCCACTGGCGACAGTGGCGCAAAGTTCCACTCGTTCATCGAGACTAAAAAGCGGCTTTTTCTTAGGGCTGTCGGCAATCGCGATAACTACACGATCAAACAAGCGCGCGGCGCGTTCTACTAGATCGACGTGGCCGATGGTTATCGGGTCGAAGGTTCCCGGATAAATTACCGTTCGCGTATTCACCTGCTACTTCCCTGTTTCTGCGTGACTGCTGCCGTAGACTTGCGCTGCGAGGCTACAACTCAACGTTTACCGGCACTTTCTATCCCACGAGTTGTCCTTGACTCGCGGGCTTCCTACTCTCTTTGATCTTAAACAAAGCCTGTCCGACCCACAAATGTACTCCCGCTTGGCCGTAGCTTCTCTGGTTGGCTTTTTCCTTGTTTTCTAAGCTGTCCCGTCTTAGCGGAGCTGGAAAAGACCGTAGGCAACGTCACCCGTCTCTTTTTGCTTCAGACAGGTCAGATACTTGTTCCAACCTACTTGTTCTCGCCGGCCATACTCTAGGTAAACTAGGGTGTCGGGCGCTAGCAATGCCTGCTCGATAAGCTGATCCAGGCTTTCTTCAATCATTGATCGGCCAAAGGGCGGATCTAAAAAAATCACATCCCAAGCGGATCCTCGATAGTTCTTGAGATACTCCTTCGCCATCGCTTGCGTGCAGCTACATCTCCTTTCGCAATCCAAGCTTTGAATATGGTCCAGCAATTGCTCACCGCACCTAGGATCCTGCTCAACAAAGTCGCAAGAAGAAGCGCTTCTCGATAAGGCTTCCAAGCCAAGCGCGCCGCTGCCCGCATACAAATCGAGACAGCGTGCATCTCTAATATGGGGCGCGAGCCAGTTGAACAGCGTTTCACGAATTCGATCGCTCGTAGGTCGCAGTTCAGGTGCTTTTGCTAAGGTGAGCCGACGTCCGCGCCAGCGGCCGCCCACAATTCGCAAAGACCCTCGTTTGTTGTTTCCTTTCACTCGCAATGCCCTGACTCCGCGGGCGCGATGATACGATAGTCACCGCAGTTCGCCAGTTCTGGGCACCAGCGTAAGGCATCATGAGTTTCTTTAAATCTAAAATCTCCAAATCCGACGAAACACGGGAAACCGCTGCAGCGAGTAGCGCCCCTGTTAGCGCTTCTGATAAGCCAGTAGATAGCAGCGACACGGGGTTTTTCAGTCGACTCAAACGTGGCCTTTCGCGCACTAGCGACAATTTATCGAGCGGTCTCGGTGACTTGTTCCTTGGAAAAAAGGAAATCGACGCGGAGCTTCTGGAGGAAGTTGAAACGCAGCTGCTAATGGCTGATGTAGGTATTGACGCTACCAGCGCTATTGTCGCGTCTCTGACTGATCGAGTATCTCGTAAAGAATTGACTGAGCCAGAGGCGGTCTATCGCGCGCTGCAGCAAGAGCTTGAATCGCTACTGGTACCCTCGGAGAGCGAGCTGGTGTTATCGGCAGCTAAGCCGTTTGTGATCCTCATGGTTGGGGTCAATGGAGTGGGTAAGACCACCACCATTGGCAAGCTGGCGCGACGCTTTAGTCAGGAGGGTAAGAGCGTGATGCTCGCCGCCGGCGATACCTTTCGCGCGGCGGCGGTTGAGCAGCTAGCCCACTGGGGCGAGCGCAATAAAGTCCCAGTAGTTGCACAACACACCGGCGCCGATAGCGCCTCAGTTATCTTCGATGCGCTGCAGTCCGCCACCGCAAAAAAGATCGACGTTTTGATAGCGGATACCGCGGGTCGATTGCAGAACAAAAACCATTTGATGGATGAGTTGAGCAAAGTGGTTCGGGTGATGCAAAAAATTGATCCGCAAGCACCGCATGAGTGCATGCTTGTGCTCGATGCGGGAACCGGGCAAAACGCCGTGTCCCAAGCGGAGCAGTTTTTACAAGCCGTTGGTGTTTCTGGGCTCACCATTACCAAGCTTGATGGAACCGCCAAAGGCGGCGTGATCTTCGCTATCGCAAAGCGCCTTGGCCTACCGATTCGTTTCATCGGTGTGGGTGAGCAAGCCGAGGATCTAAGACCGTTTGTAGCGAAAGACTTTATAAGCGCGCTCTTTCAGGGTCGCGCAAGTTAAAGTCAGGCCCATGATTAGCTTCGAACGGGTCAGCAAGCGCTATGAAAACGGTCACGATGCCTTGCGCGAAATCAGCTTAGATATTCAAGAGGAAGAACTCGTTTTTCTCACTGGTCATAGCGGCGCTGGCAAAAGCACACTCCTCCGGCTCATCATGCTGATGGAGCGCCCGACCCGAGGTCGAGTTACCGTTGCCGGCGTCGAGCTCGACAAGCTGAGGCGGGGTGCTGTACCGACTCATCGACGCTCCATCGGAGTCGTTTTCCAAAACCACAAACTCCTGATGGATCGAAGTGTTTTTGACAATGTCGCTCTACCGTTACAGATAGCTGGCTACAAAGATCGAGACATCGTTCGTCGCGTCGGAGCTGCGCTCGATAAAGTTGGTTTGTTAGAGCGAGAGCGCGCTTTACCTATGAGCTTGTCCGGTGGAGAGCAGCAGCGTGTGGGCATTGCGCGCGCGGTAGTAGGTCGCCCTCTGATCCTCTTGGCGGATGAGCCCACCGGGAATTTGGATCCAGAGCTGTCGGCGGAAATCATGCAACTGTTTATGGATTTCAATCGAGTTGGCGTCACCGTGCTCATCGCCAGCCACGATTTGGCCCTGATCTCCCAGCTTCGTCATCGCACTCTGACTTTGCGCGAGGGTAGGCTCGTTTCTGCGGGCAACGGAATAAGCGCTCGCAGTGATTAAGCGTTTTAGCCGAGCAAAGAGAAAAGCCCGCAGTACGCGAAAGGAGGTAAACGCAGGGCGAGATGCGCCACTTGGTGCAAATCGCGGTGCCGTAGTTCGCTCTCATCGACGGCCTCTTCAAGAGCGCTGGTTCGCGTGGCGTCGGCACCACAGCCAATCGGCAGCTGACAGCCTAAGTAAAGTCTTACAGCAACCACTAGCCAGTGCGATGACTTGGTTGGTGCTAGGAATAGCGCTAGCCCTCCCTACCAGCCTCGCGATCGCGCTGAACAATCTTCAGGATCTAAGCGGCCGCTTTGACGATCCCGCGCGCATTTCCTTGTTTTTGGAAGATCAGGTAACGCTAGAAGTCGCCACGGACTTGGCGCAGGAACTCCGATTTGAACCAGAGGTTGCGACCGTCGAATTGGTGGATCGCGAACAGGCCTTGATCGAGTTTAGAGACGGGTCAGGACTTGGCGAACTGATCGACTCGTTGCCGCAGAATCCTCTTCCCCACTTATTGGTGGTAACGCCAAGCTCCGATACGCCGGAGCTCGTCGACAAGCTCCGTGGTCGACTGAACGAGTTTCCATGGGTCGACCAACTCGTGGTCGACGCGCAGTGGCTAGAGCGGTTCCAAGCCATGATGCAGCTGGGGAGGCAAGTAGTGCTTCTTCTCACATTAGTCCTGCTTGCAGCGGTAGTCTTGGTATTGGGTAACACGATCAGCCTCACCATCGAGAATCGTAGGCAAGAAATCATTATCGTCAAACTTGTAGGGGGAAGTGATGCTTTTGTTAGACGACCCCTGCTGTATACAGGACTCTGGTACGGCCTCGGCGGTGGCATCGTAGCAGCCTTGCTCGTCTTGCTTGCGACGCAAGCACTCCATGGACCCGTAAGCAATCTTGCGAGCGCTTACTCCTCAGATTTTAGAATTCGGGGCTTAGGTGTGTTCGATAGCCTGCAATTGGTGCTGAGCGGCGCCGGCATGGGTTTGCTCGGCGCTTGGTTAGCCAGTTCTCGCCACATTAGGAATATAGAACCGGTTTGATATTCTAATGAGTTATATATATGGGGCGATATGAACTTTCACGGTTTTAGCACTCTAAGCAGGAGAGTGCTAAAATACGCCAAACCATACGTTACTTTGGTCAAATATTCGTGACAGCTATGACTAGTTCTATTGCCACCAGTTCGCCCACTGAGGTTTTCGACGAGCCGCTAAAGCAAGAGCGGCGGCAGCTTATGCCTGTCGATCAAATGGTACCCGGTGCAAACCTTGGAGCTTACGTTCAGGCAGTAAGTGCGATCCCTGTTTTAACGGCGGAGCGAGAACGATCTTTAGCCGAGCGTCTTTTTTATGAAGATGACGTACAGGCGGCACGCGAGCTGGTTATGTCTCACCTCCGCTTCGTAGTACATATTGCGAGAAGCTACAGTGGTTACGGCCTAGCAGAAGCTGATCTGATTCAAGAGGGCAACGTAGGCCTGATGAAAGCGGTGAAACGTTTTGATCCCAACAAAGGCGTGCGCCTGGTTTCTTTTGCCGTGCACTGGATTAAGGCAGAGATTCACGAATTCATCCTGCGCAACTGGCGCATCGTCAAGGTGGCTACTACTAAGGCTCAGCGCAAACTGTTTTTTAATCTTCGCAGCGCCAAGAAGTCTTTGTCATGGCTCAGCGCTGACGAAGCGAAGGCCGTTGCCGAAGATCTGGGTGTCGATGTAAAAGAAGTGCATCGTATGGAGAGTCGCCTGACGGGCCGTGATGTGGCATTCGACGCGCCAGCGGACGTAGATGATGAAGATGGTTGGCAGGCACCGCAGTTCTTCCTAGAGGATTCGGTGGCCGATCCAGCGCAGTCTGTCGAGGACGATGAGTGGCAGTCAGCCAATCAGATGCGTCTGCATTCGGCCCTTGCCGGTCTGGATGAGCGCAGCCGCGATATACTTGCGCGTCGTTGGCTGAGCGATCAAAAATCGACGTTGCATGAACTGGCCGACGAGTACGGTGTATCAGCCGAGCGAATTCGTCAGCTCGAACAGGCGGCGATGAAGAAAATGCGCTCCGTTATGATCGCTTAATAGACGATCGCTTGATAGATGGCCGCTTGATAGATGGCCGCCTAGAAACGGACAGGAAGGGCTCCAATCGGAGCGAACACCACCATCACGGCGATAGGCTGAATCAGCAAAACCCGGCAACCTGTCGGGTTTTTTATTTCCGAAAATTTAAATAGACCAATGCGGATTCCGGCTATCATTTCGATCTCTTAGCTTGGCGCGCAGTGGGCGCCGTGCGACAAAAGGATTATTCCGTGGCTCAAATTACACTCGTTATCGCCGCGCTTGGCGGCTTGCTTGGGGTTTGTCTAGGAGCTTTTGGAGCGCACGCCCTTCGAGACCGCTTCGATGCCTACACGATGGGTGTGTTTGAAACCGCCGTGCAGTACCAGTTTTATCATAGCCTCGCCTTGCTCGCCGTGGGTGTTTTACTTATCAGCTTCCCAAGCTCCTCGCTCCTAAAATTCAGTTCCTACTTGTTCGCGAGCGGTATGCTAGTTTTTTCTGGAAGCCTATACCTGCTCTGCTTTACGGGCATTAAGTGGCTTGGGGCGATAACCCCCTTGGGTGGGGTTGGCTTTATTGGTGGTTGGCTTTGCTTGCTCATCGCCGTAACTCGGTTGGTTAAGTAGGGGTGGGAGCGGCCACCGCTGATCAGCGACGAAGCGTTCGCAGCTTCGTCCTTAGAGCCGGCCGAATGACGCCTGCGCAGGAACGGGCCTACGACGAGGGTTGGGCTCGCTGGGGCATAGACTTTGAGCCTCGGCTAATGAACGAGGAGCAGCTGTTTCGTCCTGGAGCTATGCGGGTTGTCGAGATCGGTTTTGGAATGGGACAGTCCCTGCTAGCTACCGCCGCCGCGAATCCCAGCAGAAGCTACCTTGGCATAGAGGTTCACCGACCGGGTGTTGGTAAATTGCTCATGGGCGTAATGACCCAATCCCTCGAAAACGTTCGCGTAATGTGCCACGACGCCGTCGAAATCTTTGAGCATTGCCTGGCACCGAAGACCCTCGACGCGGTTCACATCTTTTTCCCCGACCCCTGGCCAAAGAAAAAACATCACAAGCGCAGGCTGATCCAACCGGCATTCGTAGAGTTACTCACAAGTCGTCTAAGAGCGTCAGGACACCTACATCTGGCGACTGACTGGGAGCCCTATGCAGAGCATATGATTGAGGTTCTGGAGTGTTCACCCAGCCTACGAAATCGCTACGGAGCCGGGAGGTATGCGCCGCGTCCGGATGACCGCCCAGAAACCAAATTCGAGGCTCGTGGTAAGCGTTTGGGGCACGGTGTTTGGGATCTTATCTATGAACCCGCGCCAGAAGAGGGCTAGTGCAAACGGAGATCGAAGAAGCGACCCACCAAATCATCGAGAAAGCGCCAGCCCAGCGCGGTGGCCTTAACCTTAGAAGACTTTTCCAGAAGCCCCTCTTGCTGTAGCTCCTCAAGTAAATGTTGGATTCGCACCGCTTCTAAGCCGGTCCTCGCTTCGAAAAGCTCTAGGCTGAAACCCGCACTCAAGCGCAGCGCATTCATTGCGAATTCACCGCAGCGGTCTACTTCGTCCAACGCCCGCAGGGAGCGACGACTCTTTCCGGTCTCTTTGAGGTAGTCCTCTGGTCGACGCGTCTTCGAGTAGCGAATCACCTGCGCGTCCGAACCAGTCAGCTTGCCGTGGGCTCCCGCGCCTATCGCCACATAGTCCCCAAAGGTCCAGTAGTTAAGGTTGTGCTGACACTCCTCTCCCGGCAGCGCCCAAGCAGACACCTCATAGCGGCGGTAACCCGCCTGATCCAGCATGGCAACGCCTTGATCTTCAAGGTCACCAAGCACATGCTCGACAGGTAGCGTCGGTGGATACTTATAGAACCGCGTATTCGGTTCGATGGTAAGTTGATACCAGGATATATGCGGTGGCCTGTCGGTAAGAGAAGTGGCGATATCTTCTAGACCATTTTCTACCGATTGACCGGGTAGGCCGTGCATTAGGTCGAGATTGAAGCTAGTTGCTCCCGATGCCGCCGCACAGCGGATGGCTTGCCGGGCCGTTTTTCCAGAGTGAACTCTGCCTAAAGCTGAAAGCGCTTTGTCATTGAAGCTCTGAATGCCAAGGGAAAAGCGCGTTACTCCGGCGTCGACATAGCCCCTAAGCCGATCCGCTTCAATGCTGCTTGGATTTGCCTCCATGGTCACTTCCGCATCGGTCCTGAGCTCCCCTCGCTGACGAATTCCCGTCAGCAACTTGCGGATCGATTCTTCGGAGAACAGGCTCGGTGTGCCGCCGCCAATAAACACCGTCTCAATGGCCCTGCTTTCACCACTCATCTCTACTTCAAAATCTTTGAGTAACGCTGTTACGTAGTCGTCCTCTGGAATAGTCGAAGCTACGTGGGAATTGAAGTCGCAGTAGGGGCATTTTTTTTCGCACCAAGGTATATGTACGTAAAGGCCCACGGGTGGTGGTATTAGGTGAGAAGTTTCCGGCATCAGTTGGTGCGAAGTCCCAGGAATAAGTATTGCGATACTAGGATTCGCTAGCCTGGAGCCTGCTGAAGATGGTCAAGGAGTTTACGTACCGCCTGGCCTCGATGGCTAACTTTATTCTTGAGCTCTGGTGCCATTTGCGCGGCACTTAGCCCATGCTTCGGATCAAAAAATAGCGGGTCATAGCCGAATCCGCCTTCCCCTGCGGGTTCCGGTAAAATTTTGCCCTCCCACGTTCCGTGGGCGATAAAGGGCACCGGATCTTCTGCATGCTGTAAGAGCACGATCACGCAGTGAAAGCGAGCACTACGGTGCTCGTTGGCTACGTCACTCAGCTCTCGAAGCAGTTTGTCGTTATTCGCTTGATCACGGTCCTCTCTGTCACCAGCCTCGTTTGCAGTAGCATACCGGGCGGAACGTACTCCAGGTCGTCCCTGCAGCGCATCCACTTCGATCCCCGAGTCGTCCGCCAGTGCTGGCAAGCCCGTTTGCGCCGCTGCAGCTCGTGCTTTAAGAATCGCATTTTCTATAAACGTGGCGCCGGTCTCTTCCGCGGGCAGCACATTAAATTCGGACTGCATCCGAACGCTAAAGGGAAGGTCCGCGAGCAGGCGATTGAATTCGGAAACCTTTCCCTGGTTTCCAGTGGCCACGACGATGGTCGCTGCAGACACTAATCGTTGACCCACATTTGGTGCTTAAACTTGTAGTTGAACGTTTCCCCGTCATTCTCGGGCTGAAAGTCGACTTCGAAATAGCGCCACTCGCGATTGAGGAACTTGAATTCACCGATGTAATAGATCGCCGGACCTTCGATAACCTGGATGAAGTCGAAAAAATCCTGTCTTTCTGTGAGGTCCCAGCTCAGGCCTTTCAGATCCATTTCGCGAGCTACCGTGTTTCCATCTTCTAGATGTTCCCGCAGCGATAAATTTAGAATGGCTCGGCGTTTGCCGCGCGCAAGGCCGTACTGCGCCGCAACTTCCGGCTCGATAAAAGTGGTGTTAACGACACTGAAATGCAGTTCGTAAGGCCCGAAGCGTTCGGATAGTTGTGCCATTGCAGAGGGGGCAGTAAATGCGACCACGATGAGCACTACGCTGATCGCTGAGCGAGAGGCTCGCAACGCTTGCTGCTGAGATAGGGTACTTGCCCTTGGGCTATGCTTCGGTAATGAACTCATCGGCTGATGTGGTAAATGGCTGTGGTTGCAAAGAGATTGGGCCAGCGTCGCGCCAGGAACGTGCTGCGCGTCTCGCCACCGATCATGTCTCTCGCTAATACGCGGATACCCCGCTTGCGACAAAGCGTTTCGAAATCCCGCACGGTGCAGAAGTGAATGTTGGGCGTGTCGTACCAAGTGTAGGGCATAAATTTGGAAACCGGCATTCGTCCACGGGTCGCCAGATGCAGACGCGCGCGCCAATGGCCAAAGTTTGGGAACGTCACCACACACTCGCGGCCGATACGAAGCATTTCTTCGAGCACTTTATCGGGAAAATGTACCGCTTGGAGCGCATGCGCCATCACTACGATATCAAAGCTGCCGTTGGCAAAATTGCCTAAGCCTGCATCTAGGTCTTGTTCTACGATAGAAAGTCCGCGAGAGATTGCTTTGCTGATTGCCTCTGCGTCGATTTCTATACCGGTGCAGCTTGCGCTGCGCTCTTGCTGCAGCAATTCCAAAAACTCACCGTCGCCACAGCCCAAATCTAGAACGCGCGACCCGTTGGGAACCCAACCGAGAATGCTGGTCAAATCTTGACGCATTAGGGTTCCACCCGTTTCAGGTAGGCATGAAGTAAATCCAGATAGCGAGGTATAGGCAGCAAAAATGCGTCGTGTCCTTCCTTCGCTTCAACTTCTGCGTAGCTCACAGGCCGTTCAGCGGCGAGCAAGGCTTCAACGATTTCCCGAGAACGCGCTGGGGAAAAGCGCCAGTCCGTGGAAAATGCGATAACCAAGAATTCCGCCTTTGCTTGGCGAAACGCCGCGACCGAGTCGTCTCCATGATTAGCCGCAAAGTCGTAATGATCCAGCGCGCGGGTCATGAGTAAGTAGCTATTCGCGTCGAACCCGCGGGCAAACTGAGCACCTTGATAGCGGAGATAACTCTCGACTTGAAACTCAGGAGAATCGTCCCCGACCATTTGTTCAGGGCTTTGCGCGAGGTTCTCTTGAAGTTCCCGACCAAACTTACTGGCCATCGCATCGTCTGAGAGATAAGTAATGTGGCCGACCATTCGAGCTAAAGCTAGGCCCTTATTGGGGGCCTCACCGCTGCTGATGTAATGGCCGTCGGCGTAGGCAGGATCCGAGTAGATCGCGCGCCTAGCGACCTCATTGAAGGCAATGTTCTGAGCACTTAGCTTCATTGCTGCGGCGATAACAATGCAGTGCCGGACCCGCGTCGGATAGCGCACGGACCAAGTCATGGCCTGCATGCCACCGAGGCTGCCCCCGACCACGGCGGCCCAGCTATCGATGCCTAAACGATCAGCGAGAAGCGCTTGCGCATCGACCCAGTCTTCGACGCAGGGCTGTGGAAAGTCTGGCCCCCAAATATGACCGTTATCATCTCGTTGACTTGTT
This sequence comes from Pseudomonadota bacterium, assembly GCA_039815155.1. Lineage (GTDB taxonomy): Bacteria > Pseudomonadota > Gammaproteobacteria > Pseudomonadales > Halieaceae > Congregibacter. Next base: position 20,570 of record JBCBZV010000052.1, read on the forward strand.
GGCCCGGTCGAGCCGTGGCAACCGCCGAGGTTGTTTAGGGAAACAACAAAAAATTTTTTTGTGTCTAAGGGCTTGCCCGGTCCAATACAGGCGTCCCACCACCCCGGTTTTTGATCGTCGGCACTATGGTAGCCGGCCGCATGATGATGCCCAGACAGCGCATGGCAAATGAGGATTGCGTTACTCGCCTCTTTATTGAGCACGCCATAGGTTTCGTAGAGCAGCTGATACTTACGGAGAGTCGCACCACTCGCTAAGGTGAGTGGCTGCTCAAAAAGCGCCACCTGCGGCGCTACGATACCTACAGAATTGGGATCCACAGTAGTGTCTAGTCCTGTGAAAGACTCAGATACCCATTACCAGTGCCGCTGGTAAGCGCAGACCACCTGCAAGGTCCCGTAAGACAATGTTCAAGATGTTTATCAGCACGAAGACCAGGATCGGAGAAAAATCCATTCCGCCCATGGCCGGTAGAATGCGTCTGAACGGCGCCATGACCGGTTCGGTTATCTGAAAAAGCAGATAAGCGGCTGGATTGCTCGTTCCTGGAGCCACCCAGCTAAGAATGATCATCCCCAACAAGGCAAAAAAGTAGATCCGCACGATCAGCGCACACACGCCAACGACAGACCAAGCAAACAGCAGGCTAATCGACGGTGGCGAATAGCCATACATCGCCAGTAAGAGCACGATTCCAAGTAATTGAATAAAGACCGCCAGTACAATCGATGCGGTGTCGAAACGCCCCCTGGCTGGGAGAACGCGTCGCGCTGGAAGTACCAGTGGGTTGGTCGCTTTAACGAGAAACTGAGAGATTGGATTATAGAAGTCCGCCATGGCTAGCTGCAGAATAAAACGCAGGATCATGATCAGCAGATAGAGCCCGAGTACGGTTTGTACAAGATAGATAGCGATAGAGTTGACTGTGTTCATTAATGGCTCGGTAATTACTGTCTGATTTTTTGCGCTCGCGCTTGCTCGGCGATCCAGCGTATATGCTTCAGTACTTCGATTTTACGCGAGTTCTTCTGCTAACTCCTGGGAGCGGGTGTAGCACTCGCGCATCGCTCTTCGCACGAGGTCCTCGAGCCCCTCTTCGCTAAACACAGCTACTGCTCTTTCGGTTGTTCCACCGGGGCTGGTGACTCGTCGCCGGAGTTCCGCAGCGCTTACGTCGCTCTCCGCGACCATTCGGCCAGCGCCAATGCAGGTCTGAGCACAAAGATCTCTAGCGTCTTTCTCGGATAGGCCCATCCGTTGTGCCTCGTCGATCATGGCTTCCATGAACTGAAAGAAGTACGCGGGGCCGGAGCCGGACAATGCGGTAACGCCATGCAACAGCTCTTCCGCGTCAACCCAGGTTACCAGACCAACGGCACCCAGTACGCGCTCGACCTGCGCCCGCTGCCGAGCGTCCAATGGCGCCTCGCCGTGTACCGCAGTCGCACCGCTTCCAAGCAGGGCGGGAGTGTTCGGCATGCAGCGCACAATCGCCGGCTCTTCGCCCAACCAGGCACGTAAGCTGGCTTCACTGACCCCAGCTGCAATCGATAATACGAGTTGCGTTCGATTTAGTACTGGCTGGAGCTCGTTGCAGACCGCTTTTAAAATCTGCGGCTTGACTGCAAGCACGACCACATCAACACCTCGCACCGCTTCGCTGTTGCTATCGCTCACCGTCGTCACGCCCAATTGCCGTAGGCTGTCACGGTTGGCCTGGAGCGGATCGGATGCACGCAGCTTGCTTGAGTCAAAGGCAGAGCTAAGCATGCCTCCGACGATACTTTTCGCCATGTTCCCAGCGCCGACGAATGCGGTTAGAAAATCACTCAAAATTCAATCCGACGCGCTTTCGCACAGGCGCAAAAAAAGGCACAACAGTATACCGTTATCAAGCTTTCGTAGGTCTAGCTTCGCTTCTCGCGCGCCCCAAAAATTGCTGTTCCGACCCGAACCATGGTGCTCCCCGCCGCTATTGCCGCTTCTAGGTCAGCGGACATCCCAATCGACAGCGTGTCCAGGCCAGGATCGAGTTCTTTGCAGCGATAGAAGCTCTCATTCAGCCGCATGCATTGATCGAACTGGCGTTCAAAGGTTACCTCCGGTGCTGGGATTGCCATCAAGCCCCGAAGCCTAACCCGAGGTAAGTCGCCTGCCTCTTGCACGAGCGATTCCAGCTCCTTAGGTGCAACTCCAGATTTGCTCGCTTCTCCCGATACATTCACCTGAAGGCAAATATTAAGCGGATCCAAAGAGTCCCCTCGATGCTCATCTAGGCGCCGGAGAATTTTGCTTCGGTCTACGCTATGAACCCAGTCAAATTGCGAGGCAATGGCACGAGTCTTGTTTGATTGGATCGGCCCGATAAAGTGCCAGATCAGATCGAGGTCCGAGAGCGTCCCGATCTTTTCCGAAGCTTCCTGAAGGTAGTTTTCGCCAAAGTGTCTCTGCCCTTGCTCCGCAGCAGCGCGAACCGCGCTGGCGGGCTTCGTTTTGCTCACCGCAAGCAGTGTTATCGAATCGGCATCGCGACCGTGCTTTTCTGCCGCCGCTCTGATCTCGAGCAGCACCTTTGCTATATTGCTGGCAATAACAGGCTGTTCCATACTCCCATGGTAGCGGAAAGCCGGCTAGCGAGAGCGCGACCAGCAACAGACGATTAACGAAGGAACCAAGCGGGCTACTTATGGATATTACTGAACTACTAGCGTTCAGCGCGAAGCAGGGAGCTTCTGACCTTCACTTGTCGGCGGGTTTGCCGCCGATGATCCGAGTTGATGGCGACGTGCGCCGGATCAATTTGCCGCCGCTAGAGCACAAGCAAGTTCATGAGTTGATCTACGACATCATGAATGACAAGCAGCGTAAAGACTTCGAGGAGTATCTAGAAACAGATTTTTCTTTCGAAGTACCCGGCGTTGCTCGCTTTCGCGTAAATGCTTTTAATCAAAATCGCGGTGCGGCAGGGGTCTTCCGAACGATCCCTACGAAAGTTCTGAGCATGGAAGAGCTCGGTATGGGCCAAGTGTTTCGAGACATTAGCCTGATGCCGCGAGGACTTGTGTTGGTAACAGGGCCGACCGGTTCCGGAAAATCTACGACACTGGCAGCTATGATCGACTTTATTAACGATCATAAATATGAGCACGTTCTTACCATCGAGGACCCGATAGAATTTGTCCATGAGAGCCGTAAGTGCCTAGTGAATCAGCGCGAAGTTCACCGGGATACGCTCGGCTTTGCGGAGGCCCTAAGAAGCGCGCTGCGTGAAGATCCCGACATCATCTTAGTGGGTGAGATGCGCGATTTGGAAACGATTCGTCTGGCGCTCACTGCTGCGGAAACCGGCCACCTGGTGTTCGGTACTTTGCACACCACCTCGGCCGCGAAAACGATCGACCGGGTGATCGATGTCTTTCCTGCGGCGGAAAAAGACATGGTGCGTTCCATGCTGAGTGAATCTTTGCAGGCGGTTGTTTCACAAACGCTGATGCGCCGAGCTGCGGGTGGCCGCGTCGCAGCCCATGAAATCATGCGCGCCACGCCGGCAATTAGAAACCTGATTCGGGAGGACAAGGTGGCCCAAATGTACTCGGCCATCCAGACCGGGCAGGCGGTTGGTATGCAGACTATGGACCAAGCGCTCAAAGACCTTGTCGATAAGCGCATCATCAATCGGGATGTGGCCAAACAAAAAGCGCGAATGCCCGAGAACTTCTAAAGTTTCGCCGTAGATAACAATCACGGGTGTTCATCCATGCACCCGAAACGCAAGCGGTAAACACGGGGGAGGTTGTAAATGGACATCGATTCACTGCTCGCCGCTATGGTTAAGCACGGTGCGTCCGACGGGTTTTTAACGTCTCGCGCCGCTCCGGCAATTAAAGTCGATGGCAAGATCTCCTCGATCAGCAAAGATAGCCTGAGCGATGAGTCGGTGCGCGCCCTGGTCCTGGAGACGATGACTCCCGATCAACAGGCTGTGTTCCTTCGCGAGCAAGAGTGTAATTACGCAATATTTACGGAAAATCATGGGCGCTTCCGAGCGAGCGCTTTTATTCAACGAGGTAGCTTCGGCTTAGTTCTAAGACGCATTAAGGCAGAAATACCGGAATTTTCCGAACTGGGCCTACCCCCAATCGTCGGCGATCTGGCGATGGACAAGCGAGGCCTGGTGATTTTTGTGGGCGGTACGGGAACGGGCAAATCCACCTCCTTAGCTTCCATGGTCGGCCATCGAAATCGCAACAGTCGGGGTCACATCTTATCTATTGAAGATCCGATCGAGTACATCCACGACCATGCGGGATGTTTAATCACGCAACGCGAAGTGGGCATCGATACGGAATCTTTCGAAATTGGTCTTAGAAACGCTTTGAGACAGGCGCCAGACGTAATCTTAATTGGTGAGGTTCGGACCGCAGAAACGATGGCGCACGCGCTGACCTTTGCGGAAACGGGTCACCTTTGCCTGTGCACCTTGCACGCAAACAACGCAAACCAAGCAATCGATCGGATACTCAGCTTCTTTCCCTCAGAACGCCATCCTCAGGTGCTGATGGATCTGTCTTTGAACCTAAATGCGATGGTGGCTCAGATGTTGTTGCCGCGAGCCGATGGGAATGGTCGGGTGCCGGTGATGGAGGTGCTGATTAACTCACCTCTCATATCCGAATACATTCGGACCGGTCAAATTCATCTCATTAAAGAGGTAATGGCTCGATCCAACGAACTCGGTATGCAGACCCTAGATCAATCGTTGCTGTCGAAATACAGCGATGGCGCGATCAGTGCCGCCGAAGCAATCTGCTCTGCCGACTCCGCGAACGAGGTCAGATTGGGTATCAAAATGTTTGATAAGCGGCGTGGTGCAGACGTGGTGAATGAGGACTACCAGGTGGACAGCAGCAGAAGCGGCTAGCCTTTAGCAGGTTCACTTTGGCCCTTCTGATTGAACCAGTCGCGAAGTATCAGCTCTGCGGCTAGGCTGTCGATCGGTTCCCGCTTGTAGTTTCCGTCATGGCCCATGGCCCGCTGTTCCTGTTTCGCGGCGAAACTCGTCAACCTCTCATCCACAAGCGTCACGGATAGGCCGAAACGACCTTCAAGGCGGCGCGCAAACTTGCGAGCTCTTGTGGCTATTTCGCTTAAGGAGCCATCCATATTAATCGGATCGCCAACCAGCACTCGATCCGGTTCCCATTCGTCCATAAGTGTTCTTATCTGATCCCAATCGGGAATGCCGTCTCGTGCTGACAGTACAGGTAGCGCCTGGCTGGTACCCAGTGCTGTGTTGCCCACTGCTACCCCAATCTGGCGCAGACCAAAGTCGAAGGCCATGGCGCGTATGAAAGTCGAATCGGCCAAGTCTTTAGGCGTGTCCGGCCTCGGTACTCAGTAGATTCATGTCGATGCCGAGCATCGCAGCGGCGGCGCTGACCCTCTGGGCAACGGACGTTTGAAAAAGAATGTGCCGTTCCGCGGGTAGTGTTAACCAGCTGTTCCCCGCTATTTCTTCTTCAAGCTGACCTGCCGACCAGCCTGCATAGCCCAGCGCAATTACAAATTCCTGTGGCCCATCGCCGGACGCTATCGCCTTCAGTACATCCTGGGAGGTCGTCAAGTGAATGTCCTTCGTGACCCGCAGGGTTGCATCCCATTCTTTCCTATGAGGCGGGTGGAGAACAAAACCGTGATCAATCTGAACCGGACCGCCTGCCAGGACCGGTTCCTCCTCAAAACTACTGTGCGTATCAATTTCCAGGTGTTCAAAGATTTCATCCAGGCATAGGTCGAGCGGTTGATTGAGCACGATGCCCATCGCACCGGCTTCACCGTGCTCGCATATGTAAGTGATGCTGCCGCTGAAAATACCGGTCTCGATACTCGGCATCGCCAGCAAGAAATGATCACGCAGACTGCTAATTGAAGCCTGCGCTTTCGGTGTTCGCCGAGGTGGGTTGCCTTGCCCTAAGGTGCTGCGATCTTCAGGCACAGCTTCATACGCTAGCTATTCGCATTATTCGAGCTTAGCGGGTTTTGCTCGAATTGCCACGTGCGTAGTATTTCCAATTTGTCGGTGGTATCGCGCAGCGCTTCAGGGAAAGGAGAGAACGGTGCGGCGAGTCTGACAATTCGAACGGCCGCTTCGTCGAGAACCGCGTATCCCGATGACTTAAGTATGTCTATGCTCTCAAGGCTGCCATCCGCTCGAATGGTGACGAGCATTTGTAGACTCCCGTAAATTCCATAGCGCAGTGAGGCCTCCGGGTAGTACTGATTGCCGACGGTCTCAACCCGTCGGCGCCAGTCTGCAAGATAAGCCGCATCTGCGGCGGCCCGCGCAGATACCGCATCAAGCCGACGAACTCGCGGGTTACGCGAGTATTGCTGTCGCTGCGTGTTCAGGTCAGCGCGCAGTCTAGCGAGTTCCTGATTTAGCCGCGCCAGCTCTTTTTCAGCCTCGGGGAGATCTTCGAAATTCTCTTGCTCACCGCGTCGATCAACTACCTTGCGCGTCGCATCTAGGGCTGTGACTGATGGCGACGCTAGCCGTTCACGACCACTATTGTTGCTTACTGGTTCTAGCTGGGCGGCGGTCATTGGCTGTGGCAGTGCACTTAAGGTACCTGATGCTCGATCCCGAAGTGCCTCCGAACCACTACCTTCTTGATCGGCTTGGGCGATATGGTCGGCGCGACTCGGTCGACTGCCAGGGTTTTGAACAAGAGTGACTTCGACTTGATGACGAGCATCAGAGGGGCGTAATGCGTCGAAGGTGATCCCAAGTATAAGCATTACGTGCAGCGCCGCAGCAATGAGCGCACACAGGACGAGCCTATCGTTGCTTGCTATTGCGTTTGTTCGCATCAATCCTTGCGGTCGGCGAGGCGTTTCGAGATCGCATCCATCAACTGTCCGCCAATGTTCGTATCAAATTGCTCATCGATTTCTCGAATGCAGGTAGGGCTGGTGACGTTAATCTCCGTTAGGTAGTCGCCAATTACGTCCAAACCGACAAAAATCAAATTTCGCTTTTTTAGCTCCGGACCAATCTGCTGCGCGATCCACCGATCCCGGTCCGTCAGTTCTTGCGCTCGACCGGTTCCGCCGGCCGCGAGGTTCCCGCGAAGCTCTCCTTGGGAGGGAAGTCGGGCCAGGCAGTAGGGCACTGGCTCACCTTCTATCATCAAAA